>JAAFJC010000132.1 GCA_013297925.1 Comamonadaceae bacterium
TGACAAACACGGTTCAAAGTCCCTCGCTGGTTTCGGTTCAGCCAAAGGCAGCAACGAAGAAGCCTATCTCTTCCAAAAACTCGTGCGCACCGGCTTTGGCTCCAACAACGTCGATCACTGCACGCGTTTATGCCATGCATCCTCCGTGGCAGCGCTGCTCGAAGGCGTAGGCTCGGGCGCGGTGAGCAATCAAGTCAACGATGTGGCGCATAGCGAGGTCATCCTTATCATCGGCTCGAACCCGACGTCGAATCACCCAGTCGCTGCCACATGGATGAAGAATGCTGCGCAGCTAGGCACGAAAATCATCTTGGCCGATCCGCGCCGCACAGACATCGCTCGCCATGCGTGGAAAAGCCTGCAATTCAAGCCCGATACGGATGTGCTCCTGCTCAATGCGATGCTCTACACCATCATAGAAAAAGAGCTGTTCGCCAGCGAATTCATTGCGCTGCGTGCTTCAAATTTTGAAGCACTCAAGGCGCAGGTGGCGAACTTTTCACCCGAAACCGTAAGCCAAGCCTGCGGGATTGATGCGGCCACCATCCGAGAAGTGGCCATCACATTCGCGACCGCCAAGAGCGCGATGATCCTCTGGGGCATGGGCGTGAGCCAGCATGTGCATGGCACGGATAATGCCCGCTGCTTGATAGCCCTTGCCACGATCACCGGGCAGATTGGTCGCCCTGGCACAGGGCTCCACCCATTGCGTGGGCAAAACAATGTGCAGGGCGCTAGCGATGCAGGCTTGATCCCGATGATGCTGCCAAATTACCAGCGTGTGGACAACAAAGAGGCGCACGCTTGGTTCGAAAATTTCTGGGGCACGAAGCTTGATGACAAGCCCGGCTACACCGTGGTCGAGATCATGCACAAAGTGCTGGCCGATGAGAGCGACCCGCACAAGATTCGCGGCATGTACGTCATGGGCGAAAACCCTGCGATGAGCGATCCTGATCTGGCGCACGCAAGGCATGCTTTGGAAAGCCTAGAGCATCTCGTCGTACAAGACATTTTCATGACCGAGACCGCATGGCTGGCCGATGTGGTGCTGCCCGCAAGCGCTTGGCCGGAGAAAACGGGCACAGTGAGCAACACTGATCGCATGGTGCAGCTCGGCCGCCAAGCTTTGCCGTTGCCTGGCGATGCGAAGCAAGATTTATGGATCATTCAGCAACTTGGCAAGCAACTTGGCTTGAGTTGGGACTATCCGGGAGAGCAAAGCGGCGTCGCAGCCGTCTATGAAGAAATGCGCCAAGCCATGCACGGCGCGATTGCGGGCATCACCTGGGCAAGGTTAGAGAGTGTTGGCTCGGTCACCTATCCATGCCTCACCGAAGACGATCCCGGCCAGCCCATCGTTTTTCAAAACGATGTACCCACCAAAGATGGCCGCATCAAGCTCGTGCCCGCGGGCTTCATCCCCGCAAACGAATCGCCAGACGCTGAGTATCCCTATGTGCTCATCACTGGCCGCCAGCTCGAACATTGGCACACCGGCTCGATGACGCGCCGTGCGAGCATGCTTGATGCTCTGGAGCCTGAGGCAACGGTTTCGATGAATGCCGCGCTGGCCGCGCACATGAAAGTGCAAGCCGGCGAGCTGATAGCGGTCAGCTCAAGGCGCGGAAGAATTCAATTGCAAATGCGCATCGATGAGGGAACACCGGCAAACACCGTCTTCATTCCCTTCGCCTACGCTGAGGCCGCAGCCAATTTGCTCACCAACGCAGCGCTTGATCCGTTCGGAAAAATCCCAGAATTCAAATACTGCGCGGTGAAACTGGAGAAGGCAGAGTAGCCTTCCCTCAAGACGATTAACCGCCTTTTTTCGGACGCTTACCAGCGTTTTTCTTGTTGCGCGTGGCGCTCCCTCGCTCCAAGCTCACCTTTTGGCCACGGCTCACAGGCATGGATACGCCATTGGGCAATACGGGCTTAGGGCTACGCTTACGGTCTGCTTCGGTTCTGATCTTGTCGGCCATGATGAAATTCCAGTGAAAAATTGTTCAACCCATGATTAGGCCACAGATTGAGGCGTAATTTAGCGTAAAAATTAGGGGCTAGCCGGAGATGCGCCTCGCCTTGTTCACCCGCGCAGTGCGCGAAAGCGTACGCAGCACTGCATCCAAATGCGCCGTATCGCGCACATCGATCACGAAGCGTAGGTCTGCAGTGGGTGCGCCCACTTCGCTGTCTCTGCCTAAATCCACGCTCTTGATATCTGCCTCTGCGCTAGCCATGGCGGAGGCGACTTTGGCGAGCACGCCTTTGCCGCTTTGCACCGTCACGATCACGGTCGTGGCGAAAGCGCGCAGGGGCTCGTCGCTCCACTCCACCGCGATGAAGCGCTCTTTGTCTTTTTGCATGAGCTTTTGTGCCACGCTGCAATCTGCTGTGTGCACATGCAGGCCTTCGCCGCGCCCCAGATACCCGGTGATCGCGTCGCCGGGGATGGGCTGGCAGCAGCTGGCGTATTGCACTGTGCCGCCATCGCGGCCATCGAGCACTATGGCGCCTTGGGAGATTTGCTCGTGCGCGGTGAAGCGCTCTTTGCTCATGAGCAGGGGATCGGGCTTTTGCCCGGCTGCAGCGAGCAGGGTGACCAAGCGCTTGGCGACGATGGAGGCCACGCGTTTTCCCAAACCAATATCGGCCAGCATTTCGGCGCGGGTTTGGTTGCCTGAGAAGCGCAGGATTTTTCCCCAGAGGCTGCTGCTGGCTTCGTCTTCTGGGGGCAGCGCATCAATGCCCTCGGAGCGCAGAGCTTGCAGCAAGAGCTTTTCGCCCAGATCGACGGATTCATGCAGCGAGAGCGTCTTCAAATGGTGGCGAATTTTGCTGCGCGCGCGCGCTGTGCGCACGAAGCCGAGCCAAGCGGGATTGGGCTTGGAAAACTCAGCAGTGACGACTTCAATCACATCGCCATTTTTCAGCTCAGTACGCAGCGGCACTTGCTCGCCGTTGACCTTCGCGCCCACCGTGTGATCGCCCACATCGGTGTGTACCGCGTAGGCGAAATCCACAATCGTTGCACCGCGCGGCATGGCCATGATCTCGCTCTTGGGCGTGAACACATAGACCGCATCCGGGAAGAGATCAATCTTCACATGTTCCCAGAAATCGGAGGCATCGCGGTTTTCGTTGTGGATATCGAGCAGGGATTGCAGCCATTGCGTGCCTAGGCGCTCTGCATCGGCAGCGGCTGAATTGGGCTCGTCTACGCCTTCCAAAGCTTGCTGCTCGCCATGCGATTTGTAGAGCCAATGCGCGGCAATGCCGCTCTCGGCCACCACATGCATCGGCTCAGTACGCATTTGGAATTCCACATTCACGCCGCTGGGGCCCACCACGGTGGTGTGCAGCGACTGATAGCCATTGATCTTTGGAATCGCAATGTGGTCTTTGAATTTGCCGGGCACGGGCTTGTAGAGCTGATGCAGCACGCCAAGCGCGGTGTAGCAATCGGTGATGCTCGGCACGATGAGGCGGAAGCCGTAAATATCGGTGACTTCGGCGAAGCTCAGGTGCTTGCTGTCCATCTTTTTGTAGATGGAAAACAGCGTTTTCTCGCGGCCTGAGATCGTGACGGGGAGCGTGGCATTTTCAAAGCTGGCTTCGATATCGCGCTGCACTTTTTGAATGAGATCGCGCCTGCGACTGCGTGCTTTTTGCACAGCGCGGGTGAGCGTGGCGTAGCGCCAAGGGTGCAGATGGCGAAAGCTCAAGTCTTGCAGCTCGCGGTAGGTTTGATTCAGGCCCAAGCGGTGTGCGATTGGCGCGTAGATATCCAGCGTTTCACGCGCGATGCGTGGCCATTTGGCGCGGGGCATATCGTCCATGGTGCGCATGTTGTGGCTGCGATCGGCGAGCTTGATGAGGATCACGCGCACATCGCGCGCCATGGCCAGCAGCATTTTGCGAAAGCTCTCGGCTTGGTTTTCTTCGCGCGTGTTGAATTCGAGTTTGTCGAGTTTGGTGAGGCCATCCACCAGCTCGGCGACGGGCGAGCCGAATTTTTCAATGATCTCGGGCTTGCTCACGCCGCAGTCTTCCAGCGTATCGTGCATGAGGGCTGCCATGAGCGCTTGTGCATCAAGCCGCCATTCAGCGCAGAGCGATGCCACGGAGATGGGATGCGTGATGTAGGGCTCGCCATTGCCGCGCATTTGGCCTAAATGCGCTTCATCGGCGAAGCGGTAGGCGCGGCGGATGTTTTCTACATCGTCGGCGGGGAGGTAGTCGAGTTTGGCTGTGAGCGCAGCAAAGCTCGCAGCGGCTGCGTTGGCAGCATCGGCGGCTTGCTTTGGGCTTTTGGCGGATGCCTTGGCCCGAATCGGTTTCATCACAGCGCTCATATCATTCACATAGTATCAAGAGAAGCAATTTCCATGCAAAAAGCGCCTGAAAAGGCGCTTTTTTACGGGATCAGTGTCGTAACAATGGTCAGATGGGCACTTTCTTGAGCATTTCGGTGCCGATTTTGCCGGCGGCGATCTCGCGCAGGGCGGTCACGCAGGGCTTGTTTTTGCTTTCTAGCTTGGGCGTATGGCCTTGGCTGAGCATGCGGGCACGATAGGTGGCAGAGAGCACGAGCTCAAAGCGGTTGGGGATCTGTTTCAAGCAGTCTTCAACGGTAATACGAGCCATTTGGGCAACTCCAGAAGTTAGGCGAGCAAAGATGCTCAGTGAATATTCAGTGCGAGGAAGGTAGCGGCTTTGGCTCGGCGCTGGGCTGCAAACTTCAGCCTTTGCGCAGAAACGATGGCTTTCAAATCAAACAAAGCCCGCTCAAATATCTCATTGATTATAACGAAATCGAAATTCCGAGCCTGGCTGA
>JAAFJC010000133.1 GCA_013297925.1 Comamonadaceae bacterium
CGGTGTTGAAGCCACGCATGCGGTGATAGCGCGTGAGGCTGTCCATGATCGTTTGGTTGAACGCATGGCCCATGTGCAGCGTGCCTGTGACGTTGGGCGGCGGGAGCTGAATCGAGAAATTCTCGCCCTTGGCGGCTGCTTCCGCGCTGGGCTCGCCCGTGCCGCGCACGCCAGCCATGCCATAGCCGCGCTTTTCCCACTCGGGGCCCCAGACGGATTCAATGGGCTGGGGATCGAAAGATTTGGCGAGGGCGTCGAGGCCCGGTTGAGCTGGTTTGGTGATTTCTGCGGTCATGCACCGATTTTACCGGGGTGGATTTAATGGACTGCCACCATCCCGTTCGCCCTGAGCCTGTCGAAGGGCTCGCCTAGGCTTCGATCCTTCGACAAACTCAGGACAGGCTAAGCTCAGCCCGAACGGTATGAGATTGACGGCTATTTCACTTTAGCCAAAGCCACGGCAAGCTGCGCACCCACACGCGCATTGTTTTTCACCAAGGCGATATTGGTCTTGAGGCTCGCGCCTTGCGTGAGTTCGTTGATGCGCTTGAGCAAATAGGGCGTCACCTGCTTGCCCGCGATGCCTTGGGCGGTGGCTTCTTTCAAAGCTACATCAATGATTTGGTTGATCTGCGCTTCGGGAATCTCGCTCTCTGAGGGCACAGGATTGCTGATGAGTACGCCGCCATCTAAGCCTAGCGCCCATTTGGTCCGGATGAAGCGAGCTTGCGCTTCGGGTTCGTCAATGCGAAAATCGGCCTTCAAGCCGCTGTCCCGCGTAAAAAACGCTGCGAAATTATCTTGGCCAACGCTGACCACAGGCACGCCATTCGTCTCGAGCACTTCCAGCGTGAGCGGCAAATCCAAAATAGACTTCGCCCCCGCGCAGACCACGGCCACGCTCGTTTGCGCCAGCTCCTGCAAATCCGCAGAAATATCAAAGCTCTCCGCCGCGCCGCGATGCACGCCGCCGATGCCGCCCGTGACGAACACGGGGATGCCTGCGAGCGCTGCGCAAATCATCGTAGCGGCCACCGTCGTCGCGCCCGGCTTGCCAGTGGCTACTGCGTAGGGCAGATCACGCCGGCTGAGCTTCATCACATCAGGGGTGCTGCCCAACACCTCGATCTGCTCACGCGAGAGGCCAATGCAGATTTTTCCCTCCAGCACGGCGATGGTGGCGGGAATCGCGCCATGAGCGCGGATCACCGCTTCCACCTCCAAGGCCGTGGCCACGTTCTGCGGATACGGCATACCGTGCGCAATGATGGTGGATTCAAGTGCGACGATGGCGCGACCCTCTGCCAACGCCTGCGCGACTTCGGGGTGAATGTTCAAATGTTCTTTGGCTTGCATATGCGTTATCTCAAATCAAATCAGGCGTGATGGCGGGGCTCACAGTTTGCGCACTTTGCACCGTGAGCAGAGCTAGGCGCATCGCCCGCTTGGCATGCTGCGCCAACGCATCCGCAGGATAGCGCAGATAGCTTGCGCACAGGCCAGCGCAGAAGGCATCGCCTGCGCCGCTCACGTCGGCCACTTGCAAATTGGCGGGCAATTCAGGCTTGATATGCGTCACTTCTCCCACTTCGACACATGCCACGCCTTGCTCGCCCAAAGTCACCACCAAGCGCTGCAAACCCGCTGCATGCAGTTTCGCAAACGCAGAGCCCATATCGTTTTCAGAAAACCCAATCGCAGCCAGCTCACCGCGATTGAGTACCAGCGTATCCACACCGCGCAAATCGCTCGGAAGCCGATCCATCTTCGGCTCAGAGACGGCCAGCATCACGAGCCTAGCGCCAAGTGTTCGTTGCGCGAGCCACGCCAAGCTGCTCGCCGGCAAATTCATATCTGCCATCCAAAGCTTGGGGCTTTGCGCAGAGAGCAAAGGCGCGAGCAAGTCAGGCGTGAGCATCTCCGTCAGCGCCATATCCGCCATGCCCATCACGAGCTGCCCCTGCGCATCGAGCACAGCCGTGTAGCTCCCAGTGTTACCAGATTCAGCAACGAGGCAAGCGCGCGTATCCACCCCCAGCGCCCGCAAAGGCGCGAGCACAGCCTCAGCCGCCGCATCCCGCCCCACCTGTCCACATAAACCCACCCGCAGCCCCAGCCGCGCCAAATTCTCCGCCACATTGCGCGCCACGCCGCCGGGCGATTCGCTGGCCACACAAGGATTGGAGCTGCCCGAAAGCAGAGCGTGCAAAGCCTTGAGCTTGCGATCTAAATTGATGCCGCCGATGCAGAGTACATCGATCTCTATCTTGGATGCGATTGAAGCGTTCATAAGCGAGAGCTTGCCACAAAGGGAGGCGGATTCGAGAAGAAATGTAGCCTAGAGGCGGTTGGACTTTTTCGATTGAATTCACTGCTAAGTTCGCGGATGACAGATGTGGTGGAATATGTGTACCTGTTTAGCGTCCTTAAATCAAACATATAAGAGAAATCAGTAAGCGTATGAACGTGATCGAGAAGCCCATCGTCGTTTTTGGAGACGAAAGCCATTCGAATGAAATCGTGACTTTCGCGTATGTCATTGTTCCTGCAGTAAAAATGGCTACTCTAGACTTGGCTTTAAAAGAAGTGAAGAACCGCTACGGATTGCCGGAAGACGCTCGGATTCATTGTCGCAACATGTTCAATGCGGACGCGAGAGCGAAGACCGTTTTTGCTACGTTCTCAACTGAGCAGGTACTTCGCTTTTTGTTTGACTTGATGAGTGTTTCTTTTGATTCGGGAGTGCGTGGGTGGGTAGGCTATTTGAACACGCAAAATGCGCCCGATGCAATTCGTATGGGAGCTTGGGAGGGGCCAGATTCTGACAAGCTTAACGGGTCCTTGCGCGACACATGGGACGTGAGTAGCCTCAAGAATAGGATGATGCTCAGCTACTACGCGGCCACAGTGCTTCTGTCTAGCGCCGTGCCTCATTCAAAAGTCAGTGCTTTTATTGATGGAGACAAGACTAAGATCCCGCATATGGATATGAGGCGCCGTAAGGTCGATGGCCTTCGAAGCTTTTTTGGATTAGATACGAATGATTCGAGATTCGAACCCGAGACCGTACATGGCATCAAGCCGCTACAGTTGGACTTAGCGGATCTGCTCGCATACGCAGCTGCGCGAGCTTTATCAAAAGTAGTCTTAAAGAGCAAGAGCGAATTCAGTTCAATTGTGAACGTGATTCGTCCAGCTTATTGTGAAGTGGTCTTCAGCGGGAACGATCCTAATGGACATGCCATGCGTTTTCAGGCGTACGACCATGCTGTAGATGAAATCAAGTCTTACATCAATCAGTTCGTTTGATGCACTTTTGTGTGGGCATCCATCTCACATCGGCTATTTGCGGCAAGGTCGATTTTGTACCATGGGCTTACAAAAAGCCGTTTTTCTGCTGCACAGTGTGATCACGGTACGGTCTGGCTACACGAAAAGAAAAAAGCCTGTGATCTCTCACAGGCTTTTCTAAATTTTTGGTAGGACCTGCGAGATTCGAACTCGCGACCAACGGATTAAAAGTCCGCTGCTCTACCAGCTGAGCTAAGGTCCCACTCAACACCGCGTTTTATTGCAGCGTAGCCCATGATTATAGCGCGGTTTTGGCTTGCTTTGGAAGCCACTGGATGCAATTTTTCTGTCTGGGGGGAGCTCTCCAGAGGCTTGCGAGGCTAAACGCGTGGCACACTCTCGCGCTTGTTTAAAAAGATGTCTAAGGGAAGAGTCAATGCAAAGTATCGTTAGTCAGATCGCGCAAGAAATCAAGGTCAAAGAATCTCAGGTTCAGGCGGCGGTGAGCTTGCTCGATGGCGGGGCGACCGTGCCCTTCATCGCGCGCTACCGCAAAGAGGCCACCGATGGGCTGGATGATATTCAGTTGCGTGAACTGGAGTATCGCCTAGGCTATCTGCGTGAGATGGCGGATCGGCGCGAAGCGATTTTGAAGAGCATTCAAGAGCAGGGCAAGCTCACGCCAGAGTTGCATGCGGCGATTGAAGCCGCGCCGACCAAGCAAGAGCTGGAAGATTTGTATCTGCCCTTTAAGCCCAAGCGCCGCACCAAGGGCATGATCGCGCGTGAGGCGGGCATTGAGCCGCTGGCGGATTTGTTGTTTGCCGACCCGAGCCTTGTGCCTTTGACTGAAGCAGAGAAATTCACCTCACCCCCAGGCAGCATCGAAGGGGCAGATTTTTCCAACGCGCTGGCCGTGCTCGATGGCGTGCGCGATATTTTGAGCGAGCGCTGGGCGGAAGATGCTGGCCTCGTGCAGAACTTGCGCGAATGGCTGTGGCAGGAAGCCGCTCTCACTTCCAAGCTGCTAGAGGGCAAAGACGCGAAAAACCCTGATGTGGCGAAATTCCAAGACTATTTTGATTACAGCGAACCGATCCGCACTGTGCCTTCGCATCGCGCGCTGGCCGTGTTTCGCGGGCGTGCAGCGGAGTTTTTAGAAGCAAAACTGGATGTGCCCGGCGTGGAATCTGCGCAAGCTGCTACTGGATCGATAGCAAAACCTGTGAGCCTGGCAGAAGGCCGCATTGCCCTGCATCTGAAATGGAGCCACGCTTCACGGCCGGCTGACGACCTGATCCGCAAATGCGTGAGCTGGACGTGGAAGGTCAAGCTCTCGCTGAGCTTGGAGCGCGATCTGTTTGCGCGGCTGCGCGAAGAAGCTGAGAAGGTGGCGATCAAAGTGTTTGCGCAAAACGTGCGCGATCTGCTGCTGGCCGCGCCCGCGGGCCCCAAAGCCGTGATGGGGCTCGATCCCGGCATTCGCAC
>JAAFJC010000134.1 GCA_013297925.1 Comamonadaceae bacterium
CGTTGCAGCGGATGCCGGCGTTGCCTAGTTCGACGGCTTGTTGTTTGGTGAGGTGGATGAGGGCGGCTTTGCTGGTGCCGTAGGCGACGCGCAGGCTGCTGGCGCGTAGGCCGGAGATGGAGGCGATGTTGACGATGCTGCCCTTTTCTTGACCCTGGCTAAGGCTCGCTTCGCTCTGGTTGCCCGCGTTTTTGAGCATATGCGGCGCACAGGCTTGGGTGCAGAGGAAGGGGCCGGTGAGGTTTACATCGATCACGCGCTGCCACTCTTGCGCGGTGTGCGCGAGCAAGGGCTTGAAGACGGCGATGCCGGCGTTGTTGATCAGGTGATGGATGCGGCCGAACTTTTTGATGATTTGCGCGATGGCGGCTTGCACTTGGGATTCAACGGCTAAGTCGCAGGGCAGGGCGACGGCTTGCGCTTCGCTCCAGCCTTCGGTTTGCACGGCTTGGCGCAGCAGATCGGCTTCGATATCAAGCAGCGCGACGCGAGTGCCTTGACTAACAAACTGCCGGGCGATTTCTAAGCCGATGCCACGGGCTGCGCCAGTGATGACCGCGACGGGAGCTGTATTCATGGAGAACTCACTTTCAGTGTTTTTCTGCTGGGAAGGAGCTCGCGGCGAAGCTCTTTCGAGGTGATCAGCGGCGAGCTATCTTTCATGATCTCTTGGGCGAGGATGTCTGCGCAGAGCGCCGCAAAGCTCAGGCCGCGTGAGCCCATGGCGGTGCAGACATAAAGACCAAGTTCGAGCTCGCCGACGATGGGGAAACGGTCAGACGTGGTGCAGCGGTGGCCTTGCCAGGTTTGTACTTGGCCGCTTGCGAATTGGGCGTTGATCGCGGGGAGGAGTGGAGCGGGCAGGAGGTTGGCTAAGCGTGCTTGGTTGGCTTGCAGGCTGGCGGCTTGTTGCTCCTCTGACGAGGCATAGGTTTCTCGCTCATAGGTTGCCCCGCTCAGCCAGAATTTGCCGCCTGCATCGCCTGCCACGCCGCTGATGAAATGGCCGTTGCCGTTGATCAATGGGTTGTCTAAGTTGGCATCACACGGCCATTCACCAAATGCGACTGAGCCGCTGACGTTATCCATGGTGAGCGGATGGCCGCATTGCGCGAGTAGGCTGCCGGCTTGTGCGCCTGCGGCGATGATGAGGCGGTCTGCTTGCGCGATAAGTTGACCTTGACCGTTGAGCGCCTGCCAATGCTTCTCGCTGCGTTTGAGAGCCGCCACACAGGCCTCTTGCACCGTGATGCCCGGCTGCGCGAGCCAAACCTGCGCTAGAGCTTGCGGCTTGATCCAAGCGGCTTGTTTGTGGAGCACTTGAGCCTCGCTCGCTTCATACCAATCGGGCAAGAGAGCAGCGCCTTGGCTCAAGCGAGCGTTTTTCTCGGGATGGAAGAGCAGCTTTTGCTCTAAGACGCTGGGCTGCCAATCGATACCCTCACGCAGCAGGGCGCGGGCATGGGAGAGTGTGAGCGATACGCCAAGGCGGGAGAGTTGGGAAAGCTCAATGTCTTGTGCTGAGAGATGCGCGGCGAGCAGGCCGACGGGGAGCTCAGATGCACCGCCGCCTTGGTTGAGCACCGTGACTTGGCAGCCTCGTCTGCTCAACGCCTGCGCGCAGGCCGCGCCTGCCAAGCCTGCGCCGATGACTATTAAATTCATAGCACTCTGGGCAGGTTCTATGCCGGCGAGTGGCCTAAAACGCCATAAAAATCACTTAAAAACTGAGATTTAAGCCGATGGCGGCACATAGCCCGCCGCAGCGTCTGCGCCACCACCGAAGAAGTGGTTTTCCATCTGGCGAGCGAGATATTGCCGTGCGCGCTGATCCGCCAAATTCAAGCGGTTTTCGTTCACCAGCATGGTTTGGTGTTTGAGCCAATCGGCCCACGCTTGCTTGCTCACGTTTTCATAAATGCGCTTGCCCAGCTCGCCGGGATAGGTGGGGAAATCTAAGCCTTCAGCCTCAAGGCCGAGTTTGATGCAGTTGACCATGCGTGCCATATCGGTATCTTTCAAAAAACAATAACTATAAAAATAATAGCAGCTTGCGCAGATTCTATGCCGGCGAACTGCCTAAAACACTTAAAAATCAGCTCAATTTCTTAAACAACACTTGGCTCTTGCGATCCCAGTTGTATTTGCGTTTGCGTGCATCAGGCAGTTTCTCAGGATCGACCTGCACGAAGCCGCGCTTGATGAACCAATGCATGGTGCGGGTGGTGAGCACGAAGATGCTCTCAAGCCCTTGAGCGCGGGCGCGTTGCTCGATGCGTTTCAAAAGTTTATCGCCATCGCCTTGGCCTTGCACTTGCGGGCTCACCGTGAGCGCGGCCATCTCGGCTGTCTTCGCTTCGGGATAGGGATAAAGCGCAGCGCAGCCGAAGATCACGCCATCGTGCTCGATGATGCTGTAGTTGCCCACATCACGCTCGATCTCGGTGCGATCACGCTTCACAAGCGTGCCGTCTTTCTCAAACGGCTCAATCAACTGCAAAATGCCGCCCACGTCATCGGGAGTCGCTTCGCGCAGGCTCTCCAGCTTCTCGTCCACCACCATCGTGCCCACGCCGTCGTGTACGTAGATTTCTAGCAGCAGTGAGCCATCCATCGCAAACGGCAAGATATGGCTGCGCTCCACGCCGCTCTTACAAGCGCGCACGCAATGCTGCAGATAGAAAGCAGTGTCTGATGGCTGCGCAGCTTGCGGCAAACTCGCCAGCAGCTTCTCCGCAGCGGCCAGCGGCAGCTCAGTATCAATCGGGTTGTCTTCACTCACGGGTAGCGCAGGATCGGTGGCGATGCCCGGAATCTCCGTGAGAAAAATCAGTTTGTCGGCTTGAAGCGCTGTTGCTACAGACGTAGCCACTTCTTCCATCGTCAGATTAAAGGCTTCACCTGTAGGCGAATAGCCAAAAGGCGAGAGCAGCACCATCGCGCCCATGTGCAGCGCTTTCTGGATGCCCGGCGTATCGACCTTGCGCACCAAGCCGCTGTGAATGAAATCCACGCCATCGATGATGCCCACAGGCCGCGCCGTGATGAAATTGCCGGAGATCACGCGCACCGTAGAGCCCGCCATCGGCGTATTCGGCAGGCCTTGGCTGAAAGCGGCCTCAATCTCAAAGCGCAATTGCCCAGCGGCTTCTTGCGCGCAATCAAGCGCAATGCTGTCTGTAATGCGCATACCGTGGGAATACTTCGGGCTATGCCCTTTGGCGGCCAACTGCTCATTCACTTGCGGGCGAAAGCCATGCACCAGCACGATCTTCACACCCATGCTCTGAATCAGCGCCAAGTCTTGCGCGATCAAGCTGAGCTTGCCAGCCGCAATCGCCTCCCCACACACCGCCACCACAAAGGTTTTGCCCCGATGCGTGTGGATATAAGGCGCCACCGAGCGAAACCAGGGCACGAAGGTGAAATTAAAGACGGTGGACATAGGGCGCTATTTTGGCAGCAGTTTGGACAGCGCCATTTTCTCGGCTCGGCGCACTGCACCTTCGGTTTTCTCATGCTTCTTGGTGGCCAGCTTCGCGCGGCTGCCAGCAGCAGCTTGCAAGATGGGGTTGCGCGGCTTGGGCACTTGAAGTGTCAAAGGCGCAAGTTTGGAAGATGGAGAGCGTTTAGGCATGAAGGTAGAGATTTTAAAAGCGAAGGCCGAGGCTTCAGCCTAGCTTGGGAATTGCTCACTCGCCAAATCCACAAAGCGGCGCACCTTGGGAGTGAGATACCGATTGCTGGGGTAGACGGCATACACCTCCACCGAGGGCGGGCGCCACGGCGCGAGCACGCGAGTCAATTGGCCCGCTTCTTCATAGCGCCGCGCAATAAATCCGGGCAATTGGCCGATGCCCAGGCCTGCCAACACGCCATCGAGCACCTCTGCGCCCGAGTTAACGCGAAGGCGAGGCTGCCCCTGAACTTTGACCGTGCTCTGGTCGCTCGCGTTGTGCAAAGTCCAGAGTTGGCGCACCGCTGCGCCGGTGAATACCACCACCGCATGCTGAGAAATCTCGTCTGGCTCGCGCGGGGTGCCGTGCAGTTGCAGATAGGCGGGTGTGGCGTACAAAGCATATTCAAAGCACCCGAGCCTGCGCGCGGCCAGGCGCGATTCGCGCAGCGGGCCAGCGCGAACGGCAAGATCAAAGCCTTCGTGTACCAGATCGAGCTCGCGGCTGGAGTATTCGGCCTCGACATTGACCTGCGCATGCTGCGCCAGATAAGCACGTACCCAAGCGCCTACGGCATCCATGCCAAATTCCACACCACAGGTCACGCGCAGTAAGCCCTGCGGCGCGGCTTGGATGTTTTGCGTCACATGCACCGTGTCTTCAATCGCCGCCAAGACGCCTGTAGCTCGCTCAAACACGGCTCGCCCCGCCTCGGTGACGGACTGTTTTCTCGTCGTGCGCTCCAGCAAGCTCACGCCCAATTCCGCTTCGAGCTGCGCGAGCATGCGGCTCACATTGCTCGCCTGCATGCCCAGCACATCAGCGGCAGCCGTGAAACTGCCGGCCTCAACCACTTTTGCAAACACGCGCAGTTGTTCAAGAGTCATTGCTATCCAAAACGATATGACTGTATTAAA
>JAAFJC010000135.1 GCA_013297925.1 Comamonadaceae bacterium
GGCGGTCTATGGTTTGGTCGGCTTGGCGGGATTCGAACTCGCGACCCCTTGCACCCCATGCAAGTGCGCTACCAGGCTGCGCTACAAGCCGAAAACTAATCTAAAAAAATGGTGCGGCTGGCAGGAATTGAACCCACGACCCCTTGGTTCGTAGCCAAGTACTCTATCCAACTGAGCTACAGCCGCACAAGACTAAAATTATAGCATGCGAATTACAGGATTCGCGGCACGCCAGACGTATTGCTGCCTTGGCTCAATGCATTGCCCACGAGTTTCGATGTGATATCCACAATCTGAATCATGCGTTCATAGGGCATGCGCGTGGGGCCGATCACAGCGAGCTTGCCCACCACATGCCCATCAACCATATAGGGCGCGCTCACCACCGAGAGCTCTTCCACCGGCACCACTTGGCTCTCACCACCAATATAGATGCGCACGCCTTCTGCTTGGCTCGACACATCCAGCAAACGCATGAGCTGCGCCTTTTGCTCAAACAAGCCAAAGGCGCGGCGCAAGTGCCCCATGTCCTGTGAGAAATCACTCACCTCCAGCAAATTCTTCTCGCCTGAGATCACCACCTCGCCATCGCCCGAGGCAAGCGCTTCGGAGCTCACCTGCACCGCCGCTTGCATCAGCTTGGCAATCTCGCCTTGCAATTGCTCCATCTCCAGCTTCAATCGCTCGCGCACTTGCTCAATCGCCAAGCCAGCGTAATTCGCTGTCAAAAAGTTCGATGCTTCAATGAGTTGGCTCTGCGTGAAATCGCTGTCTGTGAATATCACGCGGTTTTGCACATCCCCATCAGGCGCCACGATGATCACCAAAATGCGCTTCTCGGAGAGCCGCAGAAATTCAATGTGCCTAAAAACGGATGTCTTGCGCGGCGCGATCACCACGCCGACGAATTGCGAAAGAGAAGACAACAAATTCGCCGCATTGCTGATCACCCGCTGCGGCTGATCAGCCGCGATGCTTGGGGCAGACAACGGGGCTGATGCCATACCCAGTTGGTCCACCGTGAGCATCGTGTCCACAAACAAACGGTAGCCCCGCGCCGTAGGAATACGCCCCGCGCTGGTATGCGGCGAGGCGATGAGGCCGAGCTCTTCCAGATCGCTCATCACATTGCGGATGGTGGCTGCGGACAGATCCAGCCCGCTGGCTTTGGAGAGCGTGCGCGAGCCCACGGGCTGGCCATCGGCGATATAGCGCTCGATCAGCGCTTTGAGCAAGAGCTTGGCTCGGTCATCCATCAGAAAAATTATGATAATAAGTACAGCAAGATTTCATTTTAGTGCTTTAATTTAGAAATGGTATCGAATGCCCCTCTCAACAAAATGTCCAGCTTCCGCCACGTTGCACTGATCGGCAAATACCACGCCAGCAGCGTCAGCATGCGCGAGACACTGCTGGATCTTTCGCATTTCCTGCATGACCTCGGGCTGGATGTTTCATTGGATGCCGAGAGCGCGAGCAATCTCGGCGCGAAAGACATGGCCGGCCATGCGCTGCTGAGCCTAGAGCAAATCGGCCAGCAATGCGATTTGGCGCTGGTGGTGGGTGGCGATGGCACGATGCTCGGTATTGGCCGTCAGCTCGCGCGCTTTGGCATCCCACTGATCGGCATTAACCATGGCCGCTTGGGCTTCATCACCGATATCGCGTTGGATGATTACAAAAACACCTTGCAGCCCATGCTGCGCGGCGAATATGAGCAAGAGCTGCGCCCGCTGATGCAAGCTCGGGTGATGCGCGATGGTGGCTGCGTGTTTGATGCCCTCGCCTTAAATGATGTTGTGATCAACCGGGGCGCAGGCTCAGGCATGGTGGAGCTGCGGGTGGAGATTGATGGCCGCTTTGTGGCCAACCAGCGCGCCGATGGCTTGATCATCGCTTCGCCGACGGGCTCAACGGCTTATTCTCTATCCGCTGGCGGCCCGATCATGCATCCTGCGCTGGGCGGCTGGGTGATGGTGCCGATTGCGCCGCATACATTATCCAATCGCCCTCTCGCCGTTGCAGATACTGCGCAAATAGCTATCGAATTGGTAGCGGGCAAAGAGGCGAGTGCGAATTTCGATATGCAAAATTTAGCGTCACTGTTGATCGGTGATCGCATCTTGGTGAGTCGTTCTCAGTATGCAGCGAAGTTTTTGCACCCCAAAGGCTGGAGCTATTACGACACGCTGCGGCGCAAGCTGCATTGGAACGAGGGGACTGTGTAAATGCTGCGCAGCATCCAACTCAGAGATTTCGTGATCGTGCGCGAGCTGCAGCTGGATCTGCACGCCGGCTTTTCTGTGCTCACGGGTGAGACGGGTGCGGGTAAATCGATTTTGGTGGATGCTTTGCAACTGGCCTTGGGCAATCGCGCGGAGACAGGTGTGGTGCGCGAGGGCGCAGCCAAGGCTGAGATTTCGGCAGAGTTTGATGCGCCACAGAGCTTGCTTGCTTGGCTGGAAGATGCGGGCTTTGAAGCCGAAGGCAGCTTGCTCCTGAGAAGAAGCATTGATGCGCAAGGCAAGAGCCGCGCATGGATCAACGGCAGCGCCGCCACACTCACGCAATTGCGCGAAGCAGCCGAACATCTTGTAGATATTCACGGCCAGCATGCTTGGGCGCAGCTCACCAAGCCAGCCGAGGTGCGCCGTTTGCTGGATGCCTATGGCCAAATTGATACCGCAGCCGTGGCTCAATCGCACGCCGCTTGGCGCGAAGCCGCCAAAGCGCTGGCCGATGCGCAAGCAGCGAAAGCTACGCTAGAGAGCGAGCGCGAGCGCTTGGCTTGGCAGTTGGGCGAGCTTTCTAAACTCTCGCCGCAGCCTGATGAATGGGAAGCGCTCAACGCTGAGCACAGCCTGCAATCCAATGCACAAGATTTGCTCGCTGCTGCGCATGAAGCGATGGAGCTGCTGGGCGGCGATGATGGCGCGAGCCAGCGCCTTTCCAAAGCTCTGGATTTGCTACAAAAAAATGAGCATCTCGCGCAGGAATTCAGCCGGCTAGGTGCTGATTTGGCTTCAAATCTGGCGCAGGTGGACGATATTTCTCACAGCCTGCAAGCCTTCACCCGCCGCACCGCGCCCGATCCGGCTCGGCTCGCCGAGCTCGATGAGCGCGTGAGCCTCTGGCTCCAACTCGCCCGCCGCCACCATCGCCCGCCCGAGGAGCTGCCTGTGCTGCTCACGCAATGGCAAGCGCAGCTCAAGCATTTAGAAGCCGCCAGCGATCTGGCTGCGCTGCAATCGCGTGTGGATGCTGCCTGGGCAGGGTTGCAAACTGAATGCAAGCAAGTCAGCAAGCAACGCAAGAAAGCCGCGCCCTTGCTCGGCCAAGCCATCTCCACCGCGATGCAAGGCCTCGGCATGCAAGGCGGGCGCTTTGAGGTGCAACTCACGGCATGTGAGCCTTCCAGCTTCGGCGCTGAGACGGTGGATTTCTTGGTCGCAGGCCACGCCGGCAGCACGCCGCGCCCCGTCGGCAAAGTCGCTTCTGGCGGCGAGCTCTCGCGCATCGCGCTGGCGATAGCCGTGACCACCAGCGAGCTGGGCAGCGCAGGCACCTTGATTTTTGACGAAGTGGATTCCGGCATCGGCGGCGCAGTGGCCGAAACGGTTGGCCGCCTCATGAAGCAGCTGGGTAAAGACCGTCAAGTGCTCGCCGTCACGCATCTACCGCAAGTGGCCGCCTGCGCCGATCAGCATTTGCTTGTCGCCAAGCAGCTCGTCGGCAAGCTCACAGAAAGCTCGGTGCAAGCGATCACGGGTGAGCAGCGCGTGACAGAAGTCGCCCGAATGCTCGGCGGTGAAAAGCTCTCTGGCACCACGCTCGCGCATGCGAAGGAAATGCTGCAAGGAGCGGCGCAGTGAGCGCACCAGAGCTGGAGGTGATGCTAATTACCGGCATGTCTGGCTCGGGTAAATCTGTGGCACTTCGTGCCTTAGAAGATGCAGGCTACTACTGCGTTGATAACTTGCCGCCCGAGCTGCTTGCCTCCTTCATCGATGTGGAGCGGCAGCACAAAGTCAACCGCATCGCGATTGCGATGGACGTGCGCAGCGCGACCTCGCTGCCCATCGTGCCCAAGCAGCTCAAAGCCTTGCGCGAGCAGGGCATCACGGTCAAAACCGTTTTTCTGGACGCAACGACTGATACGCTCGTTCATCGTTTCTCAGAAACAAGGCGTAAACATCCCCTATCTTCCAGCCAAACCGATGACCAGCGCCGCGCATTGACCGATGCCATCGAGATGGAACGCGATCTGCTGGCCGAGCTGCGCGAAGATTCTCATGTGATCGATTCCAGCCTGATCCGCAGCACGCAGCTGCAGAGCTATATCAAGCAGCTCGTTACCGCTCCTGCCACGCAACTCACCTTGGTGTTTGAATCCTTTGGCTTCAAGCGCGGCATTCCGCTCGATGCAGACTATGTGTTTGATGTGCGCATGCT
>JAAFJC010000136.1 GCA_013297925.1 Comamonadaceae bacterium
GGCGAATGGCTTCAATATTGCCCGGCACTTTGCCCAGCATGGCCTTGGCTTCTTTGCCCACGGCCTGAATCACTTTTTTGCCTTGCGGGCCACCTTCATGGCGAATCGCCACCACCGATGGCTCATCGAGCACGATGCCCTTGCCGCGTGCAAAAATCAATGTGTTGGCTGTCCCCAAATCGATAGCCAGGTCGGTGGAGAGATACCGACGAAATACACCTAACATCTTCAATCCTTTTTTGCGGGTTTGACGCTTTAATTTCAGAGGCGCTAACCAAAGACAGGATAATACCCGATTGCACTCTTGAAACTCTTGGCTTTGCTCCTAAATTTGTTGCAAAACCTCCAGATAACACCATGGCCTTGAACCCTTCCGACATTGACCGCATCGCCAATTTAGCGCGCTTGGAACTCCGCCCCGGCGAACCCGAGCGCATGCTGGGCGCCCTGAATGCTTTTTTTGACATCGTTGAGCAGATGAAAGCGGTGGACACCAAGGGCATTGAGCCCTTGGCGCACCCCGTAGCCGCCATCCAAGACATCCAGCTGCGCCTGCGCGCTGATGCCGTGAGCGAGCCCAACAACCGCGAAGCCAATCAAAAGAGTGCCCCAGCAGTGGAGCGCGGCCTGTTTCTTGTGCCTAAAGTGATTGAGTGAGCCCCAAGAAAATGAGTGAAATCCACCTCCAGCCCTTGAAACACCTGCGCGGCATGCTCTCAAAAAAGGAGCTATCTGCGCCTGAGCTTGCCCAGCATTTCCTCGCCCGAATGAAGACCCATGCGCATCTTGGCGCGTTTTTAGCCACGGATGAAGCCGCCACGCTCTTTCAGGCCGCCGCCGCGCAAAAACGTATCGATGCCGGCGATACCGCGCCGCTGCTTGGTCTGCCCATCGCCCACAAAGACATTTTCGTCACCGTTGACTGGCCGACCACCGCTGGCTCGAAGATGCTTTCCGGCTATCGCTCACCTTTTGATAGCACGATTGTGAGCAATCTTGCCGGCGAAGGAGCTGTTTGCCTCGGAAAACTCAATTGCGATGAGTTCGCCATGGGCTCGTCCAATGAAAACTCGGCCTATGGCAAAGCGCTCAATCCGTGGGACACCAGCCGCATCCCCGGCGGCAGCTCGGGCGGCAGCGCCGTGGCCGTGGCAGCCGGCCTTGCCGCAGCCGCCACCGGCACAGACACCGGCGGCTCGATCCGCCAGCCCGCCGCCTTTTGCGGCATTACCGGCATCAAGCCCACCTATGGCCGCGCCAGCCGCTATGGCATGGTGGCCTTTGCCTCCAGCCTCGATCAAGCCGGGCCGATGGCACGCAGTGCGGAAGACTGCGCCTTGCTGCTGTCTGCCATGTGCGGCCCCGATCTAGACCGCGATTCCACCTCGCTCGATGTGCCCAAGGAAGATTTCTCAATCGGCTTGAATGGCAAGCTCGATGGCCTTCGGGTAGGCATCCCCAAAGAATTCTTCGGCGAGGGCTTGAGCGCAGACGTTCGTGCAGCCATCGACGCAGCCCTCAAAGAACTCGAAAAGCTCGGCGCCAAGCTTGTACCCATCCAGCTGCCGCGCACTGAGCTCTCTATTCCCGTGTACTACATCATCGCCCCCGCCGAGGCCAGCTCGAACCTGTCCCGCTTCGACGGCGTGAAATTCGGCCACCGCGCCGGCAAATACACCGACCTGCTCGATATGTACAAAAAGACCCGCATGGAAGGCTTTGGCGACGAAGTCAAACGCCGCATCATGATCGGCACCTATGTGCTCTCCCATGGCTACTACGATGCCTACTACCTCCAAGCCCAAAAAATCCGCCGCATGATCGCGGATGATTTCCAAAATGCTTTCAAAGAATGCGATGTCATCGCCGGGCCAGTTGCGCCCACGGTTGCTTGGAAGATTGGTGAAAAATCGGATGATCCTGTGGCCAACTATTTGGCAGACATTTTCACCCTCCCCGCCTCACTCGCCGGCCTACCCGGCATGAGCCTACCCGTAGGCTTCGGCGCTGGAAATATGCCCGTAGGTATGCAACTGATCGGCAACTACTTCAAAGAAGCCCAGCTTCTGAACGTCGCCCACCAATACCAGCAAGCCACCGATTTTCACGCCCGCCGCCCGGAGGGTTTTTGATCATGAGCAAACTCATTCAAGGCTACGAAGTCGTCATCGGTTTCGAGACGCACACCCAACTGGCCACCAGCAGCAAAATCTTCAGCCGCGCCTCCACCGCTTTCGGCGCAGAGCCCAACACCCAAGCCGCGCCAGTGGATCTAGCCCTTCCCGGCACGCTCCCGGTCATGAACAAAGGCGCGGTCGAATGCGCCATCAAGCTCGGCTTGGCACTCGGCTCTACGATTGCCGAGAAAAGCATCTTCGCCCGCAAAAACTACTTCTATCCCGATCTGCCCAAGGGCTATCAGATCAGCCAATTCGAGATTCCGGTCGTGCAAGGCGGCTCGGTAGAGTTCTTCTTAGGTGAACAACCGAAAACCGTGCACCTAGTCCGCGCCCATCTCGAAGAAGATGCCGGCAAATCCCTCCACGAGGATTTCATCGGCCAAAGCGGCATTGATCTCAACCGCGCAGGCACACCCTTGCTAGAAATCGTCACCGAGCCAGACATGCACTCCTCAGACGAAGCGGTGGCCTATGCGAAAGAGCTGCACAAAATCGTCACCTGGATCGGCATTTGCGATGGCAACATGCAAGAAGGCTCGTTCCGTTGCGATGCCAACGTATCTGTACACAAGCCTAACACCCCACTGGGCACACGCCGCGAAATCAAGAATCTGAACAGCTTCAAATTCATGCAGCAAGCCATCGATTTTGAAATTCGCTGGCAGATCGAGCAAATCGAAGACGGCAAAAAAATTCAACAAGCCACCGTGTTATTTGACCCCGACACGGGTGAGACCCGCGCCATGCGTACTAAGGAAGACGCCGCCGACTACCGCTATTTCCCCGATCCCGATTTGCCGCCGCTGCATGTCGCGCCAAGCTGGGTGAACCAAGTCAAAGCCACCATGCCCGAGTTGCCGCGCGTGATGGCTGCGCGATTTGTCAGCGAATACGGCCTGCCCGAATACGATGCCAACCAGCTCACCCAAAGTCAAGCGATGGCTGCTTATTTCGAAGATGCTGCCAAAGCTTGCGGGCAATCGAAGCTGGCGAGCAACTGGGTGATGGGCGAGATTTCGCGCCGCTTGAACCAAGATGAGAAAACATTTGAGCAGTGCCCTGTATCTGCAGTTTGTCTCGGGGAACTTCTAAACCGCGTACATGCTTCAAGTATTAACGTACAAGCCGCTAGAACGCTTCTTGATCGACTGTGGTCAGGTGAATTGAAGTATGACAATGGCCGCTTTATTTTGGAGCTTGAAGGCCACGGAAGCATCACCAAGTCTCTTTTGATGGGTGATTTGATCGTCGAACTCGGTTTGGGTCAGATCAACGACTCTGGCGCGCTAGAGAAAATCATCGAAGAAGTCCTCGCCGCCAACCCAGACAACGTCGCGCAATTCAAAGCCGGCAAAGACAAAGCCTTCAACGCCCTCGTCGGCCAAGCCATGAAAGCCAGCAAAGGCAAAGCCAATCCGCAACAGGTCAACGATATGTTGCGTAGCAAATTGGGCGCTTGATTCGCTAGGTCTATTGCTTTGACTGGGCAGCTCATCAGGCAGCAGGGGGCGGATGGCTCCATGTCCCCCGACGGCGATGGAGAGCCTTTCGATTTGCAAAGAGTTTTACGCCGTCTCCGCCTTTACTTACGCCATCCACCCCCTGCTACCCGATGAGCATGGTGTTCTATTCATCACGGTAAGCCAAAGATGCAAGCGGATAGTGCAAGCCTTGGGAAACCTACTCTCTATTCGCCCAACAAGCCTGACAGAGCAGTCAGTGCGGATGGCGTAAGTAAAGGCGGAGGCGCAATACTGTTCATTTAAATTACTTTCGAACTCTTTTCATTGAATAGAAGCGCGAGACAGCTAGGGGCTGCAGCAGAACAACTTGCAGGTCTTGCTTGTGTACGCCTTTCAATGACTTTTT
>JAAFJC010000137.1 GCA_013297925.1 Comamonadaceae bacterium
CGCCAGCTTCGGGCCTGAATACTGATCGTTCTCTGTATAAACCCAGAGCGTCGGCCCCCGCGAGGTTTTGCCATAGCCAGCGAATAATGCATAGAGTAAATCAGCGCGGCATGGGCGCTGCGGCTGCGTCTCAGGGTTGCCACCACCGCCCCCGGCGAAGTTAACAAAAGCTTGAACGCCAGCAGGATTTTTCGCCGCCACCGTGATCGCCGTCGTGCCGCCATAAGACTGACCCATCACTACGCCGCGATGCTGGCTCACGTCTGCACGTGATCGGACATGTGCCAGCAAAGCCAGCGTTTGCTCTGCAGAAGCCATGTAGCCAGGTGGATAATTTTTCTTACTGCAAACGCCTGAATCTTCAACATCATCTCCACCCGTACTGCCGTAGCCAATCCGAGTGGGAATCACAACAAAAAAACCCGCCTGAGCGAACCAACGAGCATTTGCTGCGTAGTTTTTTGAGGGTTGAGTCACTGCTCTCACCTCAGCTTTATAGGATCGTCCATGGTTGAGTATCAAAACAGGGCGCGGGCTTGGCGTGGTGTCATCAAAAATCGTGGCGTAATTCACTGATCTCTCGATCCGCTTTCCGTAGGCATCCGTCACCGTTGCATTGACTGAATCGACTTGCTGCACAAGCTTGGCTTGGGCCAAATTTATGAATACCAGCAGAAGTAGCAGACAGCTCAAGCTTTTCATCGATTGTCTTCTTGGAGCATCCACACCAAATCCAGCTCTGGGCATGGCTGCCCGAGCATCGTCAGCGCTGCCGTAATCTGGCCACGATGGTGTGTGCCGTGGTTGAACACATGCGTGAGCGCTCCAATGAAGGGCAAGCTCATCGCTTGACCATTCATTCTGGTGTAACTGAGCTTGCCTTCAAATCGCTCTGCTGGCCAAGAATCGATCAAAGGCTTCCAGTTACCTGTGCCACCCTTGAGCGCTTGCGCAAGCCGCTCGCGCACGGGCTCAATTTCAGCGTCCAGTGCGAGCTTAGGCGACTCGCCGCGTGCGAAGCGCGGATACCAAAGCATGTGCTCAGTCACCAGCAAGTGATTGAGCGTGCCGTGAACAGATTTGAAAAACAGCCCAACATCCCGGCGATACGCGTCATCGCTGAGTTTTTCCACCGCTTCTAGCAAACGATGCGTTGCCCACACGTTGTAGCGAGCGAGCATTTGAAAGTGTTGTACTGCTCTCATGGTTGCCACACCACCAAGTCATCAACCGCGTAGAGCTTGCATTGGCCTTGGCCATTGCGATTGCAGCTGTCTATTGCACGTTTGAGCGGATCATCGCCCATCTCAGCCCACCCCCATGCGCCGTTGGGCGCAAGCGCGAATGCTCGGGGCAGTTGCTTGGTGAGGAAATTCTTGTAGCCAGCTCGGCCCGTGTCTTTGACGTGCGGCAGCTTGGTTTCGTCGTCCAAAGCTGCAAAATCTGTTTTGGGTGGTTTCGGTGTCACGCTGGGTGCGTTGCCAAACTTGGCATGTGTGATGGCTGTGGGTAAACCGACTTCTTGCATGAAGCTGCCCACTTTAGGCTGCCAAATCGGTATGCCATCGCGAGAACCAAACATCATGTGCGCATCCGAGCCGAAATTCCCAAACGCCACCAACTCTGCCTTCGCTCCGGCAGCGGTGTATTTTTCAAACATGGGGCGGAAGGTATAGGGAGCAAAGAAGCTGTCGTTATCGCCGTAAAACCAGACAGAAGGCACTTTCGTGTCTTTACCATAGCCCCCGGCGGCGCGCGCCAAACTTCCCTCCCACCCTGCGCAGGATTCCTGCTTCAGTCCACCCGCGAAATTCACCAAGCCTTTGACGCCCGGGTAATTCAATGTGCCGAAGGCCAAGGTCGTCCAGCCGCCGTGAGATTGCCCCATGATCAGAATATTGTTTTTATCAGCCCAGCTTTGACTCACTGCCCAATCAAGCGCAGCCTTGGTGTCTTGCGCTTGCTGCAAACCATTGCTGTCGATATTGCAACCTCCGCCAATATAGCTGCCTGTGGATTTGGAGAAGCCTTGGCGCATCGGCATCAGTACGGCATACCCACGCTGCAGAAAAAAGCGCGCCGCGATGCTATGGCGCGAACGACCTTGAAAGCGCGGATCACCAAACGATTTGCCGTGATTGATGATCACCAAAGGAAAAGGCCCATCACCATCTGGCTTGTACACCGTGGTCTCAAGCTCGAAGCTGAACAAGCCACCCTTCTTAGCAATCATCACGACCTGCTCATCCAAGCTGGCATCCAGCTCTTGCGAATGGGCTGGCAACGAACAAAGCATGAAAACAGCAACAAACCACCATCGAAACAAGCTCTTAAGGCGAATCGATATCTTGCTTTCTGGCTTTGGCTTCATCATGGGTATCTTTTGCATCTGGAGTGAATAGCCAGACTTTACATCCTGAAAATACCAAATTTCGGCTCAAGAATCGGCGCATTCTTTGCCGCCGAAAGCCCAAGCGCGAGTACGCGGCGGGTGTCTGCGGGATCGATGATGCCGTCGTCCCAGAGTCTTGCCGTCGCGTAATACGGATGGCCTTGGGTTTCGTATTGTCGGCGCAACGGGGCTTTGAACTGTTCTTCTTCTTCAGCGCTCCACGCCCCGCCTTTGGCTTCGATGCCATCGCGTTTCACAGTAGCAAGCACACTCGCAGCCTGTTCGCCGCCCATCACTGAGATGCGGGCATTCGGCCACATCCACAGAAAGCGGGGGCTGTAAGCGCGACCGCACATACCGTAGTTGCCAGCGCCGAAGCTGCCGCCGATGATGATGGTGAATTTGGGCACGTTGGCTGTGGCAACGGCTGTGACCATCTTTGCGCCGTGGCGGGCGATGCCTTCGTTTTCCACTTTGCGTCCGACCATGAAGCCGGTGATGTTTTGCAGGAAGACGAGCGGGATTTTTCGCTGGCAGCACAACTCAATGAAGTGAGCGCCTTTTTGCGCGCTCTCGGAAAACAGGATGCCGTTGTTGGCGATGATGCCCACGCTCATGCCTTCGATTTTGGCGAAACCTGTGACGAGAGTCGTGCCAAAGCGGGCTTTGAATTCATCAAACTCCGAGCCATCCACGATGCGTGCGATGATCTCGCGCACATCGAAAGGTTTGCGCGTATCTGTGGGGATTACGCCGTAAAGCTCTTCAGTGGGAAACTTCGGCGCTATGATTTCAGTAGCTGCTTGCGCAGTATTCTTGCCGGCGATCTGCTGATTTTGGTTTAAATTCTTAACAATATCGCGTGCGATGCTCAATGCATGCATATCGTTGTTCGCCAGATGATCGGCCACGCCCGAGAGCCGTGTATGCACATCGCCGCCACCTAAATCTTCACTGGTGACGACCTCACCCGTGGCAGCTTTCACCAGCGGCGGCCCACCCAGAAATATCGTGCCTTGGTTCTTCACAATGATCGTCTCATCGCTCATCGCGGGCACATACGCACCGCCCGCTGTGCATGAGCCCATCACCACGGCTACTTGAGCAATGCCCTCCGCGCTCATCTGCGCTTGGTTGTAAAAAATGCGGCCAAAGTGATCGCGATCAGGAAACACTTCGTCTTGGTTCGGCAAATTCGCGCCGCCAGAATCGACGAGGTAAATGCAAGGCAGGCGGTTTTGCTGCGCGATCTCTTGCGCACGCAAATGCTTTTTCACGGTGAGCGGGTAATACGTGCCACCCTTCACGGTTGCATCGTTGCAGACGATCATGCAATCAATGCCTTTGATGCGGCCAATGCCTGCGATCACACCGGCTGCGGGCGCGGAGTCAGACCCATCTTTATCGGGATACATGCCGAGAGCCGCGAGGGGGGCAATCTCCAAAAACGGTGTGCCCGGATCGAGCAAATTTTGCACGCGATCACGCGGCAGCAGCTTGCCTCGCGCTGTGTGCTTGGCGCGGGCTGCATCGCCACCGCCAAGCTGGGCTTGGGCGATCTTTGCTTTCAAATCAACGGTCACGGCCTTCA
>JAAFJC010000138.1 GCA_013297925.1 Comamonadaceae bacterium
CACCACCAAAGGCTTAGCCGCCTCGTCTTGCATGATCAAAGTCTTCACCACGATAAACGGATCTTGCCCCAGCACCTCCGCGCTGTGGTTTGCTCCGCCGTGCTCCAAATACTCGTAGGGATGCTCAGTAAATTCGATCTTGTTTGCTTTGAGCAAAGCAGTCGCTGGCGTTTCGGAAATGTGCGGCTTTTTGGACATGGCATCTAGAGCTAATGACAGAAGCGTATCCGTTCGCGTTGAGCTTGTCGAAACGCTTGTTCGGAGAATCGCGCTAGCCTTCGACAAGCTCAGGCCGAACGGAGGGTTTAGCCTTCTTGTTCGGGCCAATCGCGAATGTAGGCCTTGAGCATCTTGTTCTCAAAATTCTGCGCATCCACAACGGCTTTCGCCACGTCATAGAAGCTGATCACGCCCATGAGCATGCGGTTGTCGATCACGGGCATATAGCGGGCGTGGCGCTCCAGCATCATGCGGCGCACTTCATCGAGCTCGGTGGCGGGCGTGCAGATCAGCGGGCCATCGTCCATCGCGCGGTACACAGTCGTCGTGCCGACCATGCCGCCATTTTTATTCACCGCCACAATCACTTCGCGAAAGGTGAGCATGCCCACGACCAAGCCGTGGCTCATCACCACCAGCGAGCCAATGTCTTTCTCGGCCATCAGGTTCATCGCGCTTTGCAGGCTGTCTTCGGGGGTGATGGTATGGAGCGTGCTGCCCTTCACGCGCAAAATATCACTGACTTTCATGGTTCACTCTCCTCGATCAATACGCAAATATAGCCCACAATGACGCATTGATCGCAACACCTTGAGATAGGAAAACCCATGCCCGGCTACTCTGACCCCGGCTTCGACACCCTCGCCTTGCACGCAGGCGCTGCGCCCGACCCTGCCACTGGCGCGCGCGCCGTGCCGATTCACCTAAGCACCAGTTTCGTCTTTGAATCCAGCGAGCATGCCGCCTCGCTCTTCAATTTGGAGCGCGCAGGTCATGTGTACAGCCGCATCAGCAACCCAACGAATGCCGTGCTGGAGCAGCGTGTCAGCGCCTTGGAAGGCGGCATCGGCGCGATTGCCACCGCCTCTGGCCAAGCGGCGCTGCATTTGGCAATAGCCACCATCATGGGCGCAGGCTCGCACATCGTCGCCTCCACTGCGCTTTACGGCGGCAGCCAAAATCTGCTTCACTACACGATGCGCCGCTTCGGCATTGACACCACTTTCGTCAAGCCCGGAGACATCGACGGATGGAAAGCCGCCATCCAGCCCAACACCAAGCTGCTCTTTGGAGAAACCGTGGGCAACCCCGGCATGGATGTGCTCGACATCCCCACCGTCGCTACGATTGCCCACGAAGCTGGCCTGCCCTTGCTCGTAGACAGCACCCTCACCTCGCCGTGGCTCATCAAGCCCTTCGAGCATGGCGCAGATATCGTCTATCACTCAGCCACCAAATTCCTGAGCGGCCACGGCACAGTCATTGGCGGCATCGTCGTCGATGGCGGCTCGTTTGACTGGGAAAAATCTGGCCACTTCCCCGAGCTGAGTGAAGCCTACGAAGGCTTCCACAACATGGTCTTCACCGAAGAATCTACCGTCGGCGCGTTCCTGCTGCGCGCCCGCCGCGAAGGCCTGCGCGATTTCGGCGCTTGCATGAGCCCGCATACCGCCTGGCTCATCTTGCAAGGCATCGAAACTCTGCCCCTACGCATGGCGCAACACGCCCGCAACACAGAAAAAATCGTGCAATTCTTAGCTAGCCATGCTTTCGTCTCAAGAGTCGGCCACCCCATGCTCGAATCGCACCCCAGCTACGCCCTCGCACAAAAGCTCCTCCCGCGCGGCGCAGGCAGCGTCTTCAGCTTCGACATGAAAGGCTCGCGCGAGCAAGGCAAGAAATTCATCGAAACGCTCAAAGTCTTCAGCCACCTCGCCAACGTCGGCGATTGCCGCAGCCTAGTGATCCACCCCGCCAGCACCACCCACTTCCGCATGAGCGACGAAGCCCTGCAAGGCGCAGGCATCGGCCCCGGCACGATACGCCTCTCCATCGGCCTAGAAGACGCCGATGATTTGATTGAAGATCTGAAGCGGGCACTCAAAGCTGCTGAAAAAACCGCCTAGCAAGGCTGGAATCACAAAGGTTTATGCCGCTTTCGGCCAAGCAATCTGCACTTGGCGGCGATTGGCCAAGCAATCGCGCAAATAGAGATTGATCAAGCTTTGATAGGGCACGCCCGCTTCATCGGCCATACCTTTGAAATAAACCACCACATCTTCCGAAAGCCGCATCGTCACGGGCTTCTTTAACTTTGAAGCATAGGGATTTTTGCGAGCTTTGAGCTTAGAGAGATCGTATTCAGCTTTCATGTCAGAGTCCTTGGTAAAACGCAGCCTCGCGTTTGGTGGCTTTGCGCGCGGAAACGATTCGAATAACGCCACCCTCTTCACGTTCACAATGGCAAACGATCAGTAATCTGCTGTGAACACTCCTGCCCAGCATGAGAAATCGCTCTTCCTCATCAGAATGCGCCTCATCGAAGAACTGAACCGCAAAATCGTCGTAGAACACAGTTTGCGCCTCCTCAAATGACACCTGATGCTTGGCTAGGTTTGAAGCTGCTTTGCTGGAATGCCATTCGAATCGAATCATATGTACATTGTATGGATAAAATAACATCATGCAAATCCGCGCTTTCCACACATCAGACGAAGCCTTTGTTGTCGCACTCTGGCAGGCCTGCGATCTCACCCGGCCTTGGAACGATCCTCACAAAGACATTGCTCGCAAACTCAGCATGCATCCTGAGCTTTTCGTCGTTGGCTTGCAAGGTAGCGAGCTGATCGCCAGCGCCATGTTCGGCTATGAAGGCCATCGCGGCTGGGTGAACTACCTGGCTGTGTCGCCTGCTCATCAAAGAAAAGGCCATGCGAGCACGCTCATGCGCTGGGGCGAAGATGCGCTCAAAGCGCTCGGCTGCCCGAAGATCAATTTGCAGATTCGCAGCAGCAATGCAGCCGTGATTGCGTTTTACAACAGCTTAGGCTATTCAGACGATCAAGTGATCGGCTTGGGCAAACGTTTGATTCCAGATATGTGAGGTGACTATGTACATCCCCGTTTTAGGCCATAAGACTTATTGCTACACCGGCGGGAAGCCTTTCAACGCTGCCAAGCCGACTCTGGTGTTCATTCACGGCGTGCTTAATGATCACAGCGTTTGGATTTTGCAGACGCGCTACTTCGCGCATCATGGGTTTAATGTGCTCGCCGTCGATTTGCCGGGGCATGGGAAGAGTGAGGGGAGCTGCCCGAAAAGTGTTGAAGAAGCGGCGGCTTTTATCTTGGCGCTGCTGGATGCGGCGGGCGTGCAAAAAGCGGCGCTGATTGGGCATAGCTGGGGTAGCTTGATTGCGCTGCATACGGCCAGCCTCTCGCCCGAGCGCGTGAGCCAGCTCATCCTGGTGGGCACGGCGTTTCCGATGAAGGTGTCGCCGGCTTTGCTGGAAGCTTCGCTCAATGCGCCGATGAAGGCGATTGAGATGGTGAACACCTTTAGCCATAGCTCGCTCAGCCCACCGCCTTCTGCGCTTGGGCCTGGCACGTGGCTCTATGGCGGCTCACGGGCGCTGATGCGGCGTGTGCTCGCTAGCAATGAGAAGGAGAACGTGTTTCACACAGGTTTCAAGGCCTGCGACAGCTATGAAGGGGCGTTTGATGCATTAAATCGGCTGGTCGCCGGCAAAGAATCTGCGCGACCAGCTATACTTTTTATAGTGGGCATGGCAGATCAGATGACGACACCGAAGGCCGCGCAGAGCTTGATTGATAAAGCACCCGGTGCAAAAGTAGCACGAGTCTCGGGCGGGCATCAGATGATGACGGAATCGCCGGAGGAAGT
>JAAFJC010000139.1 GCA_013297925.1 Comamonadaceae bacterium
CACCCAACTGCGTGGCGCTGCGCAAAGCTTGCGCAGGCGTGAAGCCTAGGTATTTCACAAAAAATTCAAGATCGCGCGCGTTTTGCCCATGCGGCGTGAACGCGAAGCCGTAATCACCACCGGGCAACACTCGGATGCCACGCTTGTGCATGGCGCTCAGCGATTCAATAGCGGCATCCCACTCGATTTGATAGCCCATTTCTGTGGCCTTGGTGTGGGTGATGCCCCAAGGTTCGCCCTCATAGAGCAAGGCATAAAGGATCGCGAGCCCAGGCGCTACAAAGATGCGATCCTTCGCGGCTTCCATCATGTCCAGCGTTTTTTCATCGGCAAAGCTGGCGTGATAAATCAAATCAATGCCGTGGCGCAGCGCCTGCCGGATGCTCTCATTCGAGCGCGCATGCGCGATGCCGCGCTTGCCCCGCGTGCGCACCTCGTGCATGGCCACTGCCACTTCTTCGTCGCTCATCCAAGTGGTCTCTGCAGGCGCATCGGGCACGAAGTTATCTCCTGAGAGATTGAGCTTGACCGAATCCACACCATATTTCAAAAACATGCGCACGGCTTTGCGCATATCGTCTGGGCCATTCACCACCACACCAAAGCTGAATTCAGGGAAGGGCAAATGCGGCAGCATTTCATCACCCAAAGCGCCTGGCACAGTGATCTCTTGGCTGGCAGCCAAATAGCGGGGGCCAGGGATTTGCCCGGAGTTGATCGCATTGCGAATCACCACATCCAAACGCGGCTTGGCACAAGCTGCGCCGATGCAAGATGTCCAGCCTGCCATCAGGTATTGCTTGGCCACCTTGGTACACCAGAGAACATGCTCCTCCACAGGCATGGTTTGAATGCCGGCCAAAGTGGCCGCATTGTTCCAAGAGAAATGCGTGTGCGCTTCCACCATGCCGGGCATGAGCGTTGCGCCGGCGCCGTCAATCACCATGGCATCGCCGACCGATAGGCCATTGCTGCTGCGGCTAACTTGTACGATGCGTTGATCTTGCACCAGCGCACTGCCCATATAAGGCTCTTGCCCAGTGCCGTCGAAAATGCGAACGTTGGTGAAATGAATGCGATTTGTCATGCTCTTCACCTTATGCGTTCCAACGTGTTGCCGACGAGCTGCGCACAGGCGGCTTACGATGGAAATGCCCATCCTTCATCACCGACAAGATTCGCTTCTTGTCTTGCAATACGGTGATATCCGTGAGCGGATCACCATCAATCAGCAAGATATCAGCCAGATAGCCTTCTTGAATCTTGCCAAGTTGCTTGCTCATCTTCATCATCGGGCCACCCCAAGCTGTGGCAGAGAGCAAGGCTTCCATGTTGGACATGCCGACGTATTTCACAAAGTATTCCAAGTCTCTGGCGTTCGTGCCATGCGGAGTCCAAGCAAAACCGTAATCGCCGCCAGGCAGAATGCGCACGCCGCGCTTGTGCAGAGCACGCATGCTTTCCATCGCCGCATCGAGCTCGCGGAAATAGCCCATCTTCTTGGCGACATCGGGTGTGATGCCCCATTCACTCGCGTTATGGCAAGTGTTGATCAGCCAAGCCAAGCCGGGAGCCACGAAGTGTCGGCGCTTGCTCTCTTCCATCATGTCCAGCGTTTCGGTATCGGTGAAGCTGGCGTGGTAGATCACTTCGATGCCGTGCTTGATGCATTGCTGGATCGACCAAGTGGATCGCGCGTGCGCAGCCACCCGTTTGCCCCATGCTTTTGCCTCTTGTACGCAGACCTTGATTTCTTCTTCAGTGAACTGGCTCATCTCGCTGGGCATCCCCGTGATGGATTCGCCTGATAAATTGATCTTGAGTGAATCCACACCGTATTTGGTGAACATGCGAACGCAGCGGCGCATTTCTTCCACACCGCTCACGACTGCACCAAAAGCAAATTCGGCCTGAGGCAAATGCGGTTGCGTGGTGTCTCCCAAGCCGCCAGGCACGGTGATTTCTTGGCTGGCTGCAAGATAACGCGGGCCAATGATCGTGCCATCGTTGATCGCATTGCGGATCACCACATCTAAGCGTGGCTTGGCCGTGGCCGCGCCCACACAGCTCGTCCAGCCCATATCCAAATAGCGCTCTGCCACTTGCGAGCACCACAAAATATGCTCTTCGGGCGGCATGCGCTGTATGGCATCCAAGCTGGGCTGATCATTCCAAGAAAAATGCGTGTGCGCTTCAATCATGCCGGGCATCAAGAAAGCACCTGCACCATCGACCACTTGCACACCATGCACTGGCGCGCTGTTGCCATAGGACGAGCGGCTCACGCGCGAAATGCGATTGCCCTGCACAAGCACTTCGCCCCGGTAGGCTTGCTCGCCTGTGCCATCAAAGATGCGCACATTGGTGAATAAAGTATCGCTCACGGTCTCTTCCTTCAACGCTGACGATCAAGAAAATCACGCAGAAGGCGGCGGCAATCCTCCACGCGCTCCACGATCGGCCAATGGCCACATTTGTTCAACACTTCCAAGCGCGCCTGCGGAATACGCGCCATCAGCTCACGCGCGCCAGCCAGCGGCGTTACGACATCTTCATCACCTGTCACCAAGAGCGTGGGGCATTTGATTTTTTCAAGCGTGGTGGGTGTGGCCTCAGCCAGCAGCAAGCAGTTGCGGGCATAGCCTTCCGGGTCTTGCCCCATGATGGCTTCGCGCACATAGGCCACGGTCACTGGCTGTGTTTCTTTCGTCGAAGCGGACAATGCCGCATTGGAGACGGCCATGGCCGCTTCAAACGTGCCTCTTTCGCGTACTGCCGGTGCACGCCCACTCATGACATCACGCATGCCCTGCGGAGGTTGAAAAAGCGATGCAAAAAGCGTCATGCTTTTCACCAGCTTGGGTGCTTTCACGGCCACATAGGGGCAGACCATGGTGCTCAGCGAATGCCCAACCATATGAGCCTGCTCAACACCCAATTCGCGGCACACATCGATCACGCATTGCGCCACCACATCTGGCGAGAGCTTGCCTTTGTGAGGCGTGCTTTCGCCAAGAGCGTAGGCATCATGAGAGCGCCCCGCGCCCGGCGTATCGATACGAATGACTTTGTAGCTCTTGAGCGCTGGCATCAAGGGTGCCCACACATTCATCGAGCCGCCCAAGCCGTGCAGCATGACGACGGCCTCGCCTTCGCCCTCCACATCCACAGCCATCTTGTCAATCCATTGAATCGCCATGATGTGCTTTCTGCTCTTCAGATGAAACGATTTTCGATAGCACCAATGCCATCGATCTCTACACGCACCACATCGCCCGCCTTCAAGTAGCTTGGCGGCTTCATGCCCATGCCCACGCCTGAAGGCGTGCCCGTTGCAATCACATCACCGGGCATCAGCGTGATGCCGCGAGAGCAGGTTTCGATCAACGTCGGAATATCAAAAATCAAATCTTTGGTGTTGCCATCTTGCCGCAGCTCGCCATTGACCCAGCCACGCACACGGATGTTGTCGTGCTCCTGCTCATCCGCCGTTACGATCCATGGCCCCATCGGGCAGAAGGTATCGAAGCTCTTGCCCAAATCCCATTGCGAATGGCGCATCTGCACATCGCGCGCTGTTACATCATTGACCACGGTGTAGCCAAACACATGCTCTATCGCACGTGATGCAGGAATATTTTTCCCGCCTTTGCCGATCACCACAGCCAGCTCGGATTCGTAATCAATCTGCTCGGAGATTTTCGCGCCGGGCAACTGCACAGCTGCATGCGGCCCCACCACGCACTCTGGCAACTTGGTAAACACAATCGGCCATTGCCCCACATCGCTGGCATTGCTGGTAAACACGCTGCCCGCCAATTCAGCCGCATGGGCGCGATAGTTGCGGCCCACGCAAAA
>JAAFJC010000014.1 GCA_013297925.1 Comamonadaceae bacterium
GGCACCCGTGTTGTCAGCGACATCGAGTCGAGATTCAGTTTGGATCATTGTCTATTCTTCCCAACTTGTCTCCGACTGTTTGAACAATTTCAAACCATCGAAAGCAGTCTTGGGCCCGTCGCCACTTCAGTTCGATTCCTCAAACCAAGCCACGTTTGGGCAGGATGCGCTTTCTGTTTACGGATGAATATCCGCACGCAAATTGCGCGAAGCCTTGAATTATGCCACAGATTTTGAGGGCGTGTCAAATATGGGTGCACCCACCTAGAAATACCTGCTCATGCCAGCCGATGGATGGAAATTTCGTCTTGATGATTAGCAATGTGCATGCTGTGGGCGGCCGCGTAATCGGATCGGCCGAGGCTACCGTAGGCGAAATGGGGCTTGAGGGCGGCGCTGTTGCCATTGAAGCGGGTGATGGCGGCGCGCAGGCGGGCGGCGGCTGGGCGCCAAGCCAAGGATGGGCTGAGCTCGGGCGCGCCGGGGATGGGCTCTGCCAATGAATGGCTCATCTTGCCGCGCAGCTTAAAGACGGTGAATGCGGCTGTGCCCAGGGTGTTTTGAAACAGCGCGCTTTTGGGCTGGGGGAAGCCATCCATGCTCATTTCGATGCTTTGCGAGAGATGCTCGAGCACGGCGGAAAGTGGCCACGCGCCCGAGGTTTTCACGCCGGGGGCGGCTTCTATTTGATCGAGCCAGACTAGGGCCTGGGAGAGGCTTTGCACTTTGCTGGCTTCTTGGGCGCGAAGAGGCGCTGGCAAGAAGATGCTGGCGGTGACGGCAGTCGTGGTGGTGATGAAGCAGCGGCGTTGCATGTAAACATTGTAAATCGGCCGTCTTTTGAAAGAAAGGAGCCTGTGGCCGGCATAGAGTCTGCGCAAGGTGCTATAAACTTTATAGTGATTCACGTCACAGCATTGACACATTTGGCACAGTTTTTGAATGTTTGTATCTCTACAATGCATCGTTGAAGGGCGTACCAAAATGAATGACGAAGTTTCTTCACCACCGAGCCCCATCGCTCCAGACGCACCGTACAAAACCGTAAGCCTCGCGCTGCAAGGCGGTGGCTCGCATGGGGCGTTTACTTGGGGTGTATTGGATGCGCTGCTCGATGATGGGCGATTGCAGCTCGACGGCATCAGCGGCGCGAGCGCTGGCGCGATGAATGCGGCCGTGCTGGGGCATGGCTTTGCACAGCATCCGGATGATCCAGCAGCGGCGCGGCAAGCGGCGCGCGAGGCTTTGGGGGATTTCTGGCGCAAGGTGGCGCGCTTGGGCGAGGCGAGTAAATTGCAACGCGGTTGGGCGCAGATGTGGCTCTCGGGCTGGCGCGCGAGCGGGGCATCGATTTCGCCTTATCAATTTAACCCGCTGGATATCAATCCGCTGCGCGAGCTGCTGGCCAGTTGTGTGGATTTCAAGCAGTTGGCCAAGGCCAATTCACCGCGGATCCACGTTTGTGCCACGCATGTGAAGACAGGCAAAGCAGAGATTTTCTCGGGCAAGCGGCTCACCGAAGCCGCTGTGATGGCCTCAGCTTGCTTGCCCATGCTGTTTCGCGCGGTGGAAATTGAGGGCGAGCATTATTGGGATGGCGGCTTCAGTGGCAACCCTGCCCTGCATCCTTTGATCTACAAATCCCAAGCCAGCGATATCGTGCTGATCCAGATCAACCCGGTCGAGCGCAATGCCGTGCCTGATAACGAGAGCGAGATCATGGATCGGGTCAACGAACTCACGTTTAACGCGAGCTTGCTGACGCAAATGCGCGCGATTGATTTTGTGAACCGATTGATCGCCAAAGGATTTCTGCCGCCAGAGCGCTACCGCACGGTGCGCTTGCATCGCATTGATGGCGGCGAGGCGCTGGAGGCTTATCCAGCCTCCAGCAAATCCGCCGCGGATGGGCAATTGATCGAAAAGCTCTTTGAGCTTGGCCAAACATGTGGCCAGCGCTGGCTAAAAAAACACTACGACGAAGTGGGCATCGCTTCGAGCATCAACATCAGCAAAGATTACCTCGACGATATGCGCATGGGGCATCCAGCGGATCGTTGATTGCTACCAAATTAATAGCTGGTCGCGCACGTTTCATGCCGGCGAACTGCCGATTTAATTCTAAAAAACCGAACTAACGGCCTTTTTTGATCTCCGAGATCAACCAATCGGTCACCTGCAAAGCGCGCTCCATGCTTTGAGCCAATGAGCCATCGGTGTAAAAACGCCCGGCGATGCCCATGGCTGGCACACCGCCTACTTTGTAATCGTTTTGCATTTTGGCTGCGCGTGTGGCTTTGGTTTGCACTGCAAACGAGTTGTAGAGTTCGTCGAATTTTTTGCGATCCACCCCCTGCGTTGCAATCCATTCACCAATACTGGCCTGCGTATCCAAGCGGCGCTTTTCTGCATGAATGGCATAAAACACTTTTTTGTGCAGCTCACCCACTTTGCCCATCGCCTCCAGCGAGTAATACAAGCGCTGTTGCGGCACAAATTCATCACGGAATGCCACAGGGGCGCGGCGAAACACAACATCTTTAGGCAGCTTTGCCACCCACTCTTCCAAGCGAGGCTCAAAAGCATTGCAGTGCGGGCAGTTGTACCAAAAGAATTCAATGATCTCGACTTTGCCGCCTTGGGTCTCGCCAGGCACGCGCTTATCCAGCGCTACATAGTCTTGGCCTTCTTGGTAGCTGCGTTGCGCATACGCTGCCAAGGGCATAGCAGCTGCGGATGTCACGGTCAGGACGCCAGCGGTTTGAATGAGTTCACGACGAAGCATAGGGTTCTCTTGTGGTGGCAATGAAGGATTAACGTAGCTGAGCTGACAGAGGCTGACAAAGTTCCGAGCGATAGATGCCGGGTATATGCTAGGTGAATGCGTAATGTTTAGCGTTGCACACGAACAATGGCTGTTTCAAAGCCAGCGCCATCGAGCTTTTCTTTGGCTTTGTCAGCATCGTCTTTTCGCTCCATCGGGCCGATTCGCACGCGAAACACTGTACGGCCGGATTGCTCGCGCTCGGTCACATTGGCTTGGAAGCCCGCCATACTGAGCTTGGCTTTTTGCGCTTCTGCATCTTCGGGTGTGCGGAAAGCACCAGCTTGCACGAAATAAGTAAAAGGATCTGCTCCCGAAACGGCGGCAGTGACTGCACCGGAAGTCTTGGCTTTGGCCAGATCGCCGAGGGGATCGGCTGATGGCTTGGCAGCGGATGCGGCTGTTTTGGGTGCGGAGGCAGCGCCTTTAGGAGCGCTAGCGGCGGCTTGGGGCGATGTTGCCGTGGTTACAGTGCCGACCGTGCCCGAGGCAGTTGGTTTGGCGGGATTCTTACCATACAGCGGCGCATTCGGATCCCAGTTTTTGTTTTTCTGGGTTTCTTGCGCATCTTGTTCGGCTGTGGATTTGGCAGCGCCTTTGTTCATGAAAGGCACAGGCACTTTCGTCACATAAAGCGCTACGGCAAGGGCTGCGCCCAAACCGACCATCAGGCCAATCACGATGCCGAGGAATGTGCCGCCGCGCTGCGCGCTCGCACGGAAGAGAGAATGCGTATTCATCATCATGTTCACATCTTAGCGGGTGCGCTGACGCCGAGCACGGCCAAACCGTTACGAATCACTTGCGCAGAGGCCGCCACGAGCGCCAAACGGGCTTTTTTCACGCTTTCATCGTCTACCAAGATGCGCTCTGCATCGTAATAAGAATGGTAAGTGGCGGCCAGATCGCGCAAATAGAAGCTCACATCGTGCGGCGCGAAATCTCTTGCGGCAGCGGTGAGCATCTCGGGATACTTAGCCAAGGCGAGCATCAGGCTTTGCGCGGCGGGTGTGTTGAGAGCGCTTAAATCCACTTTGCCGAGCGTGGCCGCATCGCCGCCATCTTTCTCCGCCCAAGTAGCAAGCACCGAGCAGATGCGGGCATGGGCGTACTGCACGTAGTACACCGGGTTGTCGTTGTTTTTCTTGACCGCGAGATCAACATCGAAGGTGTACTCGGTATCAGGCTTGCGCGAGAGCAAGAAGAAGCGCACGGCATCTTTGCTCGTCCAATCAATCAAATCGCGCAGCGTGACATAGCCGCCGGTGCGCTTGGAGATTTTCACTTCTTGGCCATCTTTGATCACGCGTACCATGGTGTGCAGCACGTAATCCGGATAGCCCTCGGGAATGCCCGAGCCTGCGGCCTGCAAGCCGGCGCGCACACGAGCAATCGTGCCGTGGTGGTCTGTGCCTTGGATATTCACCACGCGCTGGAAGCCGCGCTCCCATTTGGCCAGGTGGTAGGCCACATCGGGCACGAAGTAAGTGTAAGAGCCATCACTCTTTTTCATCACGCGATCTTTGTCGTCGCCGTAATCTGTGCTCTTGAGCCAAAGCGCACCATCTTTCTCATACGTCTTGCCAGCGGCGATGAGCTTTTGCACAGCTTGCTCCACGCGGCCACTGGTGTAGAGCGAGGATTCGAGGTAGTAGTTGTCAAACTTCACTTCGAAGGCTTGCAAATCCAAATCTTGCTCGCGGCGCAGATAGGCCACGGCAAATTGGCGGATGCTTTCAATGTCTTCTTTGTCGCCACTGGCGGTAAAGCTGCGGTCATCGGCCTGCACGGTTTTCTTGGCGAGGAAATCTTGCGCGATGTCGTTGATGTATTCGCCGTTGTAGGCAGACTCTGGCCACTCGGCATCCCCCGGCTTGAAGCCTTTGGCGCGCAGCTGGGCGGAGATCGCGAGATTGTTGATCTGCACACCGGCATCGTTGTAATAAAACTCCCGATATACCTGCTCGCCCTGCGTCGCCCACAGATTGCAAATCGCATCGCCCAAAGCGCCTTGCCGGCCATGGCCTACGTGAAGCGGGCCAGTCGGATTGGCTGAGACGAATTCGACCATCATCTTTTTGCCAGTGTCTTTTTGGTAGCCATAACAATCAGCCTGCGCCAGCACCTCGCGCACCACTTCTTGCTTGGCCTCGGGCTTCAACCGTATATTGATAAAGCCAGGGCCAGCGATTTCAATCTCACTCACCCATTTGGCAAACTGCTCATTTTTCAGGAGCATTTCTCGCAGATTTGATGCCAGCTCACGCGGGTTTTTCTTCAAGGCTTTAGCCAATTGCATCGCAGCCGTACAAGCAAAATCGCCATGCTCAGCCACTTTGGGCGACTCAAACGCAGCCTTCTCGCCCGCGCCAGGGCTTAAACGTTCTAACTCAACGGCCAAAGCGGCCAGTAATTCTTTTTTGACAGATTGCATGGGGTGATTTTAAGCGTCGCAGCAGCTAGTCATGGCGACCAACAGGATTCGAACTGGCAATAAAAAACCGCCCGAAGGCGGTTTTTTTAAGCAATCGGAAAGATTACTTGTTGGTGCGTGTGCCGACCACTTCGATCTCGACGCGACGGTTTTTCGTCTTGCCTTCTTTGGTCTTGTTGTCAGCAACTGGCTGCTTCTCGCCTTTACCTTCGGTGTAAACGCGGTTTTTCTCGATGCCTTTGGACACGAGGTAAGCCTTCACAGCTTCAGCACGCTTCACAGAGAGTTTCTGGTTAGCAGCGTCGCTACCGTCGCTGTCGGTGTGGCCGACGGCGATGATGACTTCGAGGTTGATGTCTTTGATTTTGCCGACCAAATCATCCATCTTGGCTTTACCTTCTGGCTTGATGACAGCTTTATTGACATCAAAGAAAGCATCAGCAGCATAGGTCACCTTCGTTGCTGCTGGAGGAGCTGGAGGAGCTGGAGGAGCTGGTGCTGGGCGAGGAGCAGCGGCAGCTGGTGCTGGTGCAGGTGCAACTGCGGCAGGCGCTGGCGCAGGAGCTGGACGAGGAGCAGCGGCGGGTGCGGGAGGTGCAATCGCGCCATCGCAGCCTTTGGCAGCCGTTGCAGGCGTCCAAACGGCATCACGCCAGCACAGGGTGCCGTCGCCGTTTTTCCACTGCAGATTGCCGTGGCCAGAACGCCAGTTGTCGGAAGCGACGTTAGAGCCGGCGGCGAGCGCAGAGCCAGCAAGGGCGACGGTTGCAAACAACACGGCGACTTGATTCAGTTTTTTCATGTTCATCCTCAAAATTGATACCACAGCTAGGCTAGCTGCTCCAGCGAGTCGGTAAGGTTTAACTCGTTGAATGATTGTGCCACAGTCGCAAGCACTGTCCAACCCAAGCGGGGTTACATCTCGACTAGCGTGAAAAATGTTGCATTTGAACGACACTTCGCTGCGACTTTTGTCACAGGCAAGCTGCAAAGCCCTGAAATTGACCGTTCATAAAGCGGGCTAAAATCGTTGGTTTTGAACGACAAATCAGTCGATTCAAGACGCTCCATAAGCTGTAAGCGCTGCACAACATGACCTCATTCGCCAAAGAAACCCTGCCGATCAGCCTCGAAGAGGAAATGCGCCGAAGCTACCTTGATTACGCGATGAGCGTGATTGTGGGGCGAGCGCTGCCGGATGCGCGCGATGGCTTGAAGCCCGTGCATCGCCGCGTGCTCTACGGCATGCACGAGCAGAATAACGATTACAACCGGCCCTACCGCAAGAGCGCGCGTATCGTCGGTGACGTGATGGGTAAATACCACCCGCACGGTGACTCGGCCATTTACGACACCATCGTACGCATGGCGCAGCCTTTTTCGCTGCGGCATATGTTAGTTGATGGCCAAGGTAACTTCGGCTCGGTCGATGGCGACAACCCAGCCGCGATGCGATACACCGAGATCCGCTTGGCAAAGATTGCGCATGAGCTGGTTGCAGATATCGACAAAGAGACGGTTGATTTCGGCCCTAACTACGACGGCTCGGAAAAAGAGCCTTTGGTGCTGCCCGCGAAATTCCCGAATTTGCTAGTCAACGGCTCCACCGGCATTGCTGTGGGCATGGCCACGAATATTCCGCCGCACAACTTGAATGAAGTGGTCGATGCCTGCTTGCATCTGCTGAAAAACCCAGACGCCAGCATTGACGAGCTGATGGAAATCGTGCCTGCGCCCGATTTCCCCACGGGCGGCATCATTTATGGCACGAGCGGCGTGAAAGAAGCCTTCCGCACCGGCCGTGGCCGCGTGGTGATGCGCGCGAAAGTGCATTTTGAGGATATCGACAAAGGCCAGCGCCAAGCCATCATCGTCGATGAGCTGCCCTATCAGGTGAACAAGAAAACGCTGCAAGAGCGCATCGCCGAATTGGTGCACGAGAAGAAGCTCGAAGGCATCTCGCATATCCAAGACGAATCCGATAAATCCGGCATGCGCTTGGTGATTGAACTCAAGCGCGGTGAAGTACCTGAAGTGGTGCTCAACAATCTCTACAAACTCACGCAATTGCAAGACACCTTTGGCGTGAACACCGTTGCGCTGATCGATGGTCAGCCTAAGCTGTGCAATCTCAAAACGCTGATCAGCGTGTTTTTATTGCATCGCCGCGAGGTGATCACACGCCGCACGGTGTTTGAGCTGCGCAAAGCGCGTGATCGCGGCCATTTGCTCGAAGGCTTGGCAGTCGCACTGGCCAATATCGACGAGTTCATTGCCATCATCCGCAATGCGCCTACGCCTCCAGTGGCCAAGGCCGAGCTGATGAGCAAGACCTGGGATTCGCAGATCGTTAAGCAAATGCTCACGCGCGCCAAAGCCGATGGCGGAGTGGTCAACGCCGATGACTATCGCCCCAATGGCCTAGAGCGCGAATTCGGTTTGCAGAAAGACGGGCTGTATCGCCTCTCAGAAGCGCAGACCACCGAGATCTTGAACATGCGCTTGCAGCGCTTGACGGGGCTGGAGCAAGACAAGATCGTTGCTGAATACAAAGAAGTCATGGCGGTGATTGATGACCTGCTCGACATTTTGGCCAAGCCTGAGCGTGTGGGCGCGATCATCAGCGAAGAGTTGATCGCCATCAAAAACGAATTTGGCCAAACCAAGCTTGGCGCACGCCGCTCCGAGATCGAGCACAATGCGCAAGACATGTCCACCGAAGACTTGATCACGCCAACCGACATGGTGGTCACGCTCTCGCACAGTGGCTACATCAAGAGCCAGCCCCTGTCTGAATACCGCGCGCAAAAACGCGGCGGGCGCGGCAAGCAAGCGACGCAAACCAAAGAAGACGATTGGATCGATCAGCTCTTTATTGCCAACACGCATGATTATTTGCTCTGTTTCTCGAATCGTGGCCGCATGTATTGGCTCAAGGTCTGGGAAGTGCCCGCAGGCTCGCGCGGCTCGCGCGGCAGGCCGATCGTCAATATGTTCCCATTGCAAGACGGCGAGAAAATCAACGTCGTGCTCGCGCTCACAGGCGAGAATCGCAAATTCCCCGCTGACCATTACGTCTTCATGGCCACGAATCTTGGCACCGTGAAAAAGACGGCGCTCGATGAATTCAACAACCCTCGCAAAGGCGGCATCATTGCTGTCGATCTGGACGAAGGCGATTACTTGATCGGCGCGGCTTTGACGGACGGCAAGCACGATGTGATGCTGTTCAGCGATGGCGGCAAAGCCGTGCGCTTCGATGAAAACGATGTGCGCCCCATGGGCAGGCAAGCGCGCGGTGTGCGCGGCATGATGCTCGAAGACGGGCAAAACGTGATTGCGCTGCTCGTGGCAGAGGACGAGCATCAAAGTGTTTTGACGGCCACCGCTAATGGCTTCGGTAAGCGCACGAATATCCAGGAATACACCCGCCATGGCCGTGGCACCAAGGGCATGATCGCCATTCAGCAAAGCGAGCGCAACGGCAAAATCGTGGCTGCCACACTGGTGCATGCGGATGACGAGATCATGATGATCACCGACAAAGGCGTGATCGTGAGAACACGCGTATCAGAAATCCGCGAGCTAGGCCGCGCTACCCAAGGCGTAACTTTGATCGCTCTAGATGATGGCTCCAAGCTCAGCGGCTTGCAGCGGATTGTGGAAAACGATGCTGCCATCGATGCAGCTGCGGAAGCTGCGGGCGATGATGCGGCAGGTGATGATGAAGCCAATCCATCGAGCGACGCTTGATTGCTCCTAAATTTATAGCTGCTTGCGCAATATCTATCCCAGTCATACGCCAATATGAGCAAAAAAACACTCTCGCAACTGCGCTCCGAGATCGATGCTGTAGATCGTGATTTGCTCACTGTGCTCAACCGACGTGCTGCCTTGGCGCATGAAGTGGGGGAAGTGAAAAAGCTTGAAGGCTCGGCGGTTTATCGCCCCGAGCGCGAAGCGCAGGTGATTCGACAGTTACAAGGTGCCAACGCTGGGCCGTTAAAAGCTGACAATGTCGGCCATATCTGGCGTGAGGTGATGAGCGCATGCCGGAGCTTGGAAGCCTCACAACGCGTTGCAGTGCTCGGGCCTGCGGGGACATTTTGCGAGCAAGCTGCATTCGACTTTTTTGGATCAAGCGTCGAGCTGATTTACTGCGCGAACTTCGATCAAGTGTTTCAAGCCACTGCCGCAGGCTCTGCGCATTTCGGCGTGGTGGGCGTGGAAAACTCCACCGAAGGGCCGGTCACCCGCAGCTTGGATTTGTTGCTGCAGACGCCTGCGCAAATTGTGGGTGAGGTGAGCCTCATGGTGCGCCACCATCTGTTGCGTCAATCGCAAAGCTTGGAAGGCATTGAAGTGGTGGCTGCGCATCCACAGGCGCTGGCGCAATGCCAAGAATGGCTCACCAAACATTTACCGAATGCGGAGCGCAAGCCAGTAGCCAGCAATGCAGAAGGCGCGCGTTTGGCCACAGAAAATCCAACTTGGGCTGGTATTTCCAGCGAGCGCGCCGCGAGTATTTTCGGTTTGCATATCGTGAGCCACGCGATTCAGGATGATGCCTACAATCGCACGCGTTTTTGTGTGATTGCATTGCCTGAGACGATTCCTACGCCCAGCCCCAGCGGCAAAGATTGCACCAGCTTGATCATCTCTGTGCCCAATAAACCGGGTGCAGTGCATGATTTGCTCGTCCCTTTAAAAAATCATGGCGTATCCATGACGCGTTTTGAATCGCGCCCGGCTCGCACAGGGCAATGGGAATACTATTTTTATATCGATTTGCAAGGCCATGCACAAGATTGGCATGTGGCGAAGGCTTTGGCCGAGCTCCAAGGGCTTTGTGCATATTTCAAACTGCTCGGGTCCTATCCGGTCAGTTCCTAAAGAAGAAGCATCATGTTTGACCAACTCGGATTGATCGGCTGTGGCCTGATGGGCGGCTCATTTGCGCTGGCCATGAAAAAAGCGGGCTTGGTCAAGCGCGTCGTGGGCTACAGCAAATCGCCATCCACCACACAACGCGCCGTGCAAATGGGCGTGATCGATGTGGAAGCGCCCTCAGCTTTGCTGGCTGCCTCTGGCGCGGATTTGGTCTTGATTGCCGTGCCTGTAGCCGCTACAGAAGCAACGCTCAAAAGCATCAAGCACATCCTCACGCCAAACACTTTGGTGATGGATGTGGGCTCGACCAAACGCAATGTGGTGGATGCGGCGCGGCGGGTGCTTAAGGATCAAGTGGGTATTTTTGTAGCGGCGCATCCGATTGCGGGCAAAGAGCTCTCGGGCGTGGAGCATGCTGACGCGGCACTGTATGCCAACAAGCAAGTCATCATCACGCCAATTGAACGCACGCAAACCGTGCAGCTCAACAAAGCCACCAAACTCTGGGAAACCCTGGGCTGCCAAGTGCTCAAAATGTCGCCCGAGGCGCATGATTCGGCTTATGCAGCCGTGAGCCATCTACCGCATTTGATTGCATTTGCCATGATGAATGCGATCACGGATCAGCCCAATGGCCGCGAGTATTTGAGCTTGGCGGGCATGGGCTTCAGAGATTTCACCCGCATCGCTGCAAGCGATTCCAAACTGTGGACAGATGTGATGATGGCCAATCGCCAAGAGCTGCTGGCGCAAACTCGTCTCTTCCAAAAGGCATTGGGTGGCCTGGAGCGCTTGATGCAGGAAGAGCAAACCGATCAACTCGAGCACGAGATTGATCGCGCAAGCCTCACACGCGCGCAGTGGAAAATGACGCAGCGCAAGTAAACATGTTCGCGACTGCATTCCTTGATCTGCCGCCTCTGCAGAGCGCCTCAGGCACAGTACAACTTCCTGGCTCCAAAAGTATTTCTAACCGCGTGCTGCTACTGGCGGCCTTAGCCACTGGTCGCACCGTGATCCATGATCTGCTGGATTCGGACGATACGCGAGTCATGCTGACGGCTTTGGAGCAACTCGGATGCGGTGTCGAGCGCAGCGTAGGCGGTGTGCCCACCGATGTTGCCGTCACGGGTTTAGCTGGCGTGCCACCCAAAAACGCAGCCAAGCTTTTTCTCGGCAACGCGGGTACAGCCATGCGACCTTTGACAGCCGCGCTCGCTGTGCTCGGTGGCGATTTCGCCCTCTCAGGCGTGCCGCGCATGCATGAGCGGCCCATTGGTGATTTGGTCGATGCGCTGCGCCAACTCGGCTGCCAGATTGATTACACAGGCAACGATGGTTTTCCGCCGCTCAAAGTTGGCCAGCCGAGCTTGAAGCTGGATGCGCCGATTGCTGTGCGCGGCGATGTCTCTAGCCAGTTCCTCACCGCTTTGCTGCTCGCGCTGCCGCTGGTCGCCAAGCAAGACATTCACATCGATGTGATTGGTGAGCTGATCTCCAAACCCTATATCGAAATCACTCTGAATCTACTCACCAAATTCGGCATTCATGTGAAGCGCGATGGCTGGCAAAGATTCACGATTTCCCAAGGCGCGAGCTACCAATCGCCCGGAGAAATTTGGGTGGAAGCGGACGCCTCATCTGCTAGCTATTTCATAGCGCTTGGCGCAATATCTACGCCGGCGACTGGCTCAATTCGTATAGAAGGATTGAGTGAAAACGCGATCCAAGGCGATATCCGTTTTGTGGATGCCGCGCGGCTCATGGGCGCTCAAATCACAAGCGGCGCGAATCATTTGGAAATCAGCAAGGGCGCGTGGCCTTTCACGGCGATTGACCTCGATTGCAACCACATCCCCGATGCCGCGATGACGCTGGCCATCATGGCGCTCTACGCCGAAGGCACAACGACGCTGCGCAATATCGCCAGTTGGCGCGTGAAAGAAACCGATCGCATCAGCGCCATGGCCACTGAGCTGCGCAAGCTTGGCGCAACCGTGGTGGACGGCCATGATTTCATCAGCGTCACTCCTCCAGCGGCGAGTGATTGGAAACCGGCAAGCATTCACACCTACGACGATCACCGCATCGCCATGTGTTTTTCTCTCGCCGCTTTCAATCCAGCTGGCGTAGCTGTGCGCATCGAAGACCCAAAATGTGTGGCCAAAACCTTTCCCAACTATTTTGAAACCCTGTTCGAAGTGGTCAAGCCGCGCAGCGTGCCCGTGATCTGCGTCGATGGCCCCACCGCCTCCGGAAAAGGCACATTGGCCAGCCGCGTGGCGCAGCAGCTAGGCTTTCATTACCTCGATTCCGGCGCGCTCTATCGCCTCACCGCCCTCGCAGCCAAGCAGCAAGGCATTGCCTGGGATGATGAGGCGGCTTTGGCAAAAATCGCTGCGCATCTGCCCGTCGTGTTTGAAGGCCAAGCCGTGCTGCTCAACGAGGATGACGTGTCTGAACTGATCCGCAGCGAAGAAATGGGCATTGGCGCATCCAAAGTGTCGGTTTTCCCTGCCGTGCGGGATGCGCTCACCGCTTTGCAGCACAGTTTCGCTCGCCTGCCCGGCTTGGTGGCCGATGGGCGCGATATGGGCACGGTGATTTTCCCCGCCGCTCCGCTCAAAATCTTCCTCACCGCCAGCAGCGCCACCCGCGCTGAGCGGCGCTATAAGCAGTTGATTTCAAAGGGAATTTCTGCTAAACTCGATATCCTTCGCGCTGATTTGGAAGCGCGCGATTTGCGAGATAGTTCTCGTGCATCTGCGCCACTCAAAGCCGCCGAAGGTGCTGTGCTCTTGGACAATTCTGGGCAAACCATCGAAGAATCGGTGGAATTTGTGCTGAACCAGTGGCGCAGCAAGTTAGGTCTGTGATCTTCACAGACTTGCATTGAAGCCCCTGTCAACTCCCTTCGCGCTGCATGCGCACGGTTGGCCGGATTTTTTAACTTAACCCGCCGTCTTTATTCACGTTTAGCGGCATCAAACCTGCGCTAACTGCTATTAAATTTGAAGTGGCATTCCGCCACTATTTGAATGCTTTGCGCAACAGGAAATCTCATGTCTGAATCTTTTGCCGCCCTCTTTGAAGAATCGCTCAAGCGCACCGAAATGCGCTCCGGCGAAGTGATCACCGCCGAAGTCATCCGCGTTGACCACAACCATGTCGTTGTGAACGCAGGCCTCAAAAACGAAGCCTACATCGACATCGCCGAATTCAAAAACGATCAGGGCGTCCTCGAAGTTGCCGTTGGCGATTTCGTCTCTGTGGCCATCGGCGCTGTTGAAAACGGCTATGGCGACACGATCCTCTCGCGCGACACCGCCAAGCGTCTCGCTTCCTGGCTCAGCCTGGAAAAAGCGCTGGAATCCGGCGAATTCGTCACTGGCGTGACCTCTGGCAAAGTCAAAGGCGGCCTCACTGTTTTGGTCAATGGCATCCGCGCTTTCTTGCCCGGCTCCCTCATCGAAACCCGCCCAATCAAAGATCTGTCTCCTTACGAGAACAAGACTCTTGAATTCAAAGTGATCAAGCTCGATCGCAAGCGCAACAACGTCGTTCTGAGCCACCGCGCTGTGAAAGAAGCCAGCATGGGCGAAGAGCGCTCCAAGCTGATGGAAACCTTGAAAGAAGGCTCTATCGTCAAGGGCGTGGTCAAGAACATCACCGAATACGGCGCATTCGTCGATTTGGGCGGTGTGGATGGCCTGCTGCACATCACCGATATGGCATGGCGCCGCGTGCGTCACCCATCTGAGGTGGTTACTTCCGGTCAAGAAATCAGCGCGAAAGTGCTCAAGTTTGATACCGACAAGAACCGCGTGTCTCTCGGCCTCAAGCAAATGGGCGACGATCCATGGATGGGCGTGGCTCGCCGCTACCCAGCGCAGACCCGCATGTTTGGCAAGATCACCAATATCGCCGACTACGGCGCGTTTGTGGAAATCGAGCCAGGCATTGAAGGCTTGGTGCACGTCTCCGAGATGGACTGGACGAACAAAAACATCGCTCCAAACAAACTCGTGACCATGGGCCAAGAAGTGGAAGTCATGGTCTTGGAGATCGACGAAGACAAGCGCCGCATCTCCTTGGGCATGAAGCAATGCAAAGCCAACCCATGGCAAGAATTCGCCGCTGCTACGAAGCGTGGCGATCGCGTCAAAGGCCCGATCAAATCCATCACCGATTTCGGCGTGTTCGTCGGCTTGGCTGCTGGCATCGACGGCCTAGTGCACCTGTCTGACCTGTCTTGGACTGACACCGGCGAAGCCGCTGTCAAGAACTTCAAGAAAGGCCAAGATGTGGAGGCTATCGTTCTCGCCATCGACGTGGATCGCGAGCGCATCTCCCTGGGTATCAAGCAACTCGACGCCGATGCCTTCACCACGTTCGCTTCTGTCAACGACAAAGGCGCTGTGGTCACAGGCAAGGTCAAAACCGTGGATGCCAAAGGCGCGGAGATCGATCTCGGCCAAGACATCATCGGCTACCTGCGCGCTTCCGAGATCAGCCGTGATCGCGTGGAAGATGCCCGCAACGTGCTCAAAGAAGGCGATGAAGTCACTGCCGTGGTCACCAACATTGATCGCAAGTCACGCCAAGTCTCCCTGTCCGTTAAGGCCAAAGACAATGCGGACGAGCAAGCTGCAATGGCTGACTTGAGCCAAGCTTCCAGCCGCGAATCTGCTGGTACGACGAGCTTGGGCGCCTTGCTGCGCGCGAAGTTGGACAACAACTGATCCAATCAGGCTCATGACCCGTTCTGACCTCGTTGAAGCGCTGTCCTTGCAGTTTGGACAGCTCACCCAGCGCGATGCCGAGTTTGCCGTCAAGACGATTCTTGACGCGCTTGGCGACGCACTGGTCAAAGGCCATCGCATCGAGATCCGTGGTTTTGGCAGCTTCTCGGTGAACCGCCGGCCGCCGCGTGTGGGGCGCAATCCCCGAACTGGCGAATCCGTCACGATTCCTGAGAAGCGCGTGCCGCATTTCAAGCCGGGCAAAGCCCTGCGTGAAGCGGTCGATGCTAAGACGGAAGAGATGCGTCAAAAAGGCCTGCTGTAAAAATCATTTTGCATTGATGGCTTGCCCGTAGAATCTGAGCTCACACGCTACAGAGACTTATGCAAAACATCCTGTGGCTGCTTCGGTGGATACTGAAGGCAGCCATTTTTTTTACCCTCTTCGCCTTCGCGCTGAACAATCAGCATGAAGTGACTACGCATTTCTTCTTTGGCAATCAATGGAAAGCACCGCTCGTTGTGTTGCTTTTGATCGCATTCACAGCTGGCCTCTTCATTGGCGTGCTTGGCATGCTGCCTCGTTGGTGGCGGCAGCGTAAAGCGCATCGAGCCTCGGCCTCGCAAGCGCCCAGCGCGCCTCGGCCTCGCGCTCAGGATGGAGCGGCTTGATGGAGATCGATGTCACGTGGTTTCTGCTCGGCTTGCCACTGGCCTTCGTGCTGGGCTGGCTCGCTTCCCGGCTTGATCTGCGCCAGCTTCGCATTGACAATCGCCGCTCGCCCAAAGCCTATTTCAAAGGCCTGAATCATTTGCTCAATGAGCAGCAAGATGAAGCGATAGATGCCTTCATCGAAGCCGTGCAAAAAGATCCAGATACGTCTGAGCTGCATTTCGCCTTGGGCAATCTCTTTCGCCGCCGTGGTGAGTATGATCGCGCGGTGCGTGTGCATGAGCATCTGCTGGCGCGTGGGGATTTGCCCAAACCAGAGCTTGAGCGGGCGCAACATGCTATCGCACTGGATTTTTTGCAGGCCGGCCTATTGGATCGCGCAGAAGATGCTCTGGGCAAGCTCGAAGGCAGTAAGTTTGAAACGCAAGCGCGCTTGGCGCGGCTGGCGATTTACGAGCGCACCCGCGATTGGCCGCAAGCAGAGCGCATTGCCCAGCAATTGCAAGCCAGTGGCCAGGGTGATTTCAGCACGCGAGCGGCTCATTATCTGTGTGAGCAGGCGCAAAGCCTTCAGCCCGATGAGCAGCACGCTCTACTTTTGAAAGCCATCGACATTGCCCCCCAGTCTGGCCGCACACGAATTCTACTGTCCGAGCTCGCAGAGCAGTCAGGTGACGTTAATTCAGCACTCAATCACCTACTCGCCGGCATAGAATCTGCGCCAAGCGCTACACCTTTAATAGCAGATAAACTGACTGCACTGGCCATACAAAGCCAGCGCGTGAGCGAAGTGCTTCCTTTGCTTGAAGCCTTGTACGACAGCACGCATTCTCTGGATGTGCTGCAAGCGCTCGCGAAGTTAAAAGCCAACGCATCAGGTGAGGCCGCTTTGCGTGAGCAGCAGTTAGCGCATTTGAAGCGTGAACCCTCGCTCGTCATCGCAGCGCAATTGCTCAAATCCCAAGGCATCGAGCCGGATATTCAGCGCGCCCTCGACAAAGCCGCCCAGCCGCTCCTGCGCTACCGCTGCGCCTCCTGCGGCTTCGAAGCCAGCCGCCATTTCTGGCAATGCCCAGGTTGCCAAAGCTGGGACAGCTATTCCACACGCCGCGTTGAAGAACTGTAAATCGTTGCATGGCGTAAAATCGAAACTCTGGGGCTGCTCTGGTTTCGACGAGGGCTAGACGTCTGGTAGTGCATGTCGAGCTGAATGTGCTCGTAAAACTGATTCAAAAAACTTAACTGCAAACGACGAACGTTTCGCACTCGCAGCTTAATTGCTGAGAGGCTTGCAACAACTCTCCGGTGGGTTGGGCAAAGGGATGATGGGGCAACCTAGTATCTCTCGGCTGCAAGCTTATTCACATCGGATGGTCTCGCACTGGGTGACTTAGTGCGAGGCGAGAAAATAGGTCGCTGGTCTGCTTCGTAGCGTGCCCCTGCGCGACGAGATGGGCGAGACACAAATCAGAAGGCTACACATGTAGATCGATCAGAAAAAAGGTTTTCGGACGCGGGTTCAATTCCCGCCAGCTCCACCAACTATCAATCCAAGGCCGTTCAGTTTAATCCACTGAACGGCCTTTTTCATTGGAGAGATTGCCCAGATTAGTCCAATGCGGTATATTGGCGACTAATCCAAGACGGGGGAACAAAAAGGGGAACAAGAAAATTAAATTGCCTAAAAAGTAGGCGGTTCCCCCAAATCCTGTTCCCCCACCCTATGGTTAGGTTGTTCCCCAGTTGCAATCCTCCAATGGTGCTTGCCCATGCTCACTGATCCCAAATGCAAAAACGCCTCATGCCCTGAAACTGCCAAGCGCTTGCGCCTTGTGGATGGCGGGGGGCTTTACCTTGAGGTAGGCGCGAACGGTTCAAAGCGATGGTTTTGGAAATACCGCATCGGCGGGTTGGAAAAGCGCATGGCTTTGGGCAGCTACCCAGCGGTGAGCCTGAAAGCTGCGCGAGAAGCCCGCGATACTGCAAAGAAGCTCAAAGGCGAGGGGCGCGATCCTGTGCTTGATAGGCAAGTGGCGAAGCTGCGGGCAGTCAACCCCGAGGGCGATACCTTTCAAAGCGTGGCCTTGGAGTGGCACAAGCGGCAACTCGCTAAATGGAGCGTCGGGCATGGCGAGCGCACCTTGCGTCAAATGGAGCGCGACTTGTTCCCATGGCTAGGCAAGCGCTTCATTGCTGATATTGCGCCCACTGAGATTTTGGCTACGCTGCGCAAGATTGAAGACCGTGGCGCGATAGAAACCGCTGATCGTGCGCTGATGATTTGCAGGCAGGTATGGCGCTACAGCGTAGCCACAGGCCGCGCAGATCGAGACATCACCGCAGACCTAAAAGGCGCACTCACGCCCTACCAAGGCAAACACCATGCCGCGATCACAGACCCTGCGCAGCTTGGCGTATTACTGCGAGCAATTGCGGCCTACAAAGGTAGCCCCGCAGTGAGAGCGGCCTTGCAGCTAGCCCCCATCCTGTTTCAGCGCCCCGGTGAGCTGCGCGGCGCAGCATGGGCAGAGATTGACCTTGCTAAAGCCTTATGGACGATCCCGCCCCTGCGCATGAAGCGCGGCTTAGAGGGCAAAGAAAACGGCGATCCGCATCTTGTGCCCCTGCCCGCGCAGGCCATAGCCATCCTGCGCGAGCTACACACCATCACAGGGCATGGCGCGATGGTGTTCCCCGGTGAGCGCAGCCACGAGCGGCCTATCAGCGATAACTCGGTGCGCACCGCCTTGATCAGCATGGGCTACACGCCCGAGATTCAAACATGGCATGGCTTTCGCGCCACAGCACGCACCATGCTGGCAGAGCGTCTAGAGTGCGATACGAACGTGATCGAAGCCCAGCTAGCCCACGCCGTGAAAGATGCCAATGGCCGCGCATACAACCGCACCCAATACATGGAGCAAAGGCGACGCATGATGCAGCAGTGGGCAGACTATCTTGACAAGCTGCGCATGGGTGCGGATGTGATCGTGGGGCAGTTTGGCAAAGCCGCATAGTTCACGGCTTCAATGTGTGTAACGTATAATTCACAAAGCAATGTTTGAAGTTCTCACCTATAAAGACGAGGCAGGCCATCAGCCCTACACAGAATGGCTGGCCAAGCTGGCAGACAAGCAAGCCAAAGCCCGTGTGTTGGTGCGGGTGATGCGCATGGCGGGCGGCAATTTTGGTGATTGCAAGCCGATATCGGAAGGTGTGTGGGAACTGCGCATTGATTGGGGGCCGGGCTATCGCGTGTATTACGCGCAAGCAGGCAAAAAGCTGGTGTTGCTGCTCACAGGCGGCGACAAACGAAAGCAGCAAGCGGATATTGCTGCCGCTATCGATTATTGGAATGATTGGCAAAGGAGTAACGCGAAATGAAAGCCTCAACACCGCATGATGAAAGCGTGGTGGACATGCTCAAAGCTGATCCTGAATTGGCCGATGCTTATCTAGCTGCTGCGCTCGAAGAGGCCAGCTTGCCCGGTGGGCAGTTTGCCTTGCTCGCAGCACTGCGTCACATTGCAGAGGCGCAAGGCATGGCGCAAGTCGCTGAGAAAGCAGGCATACCCCGCGAGAGCCTTTACCGCGCCCTAAGCCCCAAAGGCAATCCCACCATCAAAACCTTGCTGGCTGTGATGGGCGCTGCGGGCTTGCAACTTGGGGTCACACGCCACGCCAGTCCTCTGGATAGAGCCATTGCGCAAGACAAAGCAGGCTTAGCCAAGCCCCGTAAGTTGGTTACTGCATAAGCTAGCGCTAGAGCGCGAACAGTTTTCACTGCCCTGGCGCGACGGCGCGAAAACCTGTTTCCTCGACGGGCTGGGCTGGTGAATCACATCGGGGCTGTGTCGAGGAACGCATGAGCAAGCTGTACAAATTGAAAAAGTGGGTTTCACTTTCTGAGGCGGCGAGCCTGCTTGCTGATGGCATAAAAGAGCGAGTCGAGGTTAGTGACGTTTTACAGCTGGCGCTAGATGGCCAAGTAGCTATTTCTGTTCTTCTGATCAACGAAGCTTATGCCCGCCAATGCAACCCTGTGGCTCTTGCAGACGTGAAATTCAATGAAGTTATCGGCCTGAAGGGAGAGAAATTTCACATGCCCGCAGAAGGTAGACTATTTTTTCAAGGTGAACAGGCGTACCTAATAGAAAAGAAAGTCCAACAATTGGAGGAGGGCTTATACGATTTGCCGCTATGTGGTGGTGAGCGTATAGATGTGGAGCATAGGTTTCATCAGTTGCAATCAGGCATAGAGCGGACGGCGATTTCGCTAGAACACGTCTTTGTTAGAAACCAGCATGGGCTACTGCTCGAAATTCAGTCTCACTATCCGTCAGAAAAGTTAACTCCCTTTGATGAAAGTTATTTCTCGGGTGAAAATTATCATCCGGCTGGGGCGTTACCAGAGGATAGTGAGTTTGTATTGCGCTCTGAAGCTATTGACAAATTCTTGGCATGTTTTGAGCAAGCGGACTCGCGTGTTGAAAAGCCGTTACTCACTCGTGAACGAAACACTCTTCTACTGATCATCGCTGGTCTCTGCAAAGAAGCAAAAATCGATCACTCCAAGCCAGCAAAAGCAGCCGAATATATCAAGCATCAACTCGATCTTATGGGGTGTTCGGTTGGCGAAACTACGATTGAAGAGCATTTAAAGAAAATTCCCAATGCTCTGGAAAGCCGCAGCAAATAACGCTTTCGAAGGCAGTTGCCTATTTGCTTTTGGCAATTACCCCATAAAGGTACGCTAGACATTCACAGTCCATGCCACACCGGCCTATTTGCTGCTGGTTTGAAAAGGACTTCAATGCAATCGACATCAATAGTGGCTAAGGCAGCCGATCAAAAGCCTATTTATGCCCGCGCATCTAGCGCATCAAAGCACTTCCAAATTGGACGTGCGACTCTTTGGCAATGGGTCAAAAGCCGTCACGGTTTCCCCCAGCCGCTCAAAGCATCATCCCGCGTCACTTTGTTCGACATTGTGGCAATTGAACGCTACCTGCAAGCGCAGGCGGGTAAGTGAGGGGCGAAACGATGGACAAAAAAGAAGCCACCTCCCCCGAAAAGAAAGCAGCTCTACAAGCAATTAGAGCAGAGTTTACAGGGACGGACAACCGTTCGCAATGTGACAGATTCATGGCCGCTCTCAAGCGCTTTGCATTGAACACGTTTGAAGCCAGTCGCTACTTGGATATTTATCACCCGCCCGCTCGCATCTTGCAGCTACGCAACGCAGGCCACAAGATTGCTACGCATTGGCAAACCGTGGAAACTGAGTCAGGCCAAACGCATCGCGTGGGGCTGTATGTGCTGGAAAGCAAGGTGCAATCATGAACGACCTTGATTTACCCACGCTAGAGCGGCTAGACAAGCGATTCAAAGCGGCGCAAGCCAAGGTGGCAATGCTGGGCTGGAAGCTGGTTCGTTCGCACCCCGAAGATGAGGATTTTGTCTTTGCCTTTGGGCTAGACGGGACGGCGTTGACGTTTCGTGATGCAAAAGATGCGGTGCAGCGCATATGTGGCGAGGCGCAATGTCTAGCAAGCAGCGCAGCTTGAAGCGGCGTGAGAGCAATGGGCGCGATGCGGGTGGGTTTGTGGCTTTGCCTTGGGCTGTGCTCGATAGTGCAGCTTATGCAAGTCTGAGCTATCCAGCACGCGCCTTGCTGCTTGAAATTGCTCGCCAATACGTGCGCGACAACAATGGGCGATTGCTAGCCAGCCGCGCCTATTTGCTAAAGCGGGGCTGGACATCATCAGATGTGATCTACCGCGCCCGCAATGAGTTGGTAGAAGCTGGCTTTCTGCATGAAACCGTCAAAGGCCACCGACCAAACAAGGCGAGCTGGTACGCGGTGACGTGGCTAGCTTTGGACAGGCTACCCGGCTACGATGTAGGCACGGCGCAAACCTTCATGCGATCCGCTTATCAAAACGCTGTCCTTTGTCCGTCTGGCGGACAAGAGAAGCCCGCAATAGTACCGTCTCACGGACAAGGGGCATGATGCTTAGTACCGCCTAACGGTACTGTTAGAGGTGTTTTTGACCCCTCGCCTTGTCCGTCTGGCGGACACCATCTAGATTAACCATCTCCATGGCATTGAAGATCAAGCACTGATGATCATTTGAAAATAGCGGGCATAAACGCCGGGTGCAATTTTGGCGAATCGACTTGACTTAGAGCGACTTGACTTGGAGGGCTGGACTTGCGCGGAGCGGTTTAAAAAAGGCGAAAAAAGGGCTCAGATAGTTTCTAACGTGGATTGAAATAGAAACAGAGAGCCACTCAGCTCGGGCAAAACCCTGTTGGCTTTTGTTAAGCCGTACAGTACGCGCACGCGCTTGGACAATGGCCTTATTCAAACTGCGCGGGACGCTTCTAAGCCTTTGGAAGCGAACAAAGCTTCGTTTTGGATTGATTGAATATCAATGTTTATCTATCTTGCCAAGTGTGGTAACTTGGCAACAATAAAGTACTGGAGAGATATTGCGCCAAGCGCTTTTGGAGGAGTAGCGCATAAAAGCGGGGGAACAACTGGGGGAACAAATCACCAGTTAGCTTATAAAAAGTGATTATTGGCGAGGCTTTGCGAGGATCATTCGATTGCCGCCAGCCCACCACAATTCCGAAAAGCACAAAGTTCCCTCTAGGGGAGCTTTGTTTTGTGTGGCATTTAGTTTAAGCGACTGCAGGCGCAGCGCCAGTCAGTTTAGCAGTGACTTGCTTTTTGCCCATCTTGCGAACCACCGCAATCGCGGGCAACTGGCTGGCGCGGGGTTTGGCTTTGCCTTGCTCCCATTTGTAGATGGATTGACCGCTCACACCTAAGAGTTGGCCCATTTCGTTAGCCGAAAGATTGAGCTTTTTGCGAAGGGTGATGAAGCCATCTTGGCGGAAGCGCAGCTTATCTTTTTCTTCATCGTCGCTGGCTTTGGCAGGTTTGGCAGACTGCCTAGCTAATCTACCGATTTTGGATTCGAGATCAGCAATGCGCTTTTTCAATGCCGAAATATCTGAACGGTATTGTGAAGCTGCTTTTTTCAGTGCTTCGTTTTCGGCTTTACCAGCTTTTTTAGCGATACGCGCGATTTCTGTCTTGAGTTGGTGTGCAAACGTGGTCATGTAAATTTTCCAAACGATATGATTTTATTAAACTCAAAAGAGCTTATCAGTATTAGTTAACATTATGTCTTATTTGTTGTTTAGGGTTGTAAACGCCTGCGCTGCCAAGCGAGCCATATCAGTGCGCCAGCAGTCACCGCTACAGGAGCGATCGAGCCCCAATTGAGTAATGCCCAGCCTTGCGTGGTGACAAGCACACCAGAAGCAAAAGACGATAGCGCCAATGTGGCAAATACACAAAAATTGAGTGCGCCCTGGGCTTTGTCTTTTTCTTCTGGCCTGTAGGCATCGAGTGCCAAAGTGGTAGCACCTGTGAAGAGAAAGTTCCAACCTACACCGAGCAGGAAAAGTGCGATGAGAAATTTATGCAGCTCCACGCCAGATAAGGCAATCGCGATGCACAACGCATTGAGCAACACGCCGATCCCCATGATGCGTAGCGTGCCAAAGCGCTTGATCAGATGCCCTGTGAAAAAGCCGGGTGCGAACATACCTATCACATGCCATTCAAGCACAAGAGCAGCATCAGAAAATGGCAGGCCGCATTGCTGCATGGCCAAAGGTGTGGCGGCCATGAGCAGATTCATCACGCCATAACCCAAAGCACCGCCTAGCGCTGCAACAACAAAGACGGGTTGTTTCATGATTTCCATCAGAGGCCTACCGCCCGCAGATTTGGGGGCAAGTTGATGCTCGGGAAACTCTATGAAATAAACGACACATAGGCCAGCAAGCGCAACAAAAGCCAGTGCGAGATACGCGCCAGCAAAAGGTGTGGCCATCAGAGTACGTGTGGCGGCTGCCAAATTAGGCCCGGCCACCGCACCGATCAGTCCACCCGCAAGCACAAGCGAGACCGCTTTTTCTTTGAAGCTGCTCACTGCTAACTCTGCTGCCGCGAAGCGATACAGCTGAGCATTCGCGTTGTAATAGCCGCCCACTACTGTTGCAGCAACGAGTAGCCAAAAATTCTTTGCCCAAGCGGCATAAAAACATAGCAGAGCCGCGACGATGGCGATGATCAAGCCGATGAGGAATGACCCCTTGCGACCATAGATGCGCTGAGTACGCGCCACCAATGGCGTGGCGAGTGCCCCGCCCACCACGTAGCCCATCACGGGAAGTGTCGCCATCCAGCCAAAAGGGGCTAGCGCGAGGCCTACCAAACCATTGATCGCAATGAAGACGACGTTATTGGTGAGAAACAGGCCTTGTGCAAGCGCGAGAAGCCAAAGGTTTTTATTCATAAGAGTGTCCACAGCGCTAAGGCGGCCAGCGGTGCAGTCTCAGAGCGTAGGGTACGTGTGCCAAGTGAGATCGGAGCAAAACCTGCAAGGATGGCAGCTTGCTCCTCTACGGGGCTTAAGCCGCCCTCGGGGCCAGCGAGGCAGAGCAGAGGCTTGCCAACGTGTTGTGCTGCCCAATCTGCCGCACGAATCGCCTCGGGATGCAGAGATAGCATTGCCTTGGGAATATCTTTAAACGCTATTGATTTAATAGCTGGTTGCGCATATTCCATGCCGGCAATCAGCCATTTTTGATATTGAATCGGGCTCTGCACGGCAGGAATGCGGTTGCGGCCGCATTGCTCACACGCGGCAATCGCAGTGGCCTGCCAATGTGCAGTTTTTTTCTCGGCGCGTTCAGCACTTAAACGAAGCACGCTGCGCTCCGTCATGAGCGGCTGGATGCTAGCCGCGCCGAGCTCAGTGGCCTTTTCAATCAACCAATCCATGCGTTCGTTCGCCGGCATGCCAATGGCCAAATGCACCTGTCTGGCGGCCTCGCGCTCGATTGGATGATGCGCACCGATTTGAACATCGACTTGAGAGCGCCCCATCAGAGCCACCGTCGCCTCAAACTCACCGCCGTGCCCGTTAAAAAGCGTAAGGCTATCGCCAGGCTGCATACGCAGGACTTGTACGTGGCGCGCAGCAGCAGCATCTAGCGCTAAACTTTGGCCTGATGCGAACTGTTGGGATGTATAGATACGCGGCATACTATGAATTTAATAGCGCTTTGCGCATATTTTATGCCGGCTATTGGCGATTTTGAGCTTTAAATTCATCTCAAGACTACATTCGACCAAACGCCCAGCCACTGGCGGCTTGCAAACCTTCCACCTCATCGATCACTTTGAGAAAAGGTCCGAGTTCGCGATAGCGATTGCAGGTGTTTCTGATGTAGTGAATGAAACGAGGTGCGTCGGCTAAGTATTTTTCTTTGCCATCGCGCAGCGTGAGCCGCGCGAAGATACCAGCCACTTTGAGATGTCTTTGCAGCCCCATCCATTCCACCGCTCGGTAAAAAGCACCAAAGTCGCTCGACCAATCTTCAAATTCCATCAATCCTGCTTGACGCGCTTTTTCCCAATAACGCACTGTGACATCGAGTACAAACTCCTCATCCCAAGTGAGGAAAGCATCTCGCATGAGAGAGGCAATGTCGTAGCTGATCGGGCCATAGACTGCATCTTGGAAATCTAAGATGCCGAGCTCATCATCACGCGTGAGCATCAGATTACGCGGCATAAAGTCGCGATGCACATAGACGCTGGGCGCAGCAAGATTACGGCGAACGATCAGATCAAAAGCGCTTTGCATGGTTTGCTGCTGAGTTGGGCTCAAAGTGACTTTGCGGTGCTGTGTCAAATACCAATCAGGAAAAAGCGAAAGCTCGCGGCGCAATAAAGCTTCATCATAGGGTGGAAGTACGCCAGGCTTGGAAGCCACTTGCCACTTGATGAGCGCATCGGTAGCTTGCATATAGCGGCCAAAATTGGCGTGTGGCTCTTCAGTGTTCATGCCTTGCATCATGGTCTGAGAGCCCAAATCTGTGAGCAGCATAAAACCGAGTGGCTCATCCCATGCCAACACTTGCGGCGCGATTAAGCCGGCATCTTGCAAAAGTGTGGCGATTTTCACGAATGGCCTGCAATCCTCCTTCTCCGGTGGTGCATCCATGATGATTCGCGGCGAGCCATCCAGCGCATCGATGCGCAAGTAGCGGCGAAAGCTGGCATCTGCACTGGCAACACGCAAGCTCTCAGGTTTGACACCTTGCACAGCGCTTAAGGAATGGAGCCAAGAAAGAAAGGCGACTTGACGCTTGGGATCAGCCCATGTAATAGCATCTGAGCGGGCGGATAAGGGGGCTGGAAGTGGGAAAGCTTGGGTCATGGATAATCTCATTGTATAAACTGTTTTCTCTCATGATTCTTGCCGCATGCCGAGGCAGCAAAAAACATCTTCTTTTTGACTCTTTACTTATTACTGCACTCTGATGCGCTTGCCCTCGCCTCGCACCTCTCCTCAGCCGCGCATTGAATGGGCTGCTCGCCCCATAGCATGCGCTGTAGCTTGCCTTTGCTCTGCGGCATGGCCTGTGTATTCGCAAACGCCACCTACGGGAGCCCCGCCATCTCAAGCGGGAAGCGCAGAGCCTGCGCTCAAACTCAAATCCACTCCTTTTTTGCAAGAACGCTTCGCACCTGAGCAAAAGAAGCAAATGCCAACCTACGTGCGAGGTGATCGCATCACAGGCCAGCAAGACATTGAAACCGTGATTGACGGCAATGCAGAAATTCGGCGCAGTGGTATGGTCATCCGCGCAGATCGTATTGAGTACTACCAGCCTGATGATTTGGCAAAAGCCAGGGGCAACGTCTATCTCAATCGCGATGGCAACACCTTTTTCGGCACCGAAGCTCAAATTCGCGTGGATGCACAAGAAGGCTTTTTGCTTGAGCCGAGCTATCAATTGCTCAAAAATGGCGCTCACGGCGGTGCTTCACGCATCGATTTTGTGGACGATAAACGCTCGATCATCCGAAACGCCACCTACACAACCTGCCGGCGCGAGCCTGAGGGCGGCGCCAAGCCAGATTGGATCATTCGTGCTTCGCAAGTGAGCTTGGATACTGATACCGATGTGGGCCAAGCTAGTGATGGGCGCTTAGAGTTCAAAGGTGTTCCGATTTTGGGAGCGCCGTATTTCAGTTTTCCCCTGTCTGATGCGCGCAAGAGCGGCTGGCTGCCGCCCAGCATCAATCTTGACAATATCAGCGGCGTGGAAACCGCCATTCCTTACTATGTGAATCTTGCGCCCAATCGCGATGCGACGCTGTATCCAGGCATCATGTCTCGCCGAGGCTTGACGTTGGGCGCTGAGTTTCGCTATCTTGAGCCTCTCTATAACGGTATCTCCCGCTTAGATTGGATGCCCAGCGATCGCTTGCGCAATCGCAGCCGTTGGGGCTTAGGCGTGAACCATGGCGGCACAATCGAAACCGGCATCCCGTCTGTAGGCAATGTTGGTATCAGTGCCTCCCTCAACAGGGTCAGCGACAATGATTATTGGCGTGACTTCCCGCGAGCGACCGGCTCACTCACGCAACGCTTGCTGGCCAATGATGGCAGCCTAAGCTGGAGCAGGGGTCCGTGGTCTCTGTACAGCCGCGCGCTGAAGTGGCAAACACTGCAGCAAAGTACATCTGTTGTCATTCCACCGTACGACCGATTGCCTCAGATCAACGGCAAATACAACCGATTCAATCACAATGGCTTTGACTATCAAGTTGAGTTGGACACCACGCTATTCAATTCGGTCAGCGCTTTGACGCTGCAACCCAATGCGCAACGCAGCTATGCGTTAGCCCAGGTCAGCCGTCCGTTTCTAACCCCTGCCAGCTTTTTCACACCCAAGCTGCAATTGCACAGCAGCGCCTACAGTTTTGATGCGCCGCTCAGCTCTGGTCCGCTTGCGGGCAACAGAAGCGCCAAGCGCGTATTGCCCACCTTCAGTTTAGACAGCGGCCTGATTTTCGAACGCAATGCTCAATACTTTGGCCGCAACATCACGCAAACTTTAGAGCCTCGCGCCTTCTACACTTACACGCCCTACAAAGATCAATCCTCATTGCCCATCTATGACACGGGTATCAACGATTTCAACGTCGCCACCATTTTTAGCGAAAACGCCTTCAATGGGAACGACCGCATTTCAGACAACAATTTGCTGACCCTCGGTCTAACTTCACGCTTTTTGGATCCAGAGACAGGCGCTGAGGCCATGCGCTTGAGTTTTGCTCAGCGCCTGCGCTTTAGCGACCAACGCGTCGCCTTACCTACCGGCACACCAGATAACAATCGTTTTTCAGACATGTTATTTGGGGCAACCGTCAACTGGAATTCTCAATGGGCATTTGATGGCGCGGTGCAATACAAGCCAACGACAGGCCGCTCAGAGCGCACTACGTTGGGAGCAAGATATTCGCCCAGCAACTACCGCGTCTTGAGCGCCAATTACCGTCTCAATCGCGATACAAGCGAGCAAATCGACGTGGGCTGGCAATGGCCTTTGAATGATTTGTGGGGTGATAAAGGGCAAAACTTAGGTGCAGGTCAAGGCTTGGGCGAAGGGCGCTGGTATAGCGTGGGCCGCTTGAATTACAGTTTGCGTGATAAAAAACTGGTGGATACTCTGACAGGCTTTGAATACGATGGGGGTTGCTGGTTGGCTCGCGTTGCCGTCGAGCGGCTGCAAACCACCAGCACCAGCGCCAACAAACGCATTCTTTTCCAACTCGAGTTTGTCGGCTTTGCCCGTGTAGGCGCCAGCCCGTTGGCCATATTGCAACGTAATGTGCCGCGCTATCAGTTGCTACGTGAGAAAATTAACACCTCGCCTAGTCGCTTCAGTAACTATGATTGATTGTGTCATGACATCTTTTCGCGCCTTCCTGCCGTTGGCTTATTCCAAGAATAGTTTTACCACCCGCCTTTTGCCGTCGCTTTGGCTCGGTGTTGTCATTGGCTTGGTGTCCGTCTCAGCTTTAGCTCAAGGGCTACGCGCGAGTCCATCCATCAGCTTAGGCCGAGCCACGCAAGACACCAGCCAGCGCAGCGCCGATTTCATCATCGCTATCGTCAACTCTGAACCGATCACCAACCAAGAGGTGCGCAACCGCATGCTGCAGATTGAGCAGCAACTCAGCAGCAGAGGCGGCACACTTCCTTCGCGGCAAGAGCTATTTGATCAAGTGCTGGAGCGCCTCATCAGCGAGCGAACCCAACTTCAGTTAGCCAAAGACAACGGCATCCGTATCGAAAACCAAGCCATCGATAACGCGGTGCAAAACATTGCTCGGCAAAATCAAATGAGCATGGATCAACTGAGCCAGCGCATGCGCCAAGATGGTTTGGATATCGCTGCTCTACGAAATAGCTTGCGTGACGAGCTCTTGCTGCAGCGAGTGCGCGAGCGCGAGGTGGAGGCGCGCGTTCGTATCAGCGAGCCGGAATTAGACGCATTCATTCGCGAGCAAAGCGATGCTCCCGGCGGAGTGATTGAGATCAATCTCGCGCAAATCTTGATTTCTGTGCCAGAGAATGCAACCGAGGCGCAAGTTGCACCTTTAGCAGCCAAAGCGCAGCGTGCTTTTGAGCGCGCTAGAGCAGGCGAAGATTTTGCCGCGCTTGCCCGCGAATTCTCAGATGCACCTGGTGCGCGCAACAATGGAGGCGAGATGGGCTTGCGCAACGCGGATCGCTATCCCAGTTTATTTGCTGACACCACGCAAAACCTACGCACAGGCGGGGTGGCTGCCCCGGTGCGCTCGGGCGCTGGCTTCCATGTGTTGAAAGTTTTAGATAAGCGCCAGCAAGGTCTGGCCAATCTGAGCGTGCCACAAACGCGCGCTCGGCATATTTTGCTGCGCACTGGGCCGCAGCTGAGCGAATCAGCTGCGCGTGAACGCCTTGCTGATCTGCGTAAGCGTATTGCCGCTGGGCTGGATTTCGCCACTGCAGCCAAAGATAATTCGCAAGACGGCTCGGCGCGAGAAGGCGGCGATCTGGGCTGGGCTGTGCCCGGTCAATTTGTGCCAGAGTTTGAGGAAGTAATGAACGGTCTCGCACCCAACCAAATTTCTGAACCTCTGGTGTCTCGATTCGGCGTGCACTTGATTCAAGTTGTGGAACGGCGGGAGCGGAAAATGGATGCGCGTGAGCAGCGCGAAGCGGCGCGCGCTGCTTTACGCGAGAAGAAGCTTGACGATGCCTTCATCGCTTGGGCGCAAGATTTAAGAGCCCGCGCCTATGTTGAGCTACGCGAGCGGCCACAGTGATTTGCCGAAGCGCGCGATGATTGAACCAGCGTGAAACACATTCCTCGTAAGCGTTTTGGGCAGCATTTTCTGGTTGATGGTGCGTTGATAGAAGCGATCGTCTCGCAGATTGATCCAAAGCCTGCTGATGCGATGATTGAGATCGGCCCTGGCTTGGGTGCGCTGACGCAGCCTTTGCTGCAGCGCTTGGGGCAGATCACTGTGGTAGAGCTTGATCGTGATTTGGCAGCACATTGGAGAAGCCGCCAGCAGGTCAGCGTGATTGAATCTGATGTGCTAAAAGTTGATTTTGCCGGCGTACAACCTGCACAAACCGCTCCTGAAAGAAGAGCTAATATCGAGAAACTTCGCGTAGTGGGTAACCTGCCTTACAACATCTCTACGCCAATCCTTTTTCATCTTTTGCCATTTGCGCACCTGATCAAGGATCAACACTTCATGCTGCAAAAAGAAGTGATTGACCGGATGGTGGCTCAGCCTGCTACGGCAGACTACGGGCGGCTCTCCGTGATGCTGCAATGGCGCTATGCGATGGAGAATTTTTTACATGTGCCGCCCGAGGCTTTTGATCCACCGCCACGGGTGCAAAGTGCGGTGGTGAGGATGATTCCCTATGTCCAACCCGCATTGCTTAACCCGGCGACGCTGGAGGAACTGGTGAAGGTGGCTTTCAGCCAGCGCCGAAAAATCTTGCGCCACACGCTCGGGCGTTGGCTGGATGAAAAAGGATTTGATGGCGGCTTCGATACGCAGCGCCGAGCGGAAGAAGTACCAGTGACCGAGTATGTGGCGCTGGCGCAAGCTGTCGCAAGTTAAACAGCTTTAAGCGCCCGGCGATACTGAATTGCTTCTGCCACATGCGTGACTTGCGTGCTTTGCGCGCCAGCCAGATCCGCAATTGTGCGCGCTACGCGCAGCGCACGATGGATCGAGCGGCCAGACCATCCGAGCCTCGCTGCTGCTGTATTGAGAAACTTTCGCGCAGCCTCATCCAGCAAGATTTGCTCCTCCAAAGCTTTGCCTTCCAAAGCCCGATTGAGCTGCCCTTGCCGCGCTATGCTGCGCTCCCGTGCCTTTGCAACGCGAAGCGCAATCTCCGCACTGCTCTCTACGGACTTCGCTGCAACGTTTTGCAAAGGCGCATTGAGCAGCTCTTCTGGCGCAAGCGAGAGCACTTCCACATGAATATCAATGCGATCCAGCAGTGGGCCCGAAAGCTTGTTTTGATAGCGATCCACCTGATCAGGTGTGCATTTACAAGCCTTCACCCGAGAACCCAGATGCCCGCACAGACAGGGATTCATCGCAGCAATCAATTGAAAGCGCGCAGGGAAAGTGGCGCGCTGAGCAGCACGAGAAATACTAATTTGCCCAGTCTCCAAAGGCTCACGCAAAGCTTCCAGCGAGGCTCTTGGAAAATGAGGCAACTCATCCAAAAAAAGCACGCCTTCGTGAGCCAAAGAAATTTCACCTGGCCGAGGCGGCGATCCGCCACCTACCAGCGCTACAGCACTGGCCGTGTGATGCGGCGCTTGCACGACGCGCTGACTCCAGCGCTCAGGCTTGAATTGCCCCGCAAGACTTAGCACGGCAGCAGATTCGAGCGCTTCTTGCGTACTCATCGGCGGCAAGATACCGGCAAAGCGCTGCGCCAGCATGGATTTGCCCGTACCCGGCGCACCCACCATGAGCACGCTGTGTCCGCCAGCTGCGGCAATCTCCAGTGCCCGCTTAGCCGCCTGTTGGCCTTTGACTTCGCGCATATCTGCATGCGCCGCAATGGATTTGCAATCTGGGGCCAGCAAAATCGTCCAACCTGCTTCTACTTCAGGCGCAGCTTGCTCTTGCGCTTTGACTGGTGGGAATCTAGCCACTACGTCCAGCAAATGTGATACCCGCACCACGCGCGCATCCGGCACTAGGCTGGCTTCCTCAGCGCTTCCCTCCGGCAGAACCAACACAGGCAATGCCCCAGATGCATCGTTGTGCTGCAACGCCATGCCGAGAGCCATCGCCAATGCGCCTTGTACAGGCCTAAGCTGGCCCGATAGTGAGAGCTCACCTGCAAATTCATGCCCAATCAGTTTTGCGCCATCAATTTGCCCACTGGCAGCCAAGATACCTAAAGCAATCGGCAGATCGAACCGCCCTGAATCTTTGGGAATATCTGCAGGCGCTAGGTTCACGGTGATGCGTTTGTTGCTCGGAAACTCAAGCCCAGCATTTGCAATGGCAGAGCGCACACGCTCCCGCGCTTCTTTCACCTCTGTATCGGCCAAGCCGACCAAGGTAAAGCTCGGCAAGCCATTGGCCAAATGAACTTCCACTTGCACCGATAAGGCGCGCAAACCCTGCAAAGCGCGGGAATGCACCAAAGAAAAGCTTGACATATTTTAGTCCCCAATTTGGTGCATTTTGAGAGTGTGCCTTTGCGCCGATGTTGAAGTAGGGCAAAGAGAGAGGCGGTTGGCTTGGAGGGCTGTATTTAAAACCAGATTTTATAGCCTATTTTGCACATGTGAGCACATTCAACAGTAGCTACGAGATTTAGGAGCTAGACAAGTTTGACTGGCACGATCCGTGCATTCCTTAGCCTGTACGCTTTCATCCACAACTCTCTCCAAAGGAAAAATATGAAGCTTTCTCACATCTCTATCGCCACTTTGCTCTCTGTCGCGGCAGTTGGCGCATTTGCGCAGGCCAAAGCACCTGAGCCAGATTACACGCTGAGCTTTAACGTGGGCGCTGTCACAGACTATCGTTTTCGCGGCATCTCCCAAACTTCCAAAAAGCCAGCCATTCAAGGCGGCTTGGATTTCTATCACAAGAGCGGTTTTTATGCTGGCGCTTGGGGCTCGAATGTGAAATGGATCAAGGATTTCAATGGCGCGACCAAAGGCAATTTTGAAATTGATCTTTATGGCGGTTTCAAAGGCGAAATTGCAAAAGACTTAGGCTTTGACGTGGGCGTGATCGCTTACCAGTATCCAGGTAACAACTCGGGTGACGTGGGCACACCCAACGCTGGTAACGTGACCAACGCCAACACCACTGAAATTTATGGCGCGCTGACCTACAAAATGTTCACCGTCAAGTACAGCCGCAGCACGGGTACTTTCCTTGGCTTTCTGGAAAGCTCAGGTAGCGACTACTTCGATTTGAGCGCCGCTTTTGACCTGGGTAACGGATTCACACTGACTCCTCACGTCGGCGTGCAGAAGGTCAAAAATAACAAGGATTACAACTACACCGACTACTCTTTAACCGTCGCTAAAGACATGGGTAATGGCTTGTCACTGACGGCTGCCGCCATTGGCACGAATGCGAAGAAAGGCTTCTACACCGATTTCAACGGTAAGTCCATCGGTAATGGCACGCTAGTCATCGGTGCGAAATACAGCTTCTGATCCCGCAGAACTCACAACAAGGAGAACACATGAAACTTGTCACTGCCATCATCAAACCGTTCAAGCTGGACGAAGTGCGTGAAGCGCTTTCTGGCATGGGCGTGCAAGGCATCACCGTGACCGAAGTCAAAGGCTTTGGTCGTCAAAAAGGCCACACCGAGCTGTATCGCGGCGCAGAGTATGTGGTGGATTTTCTACCCAAAGTCAAATTGGAAGCTGCTGTTGCTGACGATTTGGTCGAGCGCGTGATCGAAGCTATTGAAGGTGCTGCACGCACCGGCAAAATCGGCGACGGCAAGATTTTTGTGTACGACCTCGAGCAAGTTGTGCGCATTCGTACCGGCGAGACCGGCAAAGAAGCCCTGTAATCCCCTCAACGAGTGATCCTATGAAAAAACTATTCACTTCTCTCGCCCTTGGATGGGCATTGGTCATGGGCAGCGGTTTCGCTGTTGCACAAACAGCAACAACGGCAGCCCCCGCCGCTGTAGCAGCATCGGAAGCCAAGCCCGCTGAAGCTGCTGCAGCGCCAGCAGCAGTGACGGCTGCCGCTCCAGCTGCTGCGCCCGCAGCGCCAGCCCCCACAGCCAACAAAGGCGACACCGCTTGGATGACGATTGCCACAGCTCTCGTTATTTTCATGACGATTCCAGGTCTGGCTTTGTTCTACGGCGGCTTGGTGCGCAGCAAAAATATGCTCTCGGTACTGATGCAGGTGTTTGTCGTCAGCTCCTTGATCTATGTGCTGTGGGTCATCTATGGCTACACGCTCACTTTTGGCGGAGACGGCAAGTTCTTTGGCAACTTCAGCAAGCTCTTCTTAAGTGGCGTAACGATCGATTCTGTAGCGGCCACTTTCAGCAAAGGCGTTGTGATTCCAGAACTCAGCTTCATTGCTTTCCAGGCCACATTCGCAGCGATTACTTGCGCGCTGATCGTCGGCGCATTTGCAGAGCGCATCAAGTTCTCCGCTGTGATTGCTTTCTCCGTGCTGTGGTTCACCTTCAGCTACATCCCCATCGCTCACATGGTGTGGTATTGGGCAGGCCCGGACGCGATCACTGATGCTGCGGCACTTGAAAAAGTGGTGGCTGGCGCTGGCTTGCTCTGGGGTAAAGGCGCGCTCGACTTCGCAGGCGGCACCGTGGTCCACATCAACGCCGCAGTTGCGGGCTTGGTCGGTGCCTATGTGATTGGCAAGCGCATTGGCTACGGCAAAGAAGCTATGGCTCCTCACAGCTTGACGCTCACCATGGTTGGCGCTTCCATGCTGTGGTTCGGTTGGTTCGGCTTCAACGCTGGCTCCAACCTTGAAGCCAATGGCATTACCGCTCTAGCCTTCCTCAATACCTTGGTAGCTACCGCTGCTGCAGCTCTGGCTTGGATTACCGGCGAGGCACTTGCCAAAGGCAAGGCTTCCATGCTCGGAGCAGCTTCTGGCGCAGTGGCTGGCTTGGTGGCGATCACCCCGGCTTGCGGCTTCGTTGGCCCAGTAGGCGCGATCGTCATTGGCTTGGTCTCTGGCTTTGCTTGCTTGTGGGGTGTCAATGGCCTCAAGCGCATGCTCGGTGCAGACGATTCGCTTGATGTGTTCGGTGTGCACGGCGTGGGCGGCATCGTCGGCGCATTGCTCACTGGCGTGTTTGCAGCTCCATCGCTTGGCGGTTTGGGTATCTGCAACTACGTGACCAACAAGTGCGGTGATGTGGCTGACTGGCCAGGCATCGGCGCGCAAGTGTGGATTCAAGCGCAGGGCGTACTCGTCACCATCGTGTGGTCTGCAGTCGTTGCCTTCATCGCCTTCAAACTGGTGGATCTCGTGATCGGCCTGCGTGTGAGCGAAGAGGAAGAGCGCGAAGGCTTGGATATTTCCAGCCACGGCGAAACCGCCTACAACCGTTGATTCATCTTGAATTTTGAAATGCCAGAAGCGATGCCTGCATCATTTCTGCCATCCGGGTAAGAAGAGAGTCTCCTTTGGATGTTAGCCCGCTGCGCCGTCAGGCCAGCGGGCTTTTTTTATGCGATTTTGGCAAATGGCCGGCATATTCTCTGCGCAAGGCGCTATGAAATTCATAGTCTGGCTCGCTTAGAATGCACACCATGCATATTCATATCCTCGGTATCTGCGGTACGTTCATGGGTGGCTTGGCTGCGCTAGCGCGCGAGGTTGGGCACAAAGTCACGGGCTGCGATGCTGGCGTATACCCGCCGATGAGTGATCAGTTGCGTGCACTGGGCATTGAGCTGATCGAAGGTTTTGGCGCAGATCAGCTAGCTCTTAATCCCGATGTATTTGTAGTGGGCAATGTGGTGAGCCGGGCTCGCTTGCCCGATGGAGCAGCCAAGTTTCCTTTGATGGAAGCTGTTTTAGAGAGCGGTGCGCGGTATACGAGCGGGCCCCAGTGGCTCTCGGAAAACGTACTACAAGGCCGGCATGTGCTGGCCGTAGCGGGCACCCACGGCAAGACGACAACCACTTCGATGTTGGCTTGGATTCTTGAGCATAGTGGCTTGAAGCCGGGTTTCTTGGTCGGTGGCGTGCCATTGAATTTTGGCGTGTCTGCAAAATTGGGTGAAAAGTATTTTGTGATCGAAGCTGATGAATACGACACGGCATTTTTCGACAAACGCAGCAAGTTTGTTCACTATCGCCCACGCACTGCGCTGCTGAATAATTTAGAGTTTGATCACGCCGATATTTTTGACAATCTCGCAGCGATTGAGCGGCAGTTTCATCATCTGGTGCGTACGGTGCCTGCCAGTGGGCGCGTGGTGTTCAATGGCTTGGAAGAAAGTCTCACACGGGTACTTCATCAAGGCTGCTGGAGTGAGCAGGCCAGCTTTGGGGCTGCGGTATCTGACTGGTCGGCGCAAGGCGCAGCGCACGACTTCGCGGTATTGAAGCGCGGTAAAGAGGTGGCTCGCGTGCAGTGGGCGCTCAGCGGTTTGCACAATCAGCTCAACGCTTTGGCCGCTATTGCTGCAGCAGAGCATGTAGGTGTGAGCCCCGAGCTGGCGGCGCAGGCTCTTGCGGTATTTCAGAACGTGAAACGCCGCATGGAAATACGCGGCTCGGTGAATGGTGTAACGGTATACGACGATTTCGCGCATCACCCCACAGCGATCCGCACCACACTGGATGGTCTGCGTGATCGGCTTGATGCAGATACCGCAACGAAGGGCCAGCGCATTCTCGCGGTGTTTGAGCCGCGCAGCAACACAATGAAGCTGGGCACGATGAAATCGCAATTGCCATGGAGCCTAGAAAATGCGGCTCTGGCCTTTTGCCATACTGCCGGGCTCGATTGGGATGCGGCGCAAGCTTTGCAGCCAATGGGGCAGCGCGCGCTCACAGCAGGCGATGTGGGCACTCTTGTTGCGCAAGTGACGCACGCTGCCAAGCGCGATGATCACATCGTTTGCATGAGCAATGGCGGCTTTGGCGGCGTGCATGCTAAGCTGCTGGACGCTTTGAAAGCTTAAGCAATGGGAAGCTTTGATGCTGCTGTGCATGCGATCAACTTTATGCTGCCTGCAGTTTTTGTGGCGCTTTTCGTCACATTTGCAGGTCATTTTTTAAAGCAAAACAAGCTATTGGCCGGCAAATTCATTGCGCGAGCAGCTATCAATTTTGTAGTGTGCCTCGCTGTACTGATCGTCGGCTTAATTCTCACCGGGCGTGATGGCAAGATGCTCACTTACCTCGCTATGGTGCTCGCTGCCGCGACTGTACAGTGGATCTTCTCTGGCGGCTGGCGCAAGTGAATGGCGCCATCAAGCGCTAAATTCGCGAGAGTGCTTGGTAGATTTGATATAACCCTGCCCATGCTGCTTGCGTGCCCAATGTGCGCACATTTGCCCCTAAATGCTCCAGAGCGAGCTGGTAGCGCTCAGTGAGTTGGGGCGTGCCCACCAAGATCAGATCAACACCTGGCTGCACCTGCATGGCAGCCAGCTCCTCGCCGATGACCAAGCCAGATAGATAGCTGGCGGCATGCTCTGGCGCGAGCTCTTTGAACAAGGATTTCACGCGAACGCTGAAGGCAGTATTCAAGATATTCACGCCTTCGCTGGCCACATCAATGCCTTTCAGAAAAGCTTGCGGCTCAAATACCGTAGAGTGTTGCGGTAAGCTCTTAGAGAGGATGGAGTGCTGGGCCAGTAGCGCGTAGATCTCGCCGGTCATGAAGGTGTTGAAGCCCAGAATAGCGCCGCCTTCAAGGTTCACCCATTTGCTATGCGTACCGGGCAAAACCATCATGGCATCTCTCAGACCCAATACAGCGGCAGCGCCGAAGACTTGAATCTCTTCGCCGCGCATCACGTCTTCGTTTTCAAAGCGCACACCAGGCGCGATTGCCACACGGTCTTTCACTGCCCAACGGACGCCGCGCGCCACATCAAGCACGGTGGCCGGGCAGGCGCAATAGGGCACTTCAGCCATGCCATCTTTGCTACCCACCATGCCCGAGAGTACAAAGGATTGCCCGCCGGCTTTTGTCATTCGTGCACAGGTAGAAATGAGATATGACGCAAATTCGCCTTGCTTGAAGCTCAAAATACCACGCGGCTGAGACAACTCGTCCAAGATTTCACCATCGGGTGCAATTAAGGCAGCCCGAAAACTGGAGGTGCCCCAATCGACAGCGATAAAGGGATGAGTAGGGGAAATAGCCATCAGAGAATTATCTATGCCCCCTTTTTTTAGATGAATGCTTTAGTGCTATTTTGTGCGGATAAGCGACAAGCAATACATCACTTCTACTGAATTTTTAGGAGCCTGCACACTGCATCTGGCCATGGCAAAGGCTCTACCGCGCCAAAGCCCTGCACAGACAAAGCCGCAGCCGCATTGGCATAACGTGCAGCTGTCGGTAGATCATCACCTAAAGCGAGACGTGCCAGCATGTTGCCCGCAAAACAATCCCCAGCGCCCGTGGCATCGATGGCTTGCACCTTCATAGGCGCAATGAGTTCTTGTACACGGCCATCGCTCACCAACACGCCTTCATTGCCCATCTTGAGTGCCACCTGCTTCGCGCCGAGATCATGGCTCCAGCGAATAATCGCTTGTGGGTGCTGAAGGCCGCTCAGTTGCATCACGTCGTCCATGCTGGGCAGAAACAAATCACATGTTGCTATGGCAGGAATCATGTGCTGCTTGGCCTCCTGCAGAGACCACAGCTTGAGCCGCAGATTGGAATCAAAACTGATTTGAGCACCTGCCGCTCGCGCAAGCCTGACTGCGGCCGCACATTGCACTCTTGCATGGTCAGAAATCGCTTGTGAGATGCCCGAAAAATGCAGCCACTGGGTGCTGCTCAAAGCTTCGCGTTGCGTCTCATTGAGCGTCATGGTGGCAGCGGCTGAGCCTGCACGGCGGTAGCTGAATTCGTGGCCTTTGACGCCATGCGTGACAAAGTACAAACCCGTAGACGCTCCTGATTTAATAGCTACTTGCGCAGTATCTATGCCGGCAAACTGCCATAAATCCATCAGACTTTTGCCAAAAACATCATCGCCTACCGCGCTCACATAGCCGCAACGCGCACCCGCTCTTGCCGCTGCCATCACAGCATTGCTGGTGTCGCCACCAAAGCCTTGCAAGTAGTTGCGCTCGCCGGGCACGGTCTGGTTGAATTCCACCATGCCTTCGCCGATGGCGAGAACGTCAAAGCGCTTCATCACGCATCAAATCAGTGCTTATCCTGCGCCAAAGGCTCAATGGTTATCCTTTGGGACAAAGCTGCCACGCTTACCGCGCAGGAAATCCAAATCGCAGCCTTCATCGGCTTGGTTCACATGATCGATATAGAGCTTCCAATAGCCTGATGACAAAGCAGGTGGCGGCGCTTGCCATTTGGCGAGGCGCGCTTGCAACTCTTCATCGGAGATCAACAATTGAATGCGCCGCTCTTTCACGTTGAGCTCAATCATGTCGCCGTTTTGCACCACAGCCAGCGGCCCGCCAGCTGCAGCTTCTGGCGCCGTGTGCAGCACCACGGTGCCATAGGCTGTGCCGCTCATGCGGGCATCGGAGATGCGCACCATATCTGTGATGCCTTTCCTAAGCACCTTGGGCGGCAGCGGCATATTGCCCACTTCAGCCATGCCGGGATAGCCCTTGGGGCCACAGTTTTTAAGCACCAAGATGCAGTTTTCATCCACATCCAAATTTTCATCATCGATCCGCGCATGGAAATCTTCGCTGCTTTCAAACACCACAGCACGCCCGGTGTGCTGCAGCAGCGCAGGCGTGGCCGCGCTGGGCTTGATCACTGCGCCACGCGGCGCGAGATTGCCACTCAGCACAGCAATGCCCGCTGCCGCCTTGAAAGGCTTATCCATCGTTTTGATCACGCGCGGATCGTAGTTTTCCGCATCTTTCACGTTCTCAGCGACCGTTTGGCCATTGGCCGTGACATGATTCATGTGCAGCACTGACGCGATCTCTTTCATCACCGCTGGCAAGCCGCCCGCATAGCAAAAATCTTCCATCAAATGCTCGCCGCTGGGCTGCAAATTCAAAATGCAAGGCAGCTCGGAAGCGAGGCGATCAAAATCGTCCAGCTTCAAATCAAAGCCCACACGACCTGCAATTGCCAGCAAATGAATCACGGCATTGGTGGAGCCGCCAATCGCGGCCAGCGTTTTGATGGCGTTTTCAAAAGCCTCGCGCGTGAGAATTTGCGAGAGCTTGAAATCATCTTTCACCATTTGCACAATGCGCCGCCCAGCGTTGCGAGCGAGCACATTGCGCCGGCCGTCGACCGCGGGATAGGCCGCATTGCCCGGCAAGCCCACGCCCAGCGCTTCCACCATGCTCGCCATGGTGGAGGCCGTGCCCATCGTCATGCAGTGACCGTGGCTGCGGTGCATGCAGCTCTCGGCTTCAAAGAAATCAGCCAGCTTCAAAGTGCCTGCGCGTACCTGCTCGCTCATGCTCCAAACGCCTGTGCCCGAGCCCAGCTCTTGGCCGCGCCATTTGCCGTTCAGCATCGGGCCGCCGCTCACGCCAATCGTGGGCAAATCCACGCTGGCCGCGCCCATGATGAGCGAGGGTGTGGTCTTGTCGCAGCCCATGAGCAGCACCACGCCGTCAATCGGGTTGCCGCGAATGCTCTCTTCTACGTCCATCGACGCGAGGTTGCGATACAGCATCGCAGTGGGGCGCAGCAGCGTCTCACCCAAACTCATCACGGGAAATTCCAGCGGGAAACCTCCCGCCTCATACACACCGATCTTCACTTGCTCAGCCAGTGTACGGAAGTGGGAATTGCAGGGTGTGAGCTCGCTGAAGGTGTTGCAAATGCCGATCACTGGGCGACCATCAAACTGATCGTGCGGCACGCCTTTGCCTTTGACCCAAGAGCGATAAGCGAAGCCATCGCGGTCTTGCCGGCCAAACCATTGCTGGCTGCGCAGCGGATGTTTGAGGGTTTCGTGAGGCATGATGAGCTTTCTGTAGAAAGGTTGATGTCTGAACGCTTTAGCGTGATTGCTTCTTTTTTACGGGTCGCTGCCAATTTGCAATCGATACCTGCTTGCCACGCGCCACACTCAAAGCGCCCGCTGGCGTGTCTTTGGTAATCGTCGATCCGCCGCCAACCGTGCCACCAGCACCTAAAGTCACTGGTGCAACCAACACACAATTGCTGCCCACATGCACATCGGCTTCGATCACGGTGCGGTGCTTGTTCGCGCCATCGTAATTCGCGGTGATAGAGCCTGCGCCGTAATTCACGCGCTCGCCCACGGTGGCATCGCCCAAGTAAGCAAGATGATTGGCTTTCGCACCTTTGGCCAGCGTGGAGTTTTTCACTTCGACGAAATTGCCGATGTGCACCTCATCAGCGAGCTGCGTGCCAGGGCGAAGACGTGCAAAAGGCCCAATCAATGCGCCCGAGCCCACTTTCACACCCAGCTTCTCGCCATCGATATGCGTGAACGGATGAATCACCGCGCCCGCCGCAATCTCACAATTGGCCAACACACAATGCGCGCCGATGCGCACATCATCACCCAGCTTCACGCTGCCCTCGAATACGCAGCCCACATCGATGCTCACATCTTGACCACAATTTAGATCACCACGCAGATCAAAGCGCGCAGCATCTGCGATGCGCACGCCTTGCTCCATGAGCCGATAAGCGGCGCGTTTTTGGTATTCGCGCTCCAGCTCTTGCAATTGCGCGGGGCTGTTGATGCCAGCGACCTGCGCTTCATCGTTGATTGTCATGGCGCGCACCGGTAGGCCTGCTGCCACTGCATGCTTGACCACGTCGGTGAGATAAAACTCTTTTTGCGCGTTGTGATTATCCAGCTTCGAAAGGAACTGTTTGAGCGCGGCTGTGGGCGCGGCCATGATGCCGCTGTAGATTTCCCGAATCAGCTTTTGATCATCGCTTGCGTCTTTTTGCTCAACGATGGCCTTGACGCTTTCACCATCACGCACGATGCGCCCATAGCCAAACGGATTGGCCGGTTCAATGGTCAGCAGTGCCATCTGCTTGCCGGCGCACTCAGAGATCAGCGCCTGCAGCGTATCGGCTTGCGTCAGGGGTACATCACCCGAGAGCACCAAGGTGATGCCATCATCGCCCAATTCAGGCACGGCCTGCTGCACGGCATGACCCGTGCCCAATTGGGGTTCTTGGTGTACATTTTTTATTGAAAACCCACCATCTGCCGGCATAAAATCTGTGCAATACGCTATCACTTCAGGAGCGCCGTGCCCGGTGATCAGGATCACCCGCCGAGGATTCAGTTGCCTTGCGGTCAACAATACATGCCCGAGCAACGCACGGCCAGCCAGCTTGTGCAACACTTTGGGCAGTTTACTTTTCATGCGGGTGCCTTTACCCGCTGCCATGATCACGATGTCTAAATTCATGTCTGTTTTCCGTCTCGCTGTGCTGATTATCGCGGTATCGCTACTTTCTGCATGCAGTGCCATCAAACTGGCTTACAACCAAGCGCCCGACCTGAGCTATTGGTGGCTGGATGGTTATTTTGATTTTAATGAGCAGCAAACACCCATCGTGCGCGAGGAGCTCAGCAAATTGTTTGCCTGGCACCGCAGCAATGAGCTGCCCAAAACAGCTCAGCTGCTCTCGCAAGCGGCTCAACTCATGCCGGGTGAGGTGAGCCTGCAGCAAGCTTGTGCTTTGTACAGCCAAGGCCGTGGATTGATTGACAACATCACGAACCAAGCCTTGCCATACCTGGCAGACATGGCTCCCACCCTCACGACTGAGCAGATCGCACATTTGAAGCGCAAGTATGCAAAAAATGCGGATGAATTCAGTCGAAACTACATCAAGGGGAGCGCAGCCAGTATTGAAGCCAAACGCGTCAAACAAGCGGTTGACCGAAGTGAGATGATCTACGGGAAACTCGAAGAAGCTCAGATTGCAGCTGTGAAGAAAGAAGTCAATAGCTCTGCCTTTGATGCGGCGTTTTCTCTCAAAGAACGGCAGCGACGCCAGCAAGAGCTGATCGATATTTTGACTAACCTAGCAGTGACGAAAGCAAATTCGCAAAACAGCCAGCAAGCCATTCGCTCCTATATTCAGCGCGCATGGGAATCGCCTGATCTAGCCTACCGAGCCTATTCGCAGCGCTTGACTCAACAGGCCTGCCAAAGCTTTGCCAATGTGCATGCCAGCACCACAGCTGCTCAACGCGCCAACGCTGTGAAAGTGCTCAAGGGTTATGAAACGGATATGCGGACACTATCAGCAAGCCGTTGACGTGTTTATTTCTGAACGGGTGGATGGGCTATTGCGTCAGCGCCCAGCATCGTGACTTCGCGCTCTTGCGCCATCAGCTCCTCCAGTTGCTGCCGCCCCGCTTTGGCTATGCTGATCAAGCGCTCTTCGTCTTTGTGGTGCGGCCAAGCGGTTTCGATTTGAGCCAGGTTGTGGCTGCGAAAGCGCTGCGCGGTGACATGCGCGTCGTAGGGTGTTAGCCCCAACGCTTGCAGCGTGTCTTCTGCAGAAAGCAAAGCAGATTCAAAGGTCTCTCGCTGAATCAGTGTCACACCACGCGAACGCAGTTCGTAGTAGTGCTGTACATTGCGAGCGCGAACAATCAGTGCAAGCTGAGGAAAATGCTCTTTGCAAATATCTACGATTTCTAGGCTCTGCTCAACACTGTCCACGGCCACGACCAGAACTTTCGCTGTAGCGGCTCCTGCTGTGCGCAGCAGATCAAGGCGCGTGGCATCGCCATAAAAAGCGCGATAACCAAAGCGCATCAAGCCTTGTACCTGCTCCGGATCGTGATCAAGCACGGTGGCTTTGTAGCCTGAGGCAGCGAGCACGCGCAGGATGATTTGGCCATAGCGGCCAATGCCTGCCACGATGATCGGCGCATGCTGCTCTTCGCTAATCTCGGCCACATCAGGCTTGCCGCAATTGGCAAAGCGCGGCATCAATAACTTATCGATCAACACCAAGAGCAGAGGCGAAAGCAGCATCGATAGCGCTACTGCCCCCACGAGCAGCGAGCCGGTTTGTGCATCAAAGATCTTTAGGCCGATGGCTTGCTGAAAAACGACAAATGCAAACTCACCTCCCTGAGCCAGCATGAGTGTGAACAGCGGGCGCTCTTGATAAGGCAAGCCCATGAGCCTGGCCAAACCATAAATCACAGCGGCTTTGAGCGCCATGAAAGCGATCACCAGCGCAGCCATGAGCAACGGAAACTTCATCAGCACGCCGAAATCAATGCTCATGCCCACCGCCATGAAGAACAAGCCGAGCAGCAGGCCTTTGAAGGGTTCAATATCTGTTTCAAGCTCGCGCCGGTATTCGCTCTCTGCGAGCAACACACCAGCAAGGAACGCGCCCAGTGCCATCGAGAGGCCAACGAACTGCATCAGCGCTGCGATCGCCACCACAAGCAAGAGCGCAGCGGCGGTGAAAATCTCTGGCGTTTTGCTGCCAGCGATCCAGCGCAGGGCTTTGCGAAGTAGCAGACGACCACCAATGATGATCGCTGCGATCACGCCAATGGCCTTACCCGCTTCCAGCCAAGCATTGCCACCGCCTGCAGCGCTGGAGACAGCAAGCAGGGGCAGCAAGGCAAGAATGGGAATCGCCGCCACGTCTTGGAACAGCAGGATTGAGAATGCTGATTGACCACCCGTGGTGGGCAATTGATTGCGCTCACCGAGTACTTGAAGCGCAATCGCGGTGGACGAAAGCGCCAAGCCCAGCGATGCCACCAATGCCACTTTCCATGACATGCTCAAACCAAAAACCGATATGGCCGGCATAAATGCTGCGCTAAATGCTATGAATAAAATAGCGCTACAAGCTAGGACCTGCGCCGAACCCCAGCCAAAAATTGGTCGGCGCATCTCCCACAAGCGGCGCGGCTCCAGCTCCAAGCCCACGAGAAACAGCATCAGAACCACGCCAAATTCTGCGAAGTGCAAGATGCTCTCTACATCGCTCACCAGCCCCAATCCCCACGGGCCGATGATGATGCCAGCTGCGAGATAGCCAATGATCGAGCCCAAGCCCAGCGCTTTAGCAATCGGCACGGCGGCAACTGCAGCGGCCAAAAAGACGAGTGAATTAATCAGCCAAGAGGAATGTTCCATAAACTCTTTGTATTCGCTTTCCGCTCAGTGGGCTGCTTTCTTCCAAGCAGCCAGCGAGGCCACCTCATCGCCACGCTGCTCAGCGAGATAAGCAAGATTGCGCCAAGCGCTGCGCTTTAAATTTTCATCGCCCAAATGCGCAGCGCAACCAGAGAGCAATTGCTGCGCCTTGCCCCAGAGCTGGCGATGCAGGCAGGCCATGCCAGCGAGGTATTGCAGTCGCGTGTCATGTGGCAACTGGCGTTGCGCCGTTTCGATTTTTGCAAGCCAAGCATGATCCACAGCGGCCCCATCGGATGAAAAACTCGCCTCCAACGCTCGCACTACGCGGATTTGCGCAGATTCTGGCAACTGTGGATAGCGTTGCCATATCGGCTCTAGCCAAGCTCGAGCTCTCTCATGCAGCTCCAGCGCGTCGGGTGAGCTTGCTGAAAGATTGACCAAGCGCATCGCAGCATGCGTAGCCACTTCAGGCTGTAGGCGCTCGGCATCTGTAAGCGCTTCCCAAGCGCGCGTGAGCTGATCAGCGTCGTGAGCTTCACTCAAACTGCTGATACTTAAGCTGCGGATGATGCTTTGCGCGGCCTGCAATGAGAAGCCGCCATGCTTGGCAAGTAAGCGAGCAGTCTCTAAAGCCTCAGTTTGCTGGCGCGCTTGCTGCAAAGCGCGCAGCTTTAGACGCAAGCTAAGCGTGCGCCGTTGCGCACCTTGAGAGAGCGTGGCCAGGCGCTTGAGCGAAGTGGAGGGGTCATGCTCATCGAGCATCCAGCGGGCACTGCGCAGCGTAGCGCCTTCTTTGAAATGTTGTGCGCTTTTGGGCAGGGGCACATCCAGCGCAGCTTGCACCAATCGCTCACGCTCAGGCGCATCTTGCAAGGATTGCGCAGACTCTGCAGCAATCAACAGTGCCATCGATTGCACTTCTAAGCCATGCTGCTTTTGCGCGGCATCGTCAGAGAGCGCAAGGGCATGTTGATGCGCGAGCAGTGCCTGCTTTTTCGCACGAGCAAAGCGACCCGAGAGCAAATGCGCCATCGCATCACGCAACTCGGCATGCATCGCGCTTTGGCGCTGACTGGCGCGCCATGCCTTGGCTTGCGCGGGTAAATCAGCCAGCGCACTGAAGGCGCGCGCAGCCAAGTACAGCAATACAAACAGACCACCAAGCAAGAGCAGCACCAGATTCAGCGAGAGATCAATGCGATAGGGTGGCCAAAAAAGTGTAACGGTACCCGTGGAACGCGTCGCAAACAGTGCGACGCCAACTGCGGTTGCAAAAATCGCGAGAAGCCATAAGGCAAAGCGCATCATTTACCCTGCGCCGTTGAAGCTGACAAGGTTGCCAGTGCAGCCAGCGTGTCGTCAATACGCGGCTGCTCTGCGCTTTTGATTTGCGTTTGGATTTGAGTGAGTAAGCCGCTTGATTGCTGCACGCTTCTCGAGCTGCCATCAAAGTAAAGCGTGGTGAGCTTGGCGGCACCCGCCAGATCACTACGAACGCTCTCAAACTGGCGTGAGAGCAAGCCAAGGCGCGCATTAAGCAGTTTGAGTTTTAAATTTTCTCGGGCAAAAAAACTTTGCTCAGGCGATAGCAAAGCCGCCTCGGGTGTATCGATCCTACTTACGCGCACAAGGGCACGCGCCTCCTCGCGCACGGCGCCCACCAGGCTTTTCAGCCAAGAAGGCGCAGCACTGAGCAAACCTGTGCCTTGAGCCGATGTGGGTGTGTCTTTAGCCACAGTTCGCGTGGGTTGTGTACTGAGGGTTGGCTTGGAGGCCGTAGCAACAGCATTGGCCAAAGGCATATCGTCCACCAAACGCACCAACTCATCCAGCTTGATCAGCAAACTTGGTGTGTCAGCAACATTCGCTGACTTCACACGATCTATGTCTTTGGCGATAGAGCGCTGCAAGGGAGCAAGGCGAGGTTGAGCGGAGCGGTTCACGCGTTGTTCAGCGGTGCGCAGCGCGGCCAAGAGCGGCTCCAAGCTGCCGGTGAGATTAGCCTGCTGCTGCGCGAGACGAATCGCCGAATCGAGATCGACCACTAAATTTTCATCGCGAGAGCGTGAGAGGCTTTGCATCAGCTCGTCCAGCTGGCCGCGCTGCATGGCCACTTCTGCAAGCTTCATCTCTTGCAGCGCCTGCTTGGAGGCCACTTCTTTCACAGCTTCGCTGGCAGATTTAGCCAGCGTACGCCCTTCAACGGAAGCTGCCGTTGAATCTGCACTTTGCCGGGCAAGCGCTTCTTGTATGTTGGAGAGTTTGAGCCATAAGCTACCACTAAGAGCCAAAGACACTGCGCTAAGCGCTATGAAAAAGAGAGTGCTGCGCGATACAGGTGCAACAGGTGTTGTAGATTTGGCTTGCTCTGCCGCACGTGCCGAATCGTTTGCAACAGGTGTTGCTGCGGGCGTATCGACAGGAGTCTCATTCATCCGAGTGATTTTATCGATGCCACCACATCCTGCAGTGTGGGGCGTGACGTGCAAACAACAGAGAAGCCTCTCGCCTTGGCCGCTTGCGAGATCCGCTCATGCGTGCAAATGCAAATGCCTTGGCTTGCATCCAAAGTAGCAGGCAAATTGCGCAAAGCTTGCGTGCTGCTGAGTAGCCAGATACTGCCATCGCGCAGCCATGCACGACATTGCGCGATCTGCGCCACACCCCATTGCGGCGCTCGCCTCTGGTACACCACCAATTTCTGCGCCACACCGCCGCTGGATTCAATCTGCTGCGCTAACCAATCTCGGCTGCTGTCAAACACGCCCATATCTCGGCCCCGCAAGATGAGTACTCGCGAGCCAACATGCATCTGCTTCTGCACCAAAGCCCATAGGGTCTCTGAGTCAAATTGCCCCGCCTGGGCGGCAGGTGCATCGATACGATCTTCCGGAATTCCCAAACTGAGCAGGCTGGCAACCGTGCCTTGCCCCGTTGCCCATAAGCGAATTTTGGGATATTTGTTCACAACCAGATCAATGCCGCGCTGTGCATCGAATATGACGGCATTGAACTGTTTGGGTTTAAAAAAAGCTTGGGCTGCCGAGCTGCTCACAAACATTAAAACATCAAAACTTTCCAGCCGGGCCCAAGCCAGCTCCAGCGCCTGTGCATCGTCTTCTGAATCGACCGGGGCAATCTCGATCAGGGGCAGCGCAACTGCTTCATGCCCCCGGTTGCGCAGCACTTGCAGCCAAGCGCTGGCTTGTTCTGCGGGCCGTGTAACGATCAATCGCGCCATAGTTCACTCCAAGATTCTTGCTCCACCAGACACCAATTGAGCCGCTGCTTGCTTGCCCAATTGTCTAGCAGCCTCATGTGTCGTCACTGCTGCGCTGCATTGTGCTCTAGCCAGTGCCGTGGTGTCGTCAAGCTTGCTCTCAGGCTCGCCCCAAGCTGCGCGCAACTGCAAAGCTTTGCCATTCCAAATAGCAAATGCCGCCAGTGGCATCGAGCAGCTGCCGCCCATGCTGCGGCTGACTTCCCGCTCCGCGCTCACAGCTAGCCAAGTCGGTAAATGGGCCAGCGGTGCAAGCGCCTCTCGCAGATCAGCGCGGTCGGCCAAAGTTTCAATCCCCAAGGCGCCCTGCCCGGCAGCCGGCAGCATCTGCTCCGGCTCAAAAGTCTGCACGATCCGATCAGCCAAGCCCAGCCGCTTCAAACCGGCAGCCGCGAGCACGATGGCGGCATATTGCCCCTCATCAAGCTTACGCAAACGCGTATCCAAATTGCCTCGTAATGGCTCGATTTTCAGATCTGGCCGCAGGGCTTGCAGGAGCACCATGCGCCGCAAGCTGGAAGTGCCGACCACACTGCCTTGCGGTAAATCGGCCACGTTGCTGTATTTGGGAGACACCAAAGCATCACGCGGATCTTCCCGCTCCATCACGCAAGCGAGCTCAAACTCTACGCCCAACTGCATCGGCACATCTTTCAGGCTATGCACGGCAATGTCTGCCCGATCCTCTTGCAAAGCCAGCTCCAGCTCCTTCACAAACAGGCCTTTTCCACCTACTTTGGAGAGCGTGCGATCCAAAATCTGGTCGCCGCGCGTCGTCATCGGCACGAGCTGCACGCTGTGGCCTAGTTTCTGCAAACAAGCTTGCACATGCTCAGCCTGCCACAGGGCAAGCCGGCTCTCACGGGTGGCGATACGAATCTTCATGAAATCTAGCGTTTGGCGGCATGACCAAGAGTCATCAAACGGCGTAACCGTTTTGTAATGAATGCCATGGTGACGATGCTAGCATGCTGGCTATGACTACGCACCTTGCCGCACCCATCGCCGACTCCAAAAAAGACAAAGACCGCCCCTTGATCGACGATATTCGTCTGCTTGGCCGTATTTTGGGCGATGTGATCCGTGAACAGGAGGGCGCGGCGGTCTATGAGATCGTGGAAAAAGTGCGCAAACTCTCCGTGGCCTACCGCCGCCATGCCGACCGCCAAGCCGACAGTGATTTGAAGAAGCTGCTCAAATCCCTCTCCAACGAGCAAACCGTGAGCGTGATTCGTGCGTTCACTTACTTCAGCCATCTGGCCAACCTTGCTGAAGACCGCCACCACATCCGCCGCCGCGCGATCCATGAGCGGCGTGGTGACGTGCAAGACGGCAGCCTGGATGCCGCCTTTGCCCGCCTGCGCGCCAGCGGCCACACGCCCAAGAGCATCGCTAAAGTGCTGAAATCCGCCTTTATCTCCCCGGTGCTCACGGCGCACCCCACCGAAGTGCAGCGCAAGAGCATTTTGGATGCAGAGAGGGCAATCGCCGGCATATTATCTGCGCGAGATGCTCCTGATTTAATAGCGCGTGATAAATCAACTTTAGAGATGCAACTGCGCGCCCGAGTGACGCAACTGTGGCAAACGCGCCTCTTGCGTTACACCAAGCTGCAAGTGGCCGATGAGATTGAAAACGCCCTCTCCTACTTTGAAGCCACCTTCCTCAAAGAGATTCCGAGCCTGTATGAAGACGTGGAAGAGCGCGTGGGCAAGATCGATGAAGCCTTCTTCCGCATGGGCAACTGGATCGGCGGGGATCGCGATGGCAACCCGAATGTGACCGCCGCCACGCTCGAGCTCGCCCTGCGCCGCCAAAGCGAGACGGTATTGCGCCACCATCTGCGCGAAGTGCATTTCTTGGGCGCTGAGCTCTCCACCTCGCTCATGCTGGTGGGCGTCACCCCCGAAATGCAAGCCTTAGCTGACCGCAGCCCAGATTCGAGCGAACACCGCAAAGACGAGCCCTATCGCCGCGCCCTGATCGGCATGTATGCCCGCTTAGCTGCCACGCTGCAAGAGCTCACCGGCACAGAAGCCGCCCGCCATGCCGCTGCGCCGCAAAACCCCTACCGAAGCAGCGAAGAATTTTTGGTCGATCTGCGCACGATTGAAGCATCACTCAATGCCACCAATGGCGCGCATCTCGTTGGCATGCGCCTCGCAGCCTTGATCCGCGCGGTGCAAGTCTTTGGCTTCCATTTGGCCACGATTGATTTGCGGCAGAGCTCAGATAAGCATGAAGAAGTGGTGAGCGAGCTGTTGGCCACGGCGAGGATCCAGGCCAACTATTCATCGCTCGATGAAGCCGCCAAACGCACCTTGCTCATTAAGCTGCTTAGCGATGCTCGCCCCCTGCGCGTGGTCAACTTCGAATACAGCGAACACGCCCGCAGCGAGCTCGCCATTTTTGAGGCCGCCAAACGCGCGCGCCAGCGTTACGGCTCGCCTGCCATCCTGCACTACATCATCAGCCACACCGAGAGCGTGAGCGATTTGCTCGAAGTACTGCTGCTGCAAAAAGAAACGGGTCTCATGCGCGGCATTTTGGCTGAAGATGCGACGGCCGAGCTGATCGTCGTGCCGCTGTTTGAAACCATTGCCGATCTACAAAGCGCCGCGCCGATCATGCGCGAGTTTTACGCCCTGCCCGGCATAGCGGCCATGGTTAAACGCTCATCCAAAGAAGGGGCGCTGGCCGATTCACCCGAGCAAGACATCATGCTCGGCTATTCTGACAGCAACAAAGACGGCGGCATTTTCACCAGCAACTGGGAGCTCTATCGCGCCGAGATGGCCTTGGTCGAGTTGTTTGATGAGCTCAAAGGCTCCCACGGCATCACCCTGCGCATGTTCCATGGCCGTGGCGGCACGGTAGGGCGCGGCGGTGGCCCAAGCTACCAAGCCATCCTTGCTCAGCCACCCGGCACCGTGCGCGGCCAAATCCGCGTCACCGAGCAAGGCGAGGTGATCGCCTCCAAATACGCCAACCCAGAAATTGGGCGCCGCAATTTAGAAACCTTGGTGGCCGCCACGCTAGAAGCCACGATGCTCACGCCAACCAAAGCTGCGCCATCAAGCTTTGTGGACGCGGCGCAAGCTCTGTCAGAGCGCTCCATGCAGGCCTATCGCTCACTGGTTTACGAAACGCCTGGTTTCACCGATTACTTCTTCGCCGCTACACCACTGCGCGAAATCGCTGGCCTCAACATCGGCTCTCGCCCAGCATCACGAAAAGCTACACAACACATTGAAGACCTGCGCGCGATTCCGTGGGGCTTCAGCTGGGGCCAATGCCGCGCCACGTTGCCGGGCTGGTATGGCTTCGGCTCAGCCGTTGAGCACTTTCTGAATGAAAATGGCTCACAGCCGGCAGAAAATCGGCGCAAGCTGCTACAAAAAATGTACCGCGACTGGCCCTTCTTCCGCACCCTGCTCTCCAACATGGACATGGTGCTCGCCAAGAGCGACCTCTCGCTCTCAGCCCGTTATGCCGAGCTCGTGCCAGATAGCAAGCTGCGCAAAAAGATCTTGGCCGAGATTGAAGCCGAATGGCAACGCACCACCAAGGCCTTGCAATTGATTACCGGCGAAGGCAAACGCTTGGCTAGCAATGCAGCCCTGGCTCGAAGCATTCAGCACCGCTTCCCTTACATCGATCCGCTGCATCACCTACAAGTCGAGCTGATTCGCCGCTTCCGCGCTGGCAAGAAGCCCGAGGACTTAGACGAAAAAGTGCAGCGCGGTATTCATATCAGCATCAACGGGATTGCTGCTGGGTTGCGTAATACCGGTTGATTGCCTCGAAGATATCGAGTCGATAAGCATTTCGAGTGCTGAATATGTCTCGCCAAATACAGCGGCCACTGTGGCTATACCCAACAATCTTTGCGCGCTGAGATTGGAACTTGCCTCCCCTACCTTGGCCTGTGATCGGCGTATGTGGCATGGCCGATTTGTTGGATGCAGGGTGAGTAAACGCATAGCGTTTACGCCATCGTTTCAGGCGACGAGTGTCGCCTAACTCCCGAGGTAGACCATGAAGCTGTGACGCATACGCCGATCACAGGCCACAGCGCGCCAACAACGCAGGCACACCAAAGATTGAAAGCAAAAAGCCACATCGCCGGCATAAAATCTGCGCGAGAAGCTATCAAAAAGATAGCGACTTGAGTTTCCCCAAGTCGCTATTGATCAAGAGATCACTAAAGCTTATGCAGCTTCAGAAGTCTCCGCAGCAGTATCGCCAGCTAACTCAGCTGCTTCCGCATCCGCAATGGCGCGGCGCTCGGCGTCGTCCATGGCTTCTTTGACTTTGCGAGCCTTGTGATAGGCCATGCCTGTGCCGGCTGGCACGAGGCGGCCGACGATCACGTTTTCTTTCAGGCCACGCAACTCGTCGCGCTTGCCCATGATGGCAGCCTCGGTGAGCACGCGGGTGGTTTCCTGGAAGGAGGCCGCAGAGATGAAGGAATCGGTGGAGAGTGATGCCTTGGTGATACCGAGCAAAAGGTTCGTGAAGGTTGCAGGGATCTTGCCATCGGCGCGCAATGCATCATTGGTGTCAAGCAGCTCAGAGCGCTCCACTTGCTCACCAGCGATGTATTTGGAATCGCCCACGTTGTCGATCACCACACGGCGCAACATCTGACGAACGATCGTCTCGATGTGCTTGTCGTTGATCTTCACGCCTTGCAAGCGATACACATCTTGCACTTCGTCCACGATGTAGCGCGCGAGTTCTTCCATGCCCAACAAGCGGAGAATGTCTTGCGGATCGGCTGGGCCGTCCACCACGTTTTCGCCTTTGTTGACCACTTGGCCTTCGTGCACCAAGAGATTCTTCTCTTTCGGAATCAGCTCTTCCCAGACCTTGCCTTCTGGATCGGTGATCTGCAAGCGAATCTTGCCTTTGGTTTCTTTACCAAAGGAGATCGTGCCGGTCATCTCAGCCAAAATGCCTTTGTCTTTCGGTGAACGGGCTTCAAACAGCTCGGCCACACGTGGCAAGCCGCCGGTAATATCACGCGTCTTCTGGCCTTCGACCGGAATACGCGCGAGCACCTCGCCTGGACCCACGTCTTGGCCATCACGCACCTGAATCAGCGCGCCAACTTGGAAGCCAATCGTCACCGAGTGATCGGTGCCGGGGATCTTGACTTCTTTGCCTGCGGCATCGATCAGCTTCACCTGTGGGCGAACGACTTTCGTTGCGCCACGGCGCTTCGGATCGATCACAACCAAGGTGGACAAGCCTGTGACTTCATCCACCTGCTTGGCCACGGTGAGGCCTTCTTCGACATTCTCGAATTTGGCTTTACCGGCAAACTCAGTGATCACAGGGCGTGTGAGTGGATCCCAGTTGGCGAGAATCTTGCCGGCTTTGATCGACTCATCCGCTTTGACAGCCAACACCGCGCCATAAGGCACTTTGTGGCGCTCGCGCTCGCGGCCATTGTCATCCGCGATGATGATCTCGCCCGAGCGAGAAATCACCACCAGCTCGCCTTTGCGATTGCTCACATAGCGCATCGTGCTGTTAAAGCCAATCGAGCCTGCGCTCTTGGCTTCCACGCTGGATGCCACTGCTGCGCGCGATGCCGCACCACCGATGTGGAAGGTACGCATCGTCAGCTGTGTGCCGGGCTCGCCGATCGACTGAGCTGCGATCACACCGACCGCCTCGCCCATGTTGATCAAACCACCACGGCCCAGATCGCGGCCATAGCACTTGGCGCAGAGGCCAAAGCGCGTTTCGCAATTGAGCACGGTGCGCACTTTGACTTCATCCACACCCGAAGCTTCGATCATGTCGATCTCGTCTTCTTCGAGGAGCTTGCCAGCGGGCACGAGCACAGCGCGCGTTTCAGGGTGAATCACATCGTCGATCACGGTGCGGCCGAGAATACGGTCGCGCAGGGATTCGATGGTTTCGCCGCCTTCAACGATAGCGCGCATGACTTGGCCGTTTTGCGTGCCGCAGTCATCCTCAATCACCACCAGATCTTGCGTCACATCCACCAAGCGGCGGGTGAGATAGCCAGAGTTCGCTGTCTTCAATGCGGTATCGGCCAAGCCTTTACGCGCACCGTGGGTGGAGATGAAGTACTCCAACACATTGAGGCCTTCGCGGAAGTTGGCGGTAATTGGCGTTTCGATGATCGAGCCATCAGGCTTGGCCATCAAACCGCGCATACCCGCCACCTGACGAATCTGAGCCGCAGAGCCGCGCGCGCCAGAGTCAGCCATCATGTAGATGGAGTTAAACGACTCTTGCATCACTTTCTTGCCGTGGCGATCCGTGGTCTCTTCCTTGGAGAGCTGGGCATACATCACCTTAGAGACTTCGTCTCCAGCTTTGCCCCAGATATCCACGACCTTGTTGTAGCGCTCGCCTGCTGTGACCAAACCTGATGCGTATTGGTTGGCGATCTCTTTCACTTCGGTCTCAGCGCGCGTGATGATGGATTGCTTCTCTTTCGGCACAAGCATGTCATCAATCGCAATCGAGATACCGGCACGTGTGGCCAAACGGAAGCCGCTTTGCAGCAGCTTGTCGGCAAACACCACGGTCTCTTTCAAGCCGCACTTACGGAACGACGTGTTGATCAAGCGAGAAATTTCTTTCTTCTTGAGCGATTTGTCGATGTTCTCAAACGGCAAGCCCTTGGGCAAGATTTCAGAGAGCAAAGCACGGCCCACGGTGGTGGAGCGGAACTTCACAGCAGAGCTGAATTCGCCAGTGGCTTTGTCTTTGGTGAACTCCACCAAACGCACATTGATGCGCGAGGTGATTTCCACAGCGCCAGCGTCCAGCGCGCGTTGCAACTCCGACAAATCGGTGAAGGTCATGCCTTCGCCTTTGCCATTGATGCGCTCGCGGGTGGCGTAATACAAGCCCAACACCACGTCTTGCGACGGAACGATGGAGGGCTCACCAGAAGCAGGGAAGAGCACGTTATTCGATGCGAGCATCAAGGTACGGCATTCCATCTGCGCTTCCACCGACAGCGGAATGTGCACAGCCATTTGGTCACCATCGAAGTCAGCGTTGAACGCGGAGCAAACGAGCGGGTGCAACTGGATGGCCTTGCCTTCGATCAGGATGGGCTCAAACGCTTGAATGCCGAGGCGGTGAAGCGTAGGCGCGCGGTTCAGGAGCACAGGATGCTCGCGAATCACTTCTTCCAAGATATCCCAAACGACGGGCGTGCCGCTCTCGACTTCTTTCTTCGCAGCCTTGATGGTGGTGGCAATGCCACGCGCTTCCAATTGCGCAAAGATGAAAGGCTTGAACAATTCCAGAGCCATCAGCTTGGGCAAGCCGCACTGATGCAGCTTGAGCGTTGGGCCCACGGTGATCACAGAGCGACCGGAGTAATCCACCCGCTTGCCCAGCAAGTTCTGGCGGAAACGGCCGCTCTTGCCTTTGATCATGTCTGCCAAAGATTTGAGAGCACGCTTATTCGCGCCCGTCATGGCTTTGCCACGACGGCCGTTATCCAGCAGGCTGTCCACCGACTCTTGCAGCATGCGCTTCTCGTTGCGCGCGATGATCTCGGGCGCTTTGAGTTCGAGCAGGCGGCGCAAGCGGCTGTTGCGGTTGATCACGCGGCGATACAGATCGTTCAGATCAGACGTAGCGAAACGGCCACCATCGAGCGGCACGAGTGGGCGCAGATCTGGCGGCAGCACAGGCAGCACTTCCAAGATCATCCACTCAGGCTTCATGCCTGATTTCTTGAACGCTTCGATCACTTTGAGGCGCTTGGCATTCTTCTTGATCTTGATCTCAGAGCCGGTCAAATCATTGCGCAGTTTTTCGATTTCAACATCCAGCTCCAAGCCAGCCAACAGTTCTTTGATGCCTTCCGCGCCCATTTTGGCTTGGAATTCATCGCCGTACTCTTTGACTTTGGCATCGTAATCATCTTCCGTCATGATGCTGAATTTCTTCAGCGGTGTCATGCCGGGATCAGTCACCACGTATGCTTCGAAGTACAGCACGCGCTCGATATCGCGCAGCGTCATGTCCAGCACCAAACCCAAGCGCGATGGCAGGGATTTGAGGAACCAGATGTGGGCACAAGGTGCAGCCAGATCGATATGACCCATGCGCTCGCGGCGCACTTTGGCTTGCGTGACTTCCACGCCGCACTTTTCGCAAATCACGCCACGGTGCTTGAGGCGCTTGTATTTGCCGCACAAGCATTCGTAATCCTTGATAGGGCCGAAGATCTTGGCGCAAAACAGGCCGTCACGCTCGGGCTTGAAGGTGCGGTAGTTGATCGTCTCGGGTTTCTTCACTTCACCGAAAGACCAGCTGCGGATCTTCTCAGGCGAAGCAATGCCGATACGGATGGCATCGAAATGCTCATCGGGGGTGAACTGTTTGAACAGGTCGAGCAATGATTTCATTTGACTGTCCTTCCTTGATTAGTTGCGCTCAAGTTCAATGTCAATGCCCAAAGAGCGAATCTCTTTGACCAAGACGTTGAACGACTCAGGCATGCCCGCCTGGATGGTGTGCTCGCCCTTGACGATGCTCTCGTACACCTTGGTACGGCCTTGCACGTCGTCGGACTTGACAGTCAACATCTCTTGCAGTGTGTAGGAAGCGCCATAGGCCTTGAGTGCCCACACTTCCATCTCGCCGAAACGCTGGCCACCAAACTGTGCCTTGCCTCCCAGCGGTTGCTGAGTGACCAAGCTGTAAGGGCCGGTAGAGCGAGCGTGCATCTTGTCGTCCACCAAGTGGTGCAACTTCAAGACGTGCATATAGCCCACGGTGGTGGGGCGCTCAAAGCGCTCGCCAGTGCGGCCATCAGACAGATAGGCCTGCGTGCGGGTGTCGGTCAAGCCTTTTTTCGTTGCGATGTCTTCTGGGTAAGCCAGCTTGAGCATCGCGCGGATTTCTTCTTCGGCTGCGCCGTCGAACACGGGAGTAGCAAACGTTGCGCCGCTAGATAGATTGCGTGCCATTTCTTGCACGTTCTCATCAGACAGCTTGGAGAGATCTTCCTTGCGGCCAGAGGCGTTGTAGAAAGCTTCCATGTACTTGCGCAGCTCAGCCGATTTGGCTTCGGCTTGCAGCATGTCGCCAATGCGTTGGCCAATGCCTTTGCCAGCCCAGCCCAAGTGCACTTCAAGCACCTGACCGACGTTCATGCGCGATGGCACGCCCAGCGGGTTGAGCACGATGTCGCATGGTGTGCCGTCTGCCATATAAGGCATGTCTTCCACGGGCACTATTTTTGACACCACGCCCTTGTTACCGTGACGGCCGGCCATCTTGTCACCGGGCTGCAAGCGGCGCTTCACAGCCAAATAAACCTTGACCATCTTGAGCACGCCTGCTGGCAACTCGTCGCCTTGCGTGAGTTTTTTGCGCTTTTCTTCAAAAGCCAGGTCGAAGCTGTGGCGCTGCTGCTCAATCGCGTTCTTGATGGATTCGAGCTGAGCGGCCACTTCTTCATCGGCAGGGCGAATGTCGAACCAGTGGTATTTCTCCACCGAAGCCATGTAGGCCTTGTCGATCTTCGTGCCTTTGGCCAGCTTCTGAGGGCCGCCATTGGCGATCTTGCCGTGCAAGAGCTTTTCAATACGATCAAACGCATCGGCTTCCACAATGCGGAGCTGATCGTTCAGATCGAGGCGGAAGCGCTTGAGTTCATCATCAATGATCTGCTGCGCACGCTTGTCGCGCACGATGCCTTCACGGGTGAAGACCTGCACATCAATCACAGTGCCTTGCGAGCCCTGATCCACGCGCAGAGATGTGTCTTTCACATCGCTGGCTTTCTCGCCGAAGATGGCGCGGAGCAGCTTCTCTTCAGGCGTGAGCGTCGTCTCGCCTTTTGGCGTGACCTTGCCGACCAGTGTGTCGCCGGGCTGCACTTCTGCGCCCACGTAGATGATGCCGGATTCATCCAAACGGTTGAGCTGCTGCTCAGAGAGGTTTGGAATATCGCGGGTGATCTCTTCCGAGCCCAGCTTGGTATCACGCGCCATCACCACGAGCTCTTCGATATGGATCGAGGTGTAGCGGTCTTCCGACACCACGCGCTCACTGATCAAGATCGAATCTTCGAAGTTGTAACCGTTCCAAGGCATGAAGGCCACGAGCATGTTTTGACCCAAGGCGAGTTCGCCCAAGTCAGTCGATGCACCATCAGCCACCACGTCGCCTTTAGCGATCTTGTCGCCACGCTTAACGATGGGGCGCTGGTGGATATTGGTGTTTTGGTTGGAGCGTTGATACTGGATCAGGTTGTAGATATCCACACCGACTTCACCAGCCACCGCCTCTTTGTCATCCACACGCACCACGATACGGCTGGCATCGACGTAATCGACCACACCGCCGCGATTGGCCGTGACGACCGTGCCAGAGTCCACCGCAGCCACGCGCTCAATGCCCGTGCCCACAAAGGCTTTTTCTGGGCGCAGCACAGGCACCGCTTGACGCTGCATGTTCGCGCCCATCAGCGCGCGGTTCGCATCATCGTGCTCAAGGAAGGGCACGAGAGAAGCAGCCACAGAGACGATCTGGGCAGGCGACACATCCATGTATTGGATGACTTCTGCGCCCACGAGCACAGATTCACCCTTGTCACGGGCAGAGATCAGCTCGCCAGTGAGCTTGCCGTCTTTATCCAGCACGGTGTTCGCCTGAGCGATCACGTATTTGCCTTCTTCGATGGCCGAGAGGTAATCAATCTGATTGGTCACCTTGCTGTCGATCACGCGGCGATATGGCGTTTCGATGAAGCCATACTCGTTCA
>JAAFJC010000140.1 GCA_013297925.1 Comamonadaceae bacterium
ATTCTTCGATCCTGAGAAGAATATGTTTTTGCCGGATCGCTACATCAAAGGCGAATGCCCCAAATGCCACACCAAAGATCAGTATGGCGACAACTGCGAAAACTGCGGTGCCGTGTATGCGCCCACTGATCTCATCAACCCCTACTCCGCGCTTTCCGGCGCGAAGCCCGAGCTGCGCAATTCCGAGCATTTCTTCTTCAAACTCTCTGACCCGCGTTGCGTCGAGTTTCTGGAGAACTGGACGCAAGGACAAGATGAGAACGGCAAGCCGAGGCTCCAGCCCGACGTAGCCAACAAAATCAAAGAATGGTTCAGCGTACGCACCAACCCCGATGGGACAAAGAGCGAAGGCCTAGGCGATTGGGACATCAGCCGCGATGCCCCCTACTTCGGCATTGAAATTCCCGATGCGCCGGGCAAATACTTCTACGTGTGGCTTGATGCCCCGGTGGGCTACGTTGCTTCGCTCAAAAACTGGTTCGATAAAGGCGGCCCCAAAGCCAAACATGGCGACACGCGCAGCTTTGATGAATACATGGCCGCGCCAGACACGGAGCAATACCACTTCATCGGCAAAGACATCGTGACCTTCCATACCCTGTTCTGGCCAGCGATGCTCAAATTCAGCGGACGCAAGACGCCAAACAACGTGTTTGTTCACGGCTTCCTCACGGTGAACAATGGCGAGAAGATGAGCAAGAGCCGTGGCACGGGGCTTGATCCTCTGAAGTATCTTTCCCTCGGCATGAACCCAGAGTGGCTGCGCTACTACTTGGCTGCAAAACTGACTGCGAAGAATGAAGACATTGATTTCAACGCAGAAGATTTCATGTTGCGGGTGAACGCAGATTTGATTGGGAAATTTGTCAACATTGCCAGCCGCGCAGCTAAGTTCATTCCAAACGGGGTCTTGCCAAATAGTGATTTCCGAATTCAGGCAGGAATCAACCCCATGGCGCTAGTGCAATCAGTAAAGGAGATGTATGAAGCGCGCGAGTATGGAAAAGCGATGCGAGAGATCATGCGAATCGCTGACATCATCAATTTGAGTTTTGATACGCACGCCCCTTGGAAACTCATTAAAGAAGGCAAAGCCGATTTCGCAGCACAGTTCTGTGCAGACTGCTTACACTATTTCAAAGTCATGACGGCCTGCCTCAAGCCTGTTCTTCCGGCATTGGCAAAGCAAGCAGAAATCTTCCTGCAATGCGGTGATCTCAATTGGGACAACGCCGATAGACGTCTGCAAGCTGGTCATCAAATCGGTAACTACGAGCATCTCATGCAGCGCGTCACCAAAGAGCAGCTTGAAGCCCTTTTTGAGCCACCAGCCGGCATGGAATCTGCGCAAGCAGCTATTGAAACTGTAGCATCAACTTTGCCTGGCGGTGAAGTAATCGCCGAGACTATCACTATCGATGACTTCGCCAAGATCGATCTGCGCATTGCAAAAATCGTCAACTGCGAATCGGTGGAAGGCTCCACCAAGCTGCTGCGCCTCACGCTCGATGTAGGTGAAGGAAGAACCAGAAACGTCTTCTCCGGCATCGCCAGCATGTACAAGCCTGAGCAGCTCGTGGGCAAGCTCACGGTGATGGTGGCCAATCTCGCGCCGCGCAAGATGAAGTTTGGCGTGAGCGAAGGCATGGTGCTCGCGGGCTCGCATCAAGATGAAAAAGCCAATCCCGGCATCTACATCTTGGAGCCTTTCGCTGGCGCGCAGCCAGGTATGCGCGTGCGTTAAAGCGGCTGCGTCTCAAATCCAGTTTTGTACAAAATTGCATTCTGATTGCATATTTGTACAAAATCGCGGTACGCTTGTGTAAAGGATTCAGCCCGACATGAATGCTCAAACGAATACCGAAACCCGCGCGGTCATAGGCACAGACAAAGCCGCCTATCGCAACTACGCTGCGCCTCAGATAAGCGAGGCGCAGCAGCGGGTGCGGGAGTTTTATCGGCTCAATCATACGCATCAAACGCATGATTTTGCGAGAGCGAAGAAGGCTGAATTCTTGAGCTTCTCGCGCCAGAGAATGACGCCTTGGGATGCTTTGGACTATCTCAACACCTTGGTGGACGATTCTGATCCTGATACGGCGCTGCCGCAGATTGATCATTTGGTGCAAACTGCCGAAGCCATGCGCGCGGATGGCCAGCCGGATTGGATGGTGCTCACCGGCTTTGTGCATGATTTAGGCAAGGTGCTTTGCCTGTTTGGTGAGCCTCAATGGGCCGTAGTGGGTGATACCTTTCCTACAGGCTGCGCTTATTCGCCGAAGATCGTTTACGGCGAGTTCTTTAAGCACAACGCCGATGCGAGCAATGCAGAGCTGCAAACCAAGCATGGCGTTTACAAGGCGAATTGCGGGCTCGATCAAGTGCATATGAGCTGGGGGCATGATGAATACCTGTATCACCTGCTGCGCGATCATTTGCCGATGGAGGCGCTTTACATGATCCGCTATCACAGCTTCTACAGCTGGCATAAAGAGGGTGATTACGATCATTTGTGCGACGCCCAAGACCGCGCCATGCTGCCTTGGGTGCAGCGCTTCAATCCCTACGATCTGTACTCTAAAAATCCGAATCGCCCGGTGCTGAAAGACGTGAAGCCGTATTACGAAGACCTGATGGCGAAATACTTGCCGGCGCAATTGCAGTTTTGATGCCTCTTGGCACATAGTTTGCTGACTGCACAGCTTATGACTTTCCGCCCGCGCCTGCTAGACACACTCCCCGGCTACAACGCCACACTCTTCGCCAAAGACTTAAGCGCTGGCATCACAGTCGGCATCGTTGCGCTGCCGCTGGCCTTGGCGATTGCGATTGCTTCTGGACTGCCGCCTTCTTCTGGCCTGTGGGCAGCGATTGCGGGCGGGCTCATTGTCGCGCTGCTTGGCGGCTCCAATGTGCAGATTGCCGGGCCAGCGAATGCCTTCATCGTGATCGTGTTTGGCATCGTGCTCGCGCATGGCGTGATGGGGCTGCTGCTGGCCACGATGATGGCGGGAGGGCTGATGGTGCTCATGGGGCTATTCAAGCTCGGGCGCTTGATGCGCTATGTGCCCGATGCTTTGATTGAGGGCTTCACGAGCGCGATTGCGGTGATCATCTTGGTGACGCAGATCAAAGATGCGCTGGGGTTGCCGATTACGAAGATGCCTGCGGATGTGTTCGGCTTGCTCAGCGTGCAAGCTCAAGCTTTGCCCCAGGTCAGTATTTATGCGCTGGCTCTCTCTGCTTCGACGATCACGCTCATGGCACTTTGGCAAGCACTCGGCAAGCGGCAAGCTTGGGCTGCGCGCGTGCCGGGCTCCATGCTTGCGTTGCTTTTGATCAGCCTCACGGCATTCGCTTTCAAGCTGCCTGTGGAGACGATTGGCAGCCGCTTTGGCGCGGCCTTTGCACAGTTTCAGCAATGGCCTACGTTTAGCTTCCCGACTGTGCCTTGGGAGAAAGTGCCCGCGCTCATCATCCCAGCCTTCACGCTGGCCGTCCTCAGCGGCATTGAATCGCTGCTCTGCGCTCGGATTGCTGATGACATGCAGCCAAGCGTGAAGCCGCACGCACCGAATCAAGAGCTGATCGCGCAAGGCCTGGCCAACATCGCTGCGCCCTTACTCGGCGCATTACCCATCACTGGCACGATTGCCCGTACGGTGACGAATCTGAAATCTGGTGGCAGCA
>JAAFJC010000141.1 GCA_013297925.1 Comamonadaceae bacterium
CTCTTGAATGATGTGCAGCGGATTGTCCGTGCGGGTATACATGCCCGGCCGCTGCTTGACGGGCTCCAGCCCCTTCAAAACACGGATCGAGCCTTCGGAATATTGAGTCGGTAACTTATCTGCCATACCGGCGATTGTAGGGCGAAGAATGAAGATTTGCTGTATTTAAAATCAGCTTTCTTTTTGCCATTTTGCCCAATATTCCACGGCCACCGCATATGTGCTTTGCTGCACCTTGAGGGTGGTGCTCAAATCCGTGCCATAGCCGCCACCCATTGCAAACGCCATCGGGATGCGCCGCTGCCAAGCCCAGTGCATCACGCGGCGGTCGCGGGCTTCTAGGCCGTCGTAGGTGAGTTTGAGACGCCCTAGTCGGTCGCCCTCGTGCGGGTCTGCGCCGGCGAGGTACAAGATCAGCCCCGGCGGGTAAGGTGAAAAGAAGCGCCGCTCCAGTTCATCCAGCGCGTGATCCAGCGCCTGCAAATACTCATCATCGCCGCAGCCGTCAGGCAAATCCACATCCAGATCGCTCGCCTCTTTGCGAAACGGAAAATTCTTCGCACCATGCATGGAAAGCGTGAATACGCTCGCATCGTCTTGAAAGATTCGCGCCGTGCCATTGCCTTGGTGCACATCCAAATCAATGATCGCTACATGCAGCGGCCTCACGCTGCCATGCACCCTCGCCCACTCGCTTTGCATGAGCCGCGCTGTCACTGCAAAATCGTTAAACACGCAAAAACCACCGCCTTTGTCTGCATAGCTATGGTGCGTGCCACCAGCAAGATTGGCAGCCATCCCCTCTGGCACGCCATACTGCAGCCCCAAACTCACCCGCGCCGCCGCCACACTTGCGCCCACCGAGCGCCGGGCTCTTTCAGCCATGGCCTCGCTCCACGGAAAACCAATCTCCCGCATGATCTTCGGATCGAGCCCGCCCTGATCGATACCGAGGGAAATGCCGCGAATATATGAAGACGTGTGCACCAAAGCCAGTTCCTCGTCAGCGGCTGGCGGCGCAACTTGCATCCTCACTTGAGGCAAATTCGCAGAGAGCCAATCGCGAAGCATCCGATATTTGGGCATTGGAAAGCGATGGCCCTCAGGCAATGGAAGAACGAATTGATCGGCATAAAAAGCTTGCATCACTCCATTGTGGCTTACTATCAAAATATGAGCGCTCTGCGCAGGTTCTACGCCGGGAATCGGCCAAAAATGCTTCTAATCTAGCAACTAATTTAGAAAATCCTCCCTAAACCTCATTATTTTGCTGCACTGCAACAAAAAAGACTTGTTTATGCCACGGGATTACCCTATACTTTGAATCATGTTGCAGTGCAACAAAATCGTTTCATCCCCCAACTTTAGGAGCATTTACCATGTTGACCGTTGAACAAGTTCTCGCCGCGCAAAAAGCTAACTTTGACACCATGTTTGGCCTGACTAACAAGGCTTTCTCTGGCGTGGAAAAGCTCGTTGAGCTGAACCTCACCGCCTCCAAGGCCGCTTTGGCTGAAGCCGCTGAAGGCACGAAAGCCGCTCTGAGCGTGAAAGACGCACAAGAGCTCTTGGCTCTGCAAGCTTCTTTTCTCCAGCCCTTGGCTGAGAAAAGCATGGCTTACAGCCGCCATCTGTATGACATCACTTCCAGCACCGGCGCAGAATTCGGCGCAGCTTACGAAGCTCAAACCGCCGCTGCTCAAAAGCAGTTTGCTGGCTTGGTGGACAACATGGCTAAAAACGCACCTGCAGGCTCTGAGTCTGCCGTGGCAATGATGAAGAGCGCTGTGGCTGCTGCTGGCAATGCGTATGACGCAGTGCAAAAAGCAGTCAAGCAAGCTACTGAGCTGGCTGAGCAAAATATCGCTGCTGTGAGCCAAACGGCTGTGGCATCGACCAAAGCTGCTGCAAAGAAGCGTTAATTCATACCAATCGTTTTCTTGCGACTTGAAATCTAGGGACGCGTGCCCAGACGTTTAGAGTCAGAAGTCAACAGCTGATGTCGGCGAAAGCGCCACAATCACGTTATTGATTTTATGTAAGGTTGTCTCCTCGGGTCCTCGCGGCTGAAAAGCTCGGGATCCCTTTCAAAGCCTAGTTCCTCGGAGCTGGGCTTTTTTTTGTTTGTCTGGCGAGGAAAGAAAAAACCGGACGCAGAAGACGCAAAAGTTGCGCAAAAGACGCTAAAAATATCAACAGAAAAAGAAAAGAATTTCAGAGGTTTTGTCTGAAATCCTCTTCTTGCTTTTTGACTTTTTCGCGTCTTTTGCGCAACTTTTGCGTCTTTTGCGTCCGGTATTGGTATTTCTCTTACCGCAACAACGCCTTCAACGCATTTTGCAAACGACGCGCATTTTTCTCCTCGTGTGCACTGGCGAGCACCTTAGCAGCATCTTGCGCCCAAGTGTCTTTCGGCGCGGCTTCGCCTCGCTTGGTGAGCAGTTGCAATTGCAGCATGCGGCGGGCATCGAGTTGCTCGGCAGGCGTTGGCACTTCGGCGGCCATCTCGAGCCGCAGGAGGGCTTGCGATGCATCGCCAGCGGCAGGTTTGGCCAAGGCTTGCGCCCATTGCGTGCGAGCTGCGGGCGCGAGGCCGCGGCCGAGCTGCTGCGCTGTGGGCAGTGCTTCGGCATTTCGGCCTTCCCATGCAGTCAGCAGGGAAACGACCGATTCGCCGTGGGCTTGGGCGGCTAGTTTCTTCAAAGCGAGTTGGGCTTTGTCCATGCCGTCTCGCAGGGCGTAAAACGCGGTGTTAGATAGACGTGGGCCGCGATCTTCGAAACGCTCTTCCCGGCCACCTTCGCGGACACCAAAACCTGCCCCACGGTCGTTTCGTGGCGCGCCACGAGAATCGCCGCGTGCATCCCCACGTGAATCAGGGCGGCGGTCACCAAAAGCTGGCTTCTTGTCGCCGAATTTGCTGTCCCTGCGATCACCACCGCGCTTGTCGCCGAAGCGGCCTGCTTCGGGTTTGGCAGGTGTGCTCAGCTTGGCGCCAGGGCGATCATCGCCACGGCGTGCGACGACGGGTTTGGCCGGTGCTTTCGGCGGCTCTGCGGCTGCAGGCGCAGCTTCGAGAACAGCTTCAGTAGTGGGTTCAGAAGACTCGGCACTCTCAGCTATAGCTTCGGCGGCAGGCGCATCATTTGCTACAGTTTCAGGAGCATCTTGCGCAGATTCTATGCCGGCCACCGGTGCTTTTTCCTCTGAAACGGGCTCAGATACGGGTACGGGAGAGGCCACAGGCTGAACAGCGGGCGCAGCCCTGCCCCGCCCGGCTGCATCCAGCGCATCCATCGCGTTGCGAATGGCTTTCACATCGTTGCTTGCAATCGCGGCATCCAAGGCCTTGGTGGCATCGAGCACCGCTTTGTCGTGTGCGCTCATCGCGGCAGCCTGCTCTTCACGCGCTTTGCCTTTGCGCTCAAAGGCTTCGTCAATCGGCTTGCGGAAAGCATCCCAGAGTTTTTGCTCTTCTTTGCGATCCATCGGCACGCTTTGCGCCTCGGCTTGCCAGCGGCCTTGCAGGCTTTTTACGGCATCGATGCGCATCATTGGCGCTGCGCCTAATTCTTTGGCTTCTTCGATCAAAGCGCGGCGGCGCTCAAGCGATGCTTTTTGCGCCACTTCCAGCGGGCCATGCGCGGCCTTGAT
>JAAFJC010000142.1 GCA_013297925.1 Comamonadaceae bacterium
TGGCGTAGGGCATTTTGATTTGATCGTTGTGGATGAAGCCCACCGCTCCATTTATCAAAAATACCGCGCCATCTTTTCCTACTTTGACGCGCTCTTGGTGGGTTTGACGGCGACACCCAAAGACGAAATCGACCGCAACACCTATGGTCTGTTTGACTTGGAAAATGGCGTGCCCACCGATGCTTATGGCCTGGAAGATGCCATTGCGGAAGGCTATTTGGTGCCGCCGCGAGCTATTTCTGTGCCTTTGAAGTTTCAGCGGGAAGGCATTAGGTATGCCGAGCTAACTTTCATGAATCCTGAGCGACGCCCCGGATGATGAAAGAAACTTGGGGGTGGAGGTGCTGAGGATAGATGCCGAGAAAATTCTTTGGGAGATCCCATCCCGATAGCTAACTTGGCACGCCTTATACCGACTCGTACCCCGAATTGACTCCATCGGTTGCCCGATGAGATCTCACGTTAAACAGGGCTGCCGGGCGTTAAATGCCGGACAAGCTATTTCGGTGGGGCATCCTCAGCACCTCCAGTTTGTAAGTTTACACACATCAACTGGAGGAGAAGATCGATGGACATTGTTCCCATCTACAAACGCGTCATTGGCCTGGACGTGCATCAGGCGCAAATCACCGCTTGCGCCATCATCGAACAAGCAGATGGCACGCTCACGTATGACAGGCGTGAGTTTGGCGGCTTCAAGCGAGACCGCAAAGCGCTCTCTCAGTGGGCGCAATCGGTTGGGCCCGACATCGTCGTCATGGAGAGCACCGGCATTTACTGGAAGAGCCCGTATGCTGCGCTCGAAACTGTAGGGATTGTGCCTTGGGTGGTCAACGCCCGCCACGTCAAGGCCGTGCCCGGGCGAAAAACCGATGTGGCTGATGCCCAGTGGCTGGCCAGCCTAGCCCGAGCTGGGCTGCTGCGAGGCTCCTTTATCGCCAAAGCAGATGTACGCCACTTGCGCCACATTGCCCGGCAAAGACAAAAGCTCGGCGGCATGCTGGCATCTGAGAAGAACCGGCTGCACAAGCTGCTCACCGATGCGGGCATACGCTTGGGTGTCGTGGTCTCAGATTTGCATGGGCAATCGGCCCGGGCGATGGTCAAAGCCATCATTGCGGGCAAAACGGTGCAGGAGGTACTCAGCCTAGCCAGCAATCGCCTGCGCGCCAGTAGAGAGGACATCTTTGAGGCCTTGCAGTGCGAGGAACTCACGCAAGCGCATCGATTTGTTCTGGATGAGATCATGACGCACATTGAAGAGCTTGAGGCGCGCATGAACCGCTTTGACCATGAGCTACTGAGGTGTTTGTACGAGGCCGGCTACGGCGTGCCACTGCAACTGTTGCAAACCTTGCCCGGCATTGACCAAATGGGCGCTGCCATGCTGCTGGTGGAGATTGGGCAGGACATGAGCGTCTTTGGCTGTGCCCAGAGGTTGGCCAGTTGGGTGGGCATGTGCCCGGGCAACAACGAGTCGGCGGGCAAACGCAAGAGTGGGCGTATCCGGCGGGGCAATGCATGGGTGCGGCGCTTACTGTGCGAGTTTGCTCAAGCCGCGGGTAGGAGTCGCTGTGCTCTCAAAGACAAGTTTGCGGCGCTGAAGGTGCGCAAGGGGCACAAGCGCTCCATCGTGGCACTGGCTCACAAGATGCTGCGCACGATCTATGCGATGTTGTCAAAAAGTACGCACTACGTAGATAACAAAGTGGACTACGAGGCGCTGATGGTCTCGCGCAACGCGCCGCGTTGGCTGCAAATGCTGGTCAAACACGGCTACGTTCCTGTGCCTGCCTGAACAAAATAGCTACGCCGCTCTGACCTCTCCTTTGATGTTTGGCCACGCTGGGTCAGGCAGCGCCTTGTCTTCAGAGGTCGTTCTTTCACGTTAACTGTACTGGCTCGAATCAAGTGATTGGCGTGCGCCGCGAAAATTGGGGTCAGAGCACATTTTCGTACGAGCTGTATTGCGCACCGGTTAGTTGAGTGTCCTGAAATGTGATCCGACCCCAGTTTTCGCTATATTTTTAATAGCGTTCTGCGCAGTATCTATGCTGGCTGCTGACCAATTTCGCTTATAAAAGCGGATCAAACGCCTAAATGCTGCTCAAGAATCTCGGGCTTGGCGATGAGCTCTGCGGAAGCGCCGCTGAAGACGACTTCGCCTTTGACTAGGATCACGTTGTTGTCTGTGATTTGGGTGACGTGCTTCCAGTTTTTATCGACGATGATGGAGCTGATGCCGCTTTGTTTGATCTCGCCGCAGATGCGCCAGATTTCTTTGGCAATCAATGGGGCGAGGCCTTCGGTGGCTTCGTCGAGGATGAGCACATCGGGATTGGTCATGAGGGCGCGGCCGATGGTGAGCATTTGCTGCTCGCCGCCAGAGAGTTGCTGGCCGCCGTGATTGAGGCGCTCTTTTAATCTGGGGAAGGTTTCTAAGACGCGCTCGTATGTCCAGTCTTTCTGACCTTGCGTGCCTGCGCGTGCAGCCATCTTGAGGTTTTCTGTGACGCTTAAGTTGGCGAAGATGCCTCGGCCTTCGGGCACGTAGGCGATGCCCATTTGTGCGACTTCGAAGGTGGGCTTGCCGAGCATGCTTTTGCCTTTGATCTCGACGGTGCCCGCGCGTGGCGGCACGATGCCCATGATGCTTTTGAGCAAGGTGCTTTTGCCCATGCCGTTGCGCCCCATGAGGCCAATCGTTTGGCCGCGCTGCACAGTGAAATCTATGCCGCGCAGGATGTGGCTTTGGCCGTAATAGGTATGGATGCCGCGAGCGGAGATGAGTGGTGAAGTCATTGTTTACCTCTTCCAAGCAGCAGCCGCAGAGCCGGCTGTGCCGGGCTGCTGGCTGCGCCCCCGGATGGGGGAGGCGCCGAAGGCGCTACGGGGGAGAGCTTTCATCAGTGCTCCTCGCCGAGATAGGCGGCCTGAACGCCTGCATCGTTGCGAACAACTGCAGGCTTGTCACTCGCAATCACTTGCCCATTGACCATCACAGTGAGGTGATCAGCCACCGCAAACACCGCATCCATATCGTGCTCCACCAAGAGCATCGCGTGATCGACTTTTAATTTGAGCAAGAGCTGCACCATGCGCTCAGCCTCGGCGACTCCCATGCCGGCGAGGGGCTCATCGAGCAACAGCACTTGGGGCTCGGTGGCGAGCGTCATGGCGATCTCTAGCTGGCGCTGCTCGCCGTGGCTGGCTGCGCCAGCGATGGTGTTGCGGCGCTCGGTGAGCAAGGCTAGCTCCATGGCGCGCTCGGCTCTGGCGTTTACTGCGGCTTGCGCTGATGCTTTTGAGAGCCAGCCAAGCGGATTGAAGGCGAAGGGTTGATTGCGCGATTGCGCGGCGAGGCGGATGTTGTCCCAGACGGTGAAGCTGCGGAAGATATTGGTCTTTTGGTAGCTGCGGCCTAGGCGCT
>JAAFJC010000143.1 GCA_013297925.1 Comamonadaceae bacterium
GCGTGCAGTGATCGACGTTGTTGGAGCCAAAGCCGGTGCGCACGAGTTTTTGGAAGAGATAGGCTTCTTCGTTGCTGCCTTTGGCTGAACCGAAACCAGCGAGGGACTTTGAACCGTGTTTGTCACGTAAAGCTTTGAGCTTGCCACCCGCGAGACTCAAAGCCTCTTCCCAAGTTGCTTCTCTGAAGACCTCTCTCCAATCGGCATCACGCGGCAAGATGCTTTTGGGCACGCCCGGTTTGCGAATCAAAGGTTTCGTAAGCCGCCCGTCGTGGTGCACATAATCAAAGCCAAAGCGTCCCTTCACGCAAAGCCGCGAATCATTCGCCGGGCCTTTGCGGCCTTCGACGCTCAAAATTTTGTCGTCTTTCACGTTGTAGGTGATCAGGCATCCCACGCCGCAATACGGGCAGACAGAATCGATTTTTTTATCGACCTTTTGCGAGCCGATCTGAGATTTGGGCATCAGCGCCCCGGTCGGGCAAGCCTGCACACATTCGCCACAGCCCACGCATGAGCTCTCACCCATCGCATCAAACTGATCAAACACAATGCTGGAATGGCTGCCGCGCTGCGCGTAGCCAATCACATCGTTCACCTGCACCTCGCGGCAAGCCCGAACGCAGCGGGTGCATTGGATGCAGGCATCGAGATTCACCGCCATTGCAGGGTGTGAGAGATCAGCCTTGGGCTGCTCACGGCGCAGCGCTTTGAGCTCAGGGCGCACCTGCACGTCCATCGCAGCTGCCCACTGGCTCAGCTCACCATGTTGCCCCACTAACCCCGTTCGCCCTGAGCTTGTCGAAGGGCTCGCCTGAGCTTCGACAAGCTCAGCTCGAACGGAATTTGCATCGTTCCATTTATAGCCCTGCTCTGGCATATCCGAGAGCAGCATCTCCAGCACCATCTTCTGGCTCTTGGTCGCACGCTCGCTCCGGGCTTTGACCTTCATGCCCTCAGCAGGCGCACGGCAGCAGCTGGGCGCAAGCACGCGTTCGCCCTCAATCTCCACCACACAAGCGCGGCAATTGCCATCGGCTCGCATGCCTTCTTTGAAGCACAGATGAGGAATCTCCACACCGCTGCGCTTGGCCGCTTGCAGAATGCTCTCACCTAGAATCGCTTGCACCGCTTTTCCATCAAGCTCAAAGCTGATCACCTCACGCGCGCTCATGCAGCCACCTCATCCGGGAAATACTTCAACACACTCAGCATCGGATTCGGCGCAGCCTGCCCCAAACCGCAAATACTCGCATCCACCATTACCGTGCTGAGATCATTCAAAGTGCTTTGATCCCATACTTTTGCTTCCATCAGCTTGGCAGATTTCTCCGTGCCCACACGGCAAGGCGTGCATTGGCCGCAGCTCTCGTGCGCGAAGAATTTCATCATGTTCAACGCCGCATCACGGGCTTTGTCATGTTGGCTTAATACAATCACTGCCGCGCTGCCGATGAAGCAGCCATAGACCTGTAAAGTATCGAAATCGAGCGGCACATGCGATAAAGACGCTGGCAAGATCCCGCCACTCGCCCCGCCTGGCAAATACGCATACAGCTCATGGCCATCTGCCATGCCGCCACAATACTCATCAATCAGCTCACGCACGCTGATGCCCGCAGGCGCAAGCTTCACGCCAGGATTTTTTACTCTTCCACTTACGCTGAATGAACGCAGCCCCTTGCGGCCATTGCGCCCATGCGAAGAAAACCACTCGCTGCCTTTCTCCACAATCTCGCGCACCCAATACAGCGTCTCAAAATTTTGCTCCAACGTCGGGCGGCCAAAGAGGCCAACCTGCGCGATATACGGCGGCCTCATGCGCGGCTCACCGCGCTTGCCTTCGACGCTCTCAATCATGGCGGATTCTTCACCGCAGATATATGCACCTGCACCACGCCGCAGTTCAATGATGGGTAGTTTGCAAGGTGGATTGGCTTGGAGCTTGGCAACCTCAACTTGCAACATCTCGCGCAGTTCGTGATACTCATCGCGCAGATAAATATAGACCGCACTGATGCCAACCACTTGCGCAGCAATCAACATTCCTTCTAAGAAGCGATGCGGATCGCGCTCCAAATACCAACGATCCTTGAACGTGCCCGGCTCGCCTTCGTCAATATTGATAGCCATCAAGCGTGGAAACGCTTGCTCCCGCACTATGCGCCACTTGCGCCCCGCAGGAAAGCCTGCACCGCCCAAACCGCGCAAGCCCGCATGCTCTAAAGCAGAAATCACGCTCTCGGCATGGCGGGAACCATCCATCACAGAGCGCAGCAAGGCGTACCCGCCGGCTTCTTGATACTTCTCATACGCTACATAATTCATAGCGCGACGCGCAGATTCTATGCCGGCGAACTGCTGTTTTTCTTCTATAAATGGCAATAAAACTGAGCTTGAGGCATGCCCCACATTACGCTGCCCCACCGCCACAGCCGGAGCCACTTCGCAGCGCCCAATGCAAGGCACGGGCTCCACCTTCACATCCGCTTGCAGCAGCGCAGGCAGCTTGGCCAGCAAATCTTTCGCACCTGCCATCTCACAGCTCAGCCCATTGCACACGCGCACACGCAAACGCGGCGCGGCTTGATCATCTCGCAAAATCTCAAAGTGATGATAGAAGCTTGCCACCTCAAACACTTCGGCTTGCGAGAGCTTCATGCAATCTGCCAGCGCAGCGATATGCCTTTCAAACACCGCGCCAAAGCGATCATTCAGTGCATGCAAATACTCAATCAGCAAATCTCGGCGCAATTCGCCCGGCCAGCGGCTATTCGCAATGAGAGCCAACACTTCGTCACGCGCCTGCGGATCGACTTGGCGGCCTTTGAGCTTTGCCAGTTTCAAAGCAGCTTTGCTCGCGCTTTGAGCTGATGAATCTTGCGCATGAATCGGGATCGTGCGTCTTTTAATCACAGATAAAGTCATCCGTGGAGTATCGCTGAGGGAGCGCAGCGCGTCTAATCGAATCCGGTGATGGAGCGATTCAAGTTTCGAATCAGGCTTGCAGGAGACCAGTATGCCGCGCGAGCTGGGCTTGCCACTCTGCGCTCTGAGCAAAGCGCAAAGCGGCATCCAAAGCCGCGCTGCCCGAGCTTTGCGTCAAATGCATCAGCACCATCGG
>JAAFJC010000144.1 GCA_013297925.1 Comamonadaceae bacterium
GCTCCTGCCCGGCGAGCGCGCTGGCCAGCGCCTTGCACAGGGCGCGATGCTGCCCATGGATGTGGGCAATGAGCTCGAAGACGTGATGGGTACGGTCAAAGTAGCTGTGGAAAAGCTTGCCATGGCGATTGGCAAGATGGAGCCAATTCTTGACGACACGAAAAAACTCACCGGCGAAGCAGCCGAGATGCGCAAAGACATTCGCGCATCGGTCACCACCGTGCTGGCCAACATGGAAGCCATGAGCGGGCAGCTCAAAGCCATGGGCAATTCTGCAGGCAATGTGGCGCAGCGTTTGGACAAAGACAGCGTGGCGTTGATGCAAGACATCGGCAAAATCACCAGCCAAGCAGAAGCAGCAGCCCTCTCAGCGCGCAACAGTTTGGCAGCCCTTGAAAAAGACATGCCGCCCACGCTGGATAAAGTTAAAGAAGCTTTGAGCAGCGTGCAAAGCTCGGCTGAAAACGTGAAACTCATCACCGAAGATGTGCGGCAAATGGTGGTTGAAATCAAAGGCGATGTGCCTCCTGCGGTGCGCGCAGCGCGCAGCGCGGCGCAAGATGCTGCTGTGATCACCGATGGCGCGAAGAAAACTTGGCCGGTCTCGACCTTTGTGAAGAACTCGACGCTGCCCAAGAGCCCAACGGCAAGCATATCGCCTAGCGTTTCACCGACGACAGCCACCACATCTGCGCCATGAGCACAAAAGCACAAAAGCCCATCAAGCTCAGCGTGAATGCGCTGCTGGTATCGCCGCTGCGTGTGCGCTGGGATGCGGTTTGCGGCTTGTGGAGGCATCATAGTTGCTGGCGAATACCCGCAATTCGCCAGCGCATGACCAATGAGCTACACCGAGAATTGTCAGAAACGATGCCGATCGTGCTGATTCTCTCTTTGATCGCTGCCATTATGATTTTCATCGTGCTGCCCGCTTCACTGCGCGAGCAGGCCGAGACGATTTTGAGCCATCTTTGGCCGATTTGGGTGGTGCAAGCCGCGCCGATGGTGTGCGCGCAGGTGCTGGCTATGCTCAACGCGCCGGCGATGGCGCTGCGCTATGTGGAGCTCAGCGGCATCCAAGCCTTTGCGCAAGATACTGCCGCGCGTGATCGGCAGGTCTCAGCCTTGGCTTTGCCAGAGATTTTTGCGCATGGTTTTCTCTGCGCTGCCTGCGCTTGTTTGCTTGTGATGTTCACCTTGGTCTTTGGCATCATTGCCGAGCTGGTGCTCGCCGTGGGTGATTTGCGCAGCGTGCTCGTCACGATTTTGGCCAGCACCTCGCCGCTGGCTTGGCTGCGCTCAATTGGCCAAGCCTTTGTACTCGGCGCAGTGTGCGCCTTGTCTGCTGTGCTGTTTGCATGGCCGGGCAGCCAAAGCGCAGAAAGTGCCAAGGATACCCACCGCATCGGCGTGATGGCCATGATTGCAGCTTCGGTGGCCTGCGCATTCGCGGGGCTGGCGATGAACTGGGTGGCAGGTTTGCTGGGTTGGAGTCCCTCAGCCGTTTAACCCTAACTCGGGTTCGTAGCGTTTTCACTCACAAGGTGACGGCGTAGAATTTTAAAAACCTCAATCACAGCAGTTGCTTATGAATCAAAACAAGCGGTCAACTGCCGGGTTTAGGTTAAATTGCTTTGATCCAGATTAATAATTAAACCAGCATTTAGCTGTCATTTATCAAATTAGTCTGCTACGTGATTAGTAAGCGCTTAAGTAGGCCACTCGATCAATACAGGGGCTTAGTACTGAACCAGTGTGGCCGGCCAGCGTCAAGATACGCTCCTTGGATGCTGTGTGTGGTGTATTGGTTGAGCTTCCCAAAATCTGGCATAACACCAAGGCCAGGGTCGGTGTTAGCTAGCAAGATGCCGTCTACGACGCTGGGTGCATTGGTGACCACGTCATCAGCCAAATAAGAGCGCTCTGAATCGATGGAAATTGACATGTTGGGGATACTGCTAGCCAAATGTACATAGGCCGATTGTGAGAAGCCAAGCTCGCCGCCACTATGCAGTGTGACCGGGATGCCCACAGATTCAGCCACTGCCGCGGCCTTGATGGTTTGCCACAGGCCACCGATCTCATGCGGATCGAGCAAGATCACATCGGCTGCCGACATGCGCACAATGTTGCCCACATCCGCCAAGGTATAGGCCGATTCATCCAGCGCTACCGGAATAGGTTGCATCATGCGCAATTGTGCATGGCCGTGCAGATCATCCAGCTCCAGAGGTTGCTCGATGTATTGCAGATCAAAGGGGCGCAGCTGCTCCAGCATGCGACGCGCTGTGCCCGGTGTCCACGCGCTATTCACATCCGCTCTGAGCAAAGCCTTGCCCACCGTCTTTCGAACGGCCTCAACGTTACTGATATCGGACGCCGCATCCATGCCGATTTTGACTTTGAAGCTTTTGTAGCCCGCATCCAAAAAGCTTTGCGCTCGATCTCGCAGAGCTTGCGCATCCGTCCCAAAGAGATACGCAGAAACTTCCACCTCTTGGCGATACAAGCCGCCCCATAAGGCATACAAAGGCTGCTTCGTGGTTTTTCCGTATGCATCCCACATGGCCATTTCAACCGCCGCCATGGCCATCACCGCTGCGCGTTTATGGTGGTAATAACCTGCGCCCAGTACATGGCGGTTGAAGCGCTCCACCTCATGCGCTCGGTAACTCAACGCCAACGGCATGATGGTATTGACCAAGACGGGCTCAATGAATTCCAGCAAGCAAATCGTTTCGCCATAGCCCTTGATGCCATTGGCCAGCTCAATCTCTACGACAAGACGGGTTGCTGCCGGACGACGACCAGAGCCCCAATGCAAGGCCTCTTTGAAAGGCATGCGGATTTTCCAATGGCGGATTTGGATGATTTGCAGAGGATGCAAAGCGCTCACACATGCTCTCCTTTTTTCAAGCGCGAAGGTTTCTTATGTGAGGCGAATCGGTTTTCTGCCCCACCAAGCGCGAATCTTGGGAGAAATCATCGCCGAGGCAGC
>JAAFJC010000145.1 GCA_013297925.1 Comamonadaceae bacterium
ACAAACATGTTTTCGCGGTATTTATCCCAATGCCCCGTCTTCTCCCACAGGCTCTGATCCAGAATCTGCGGGCCTTTGACTTCTTGGTAGCCGTTGTCGATATACACCTTGCGCATGTATTGCTCGACCTGCTGCCACAGCGTCCAGCCCTTGGGATGCCAAAACACCGTGCCAGGGCTGTGCTCATCGATGTGAAACATATCCAGCTCTTTGCCTAGCTTGCGGTGATCGCGCTTCTCGGCTTCTTCGAGCATGGTGAGATGCTGCGCCAAATCTTCTTTGCTCGCAAAGGCCACGCCATAGACCCGCTGCAGCATTTCATTGCGATGATCACCGCGCCAATACGCGCCAGCCACTTTCATCAGCTTGAAGAATTTGAGCTTGCCTGTGGACGGCACATGAGGGCCACGGCACAAATCTTCAAACGCGCCTTCACGATACAAGCTCACTTCTTGGCCAGCGGGAATGCTGCCAATGATCTCGGCTTTGTAATGCTCGCCGAGGCCTTTGAAATAGGCCACAGCTTCATCACGCGGGAGCACGCGGCGCGTGACTTTTTCGTCTTTCGCGGCCAGCTCGCCCATTTTCTTTTCAATCGCGGCGAGATCTTCCGGCGTGAACGGGCGCTTGTAGGAAAAATCGTAATAAAAGCCATGCTCGATCACGGGGCCGATCGTCACCTGCGCCTCGGGAAACAGCTCTTTCACGGCATAGGCCAGCAAATGCGCAGTCGAGTGGCGAATCATCTCTAGGCCATCGGCATCTTTGGCGGTGATGATGGAGAGCTTGGCATCTTGAGCAATCGTGAAACTCGTATCGACCAGGTTGCCGTCAACTTTTCCGCCCAAAGCAGCTTTGGCCAAGCCAGCGCCAATCGAAGCGGCGACGTCAAACACAGTGACAGCATTTTCAAAGCTGCGTTGCGAACCATCGGGGAGCGTAATATTGATCATGAGAACCTACAAAAACAAAAATGCATAAAAAAAGCGGCTTGGGTCAGAAGCCGCTTGACTAAATTTAGTAGCGATTAGCGCAACAGGCACGCGGGCTTCTGCCAAAAATGGCGTGAAGTCGTGGCAGTAGTTCGCGGTGTCATAACCTGCATTGCCTTTCCCGAGCCTTGTACGTTAAAAATCAAGATTTTAGCCCAAGCTCAATCGCTATTTTCAACTGTGAGCCCCAAATAGAAATGTCACCCCCTGCGCGTAGAACTGTCACCCTTGAGTGGGATAAACGACACAGGAGCGGCGGATGGGCAGTGAAGACAAAGCGCAAAGGCAAGCGAAGAAGGCGCTGATGATGCAAAGGGTGATTGCTGGGCAGATTAGCCAAGCGCAAGCTGCGCGGGATTTGGGGCTCAGCGGGCGGCAAATTATCCGTTTATGCAAAGCTGTACGCCTGCATGGAGCGGCAGCACTGGTGCACAAACTCAAAGGCAGGCCAAGCAACAGCAGCGCAAGCGCGGCCGAGCAAAAGCGCGTGATCGCCATTGTGGCTGAGCACTACAGCGACTTCGGTCCCACGCTGGCAGGCCAATACCTGCGCGAGCACCATCAGTACACAGGCAGCACCGAGCTACTGCGCAGCTGGATGATTGCCTCTGGCCTATGGCAGCCTAAGCGGCGCCGCGCCAAACGAGCCCACCCCTTGCGAGAGCGCAGACCACGCTGTGGCGAGCTCGTGCAAATTGACGGCAGCCACCACGACTGGTTCGAAGGCAGGAGCGCAAGCGGCAAATGCTGCTTGACGGCCTTCATCGATGACGCCACAGGGCGCATCTTGGGCGCACGCTTTAGCGCGCAGGAAACCACGCAAGACTACTTTGCCGTCTTGCACCAATGCATACAGACGCACGGTAGCCCGCTGGCCATCTACAGCGACAGGCATGCGATCTTCACCAAGCACGATCCCCAGGATGGGGTCGCCACTCAGTTTGAACGCGCTTTGCTGCAGCTCAGTATTGAGCCCATCTGCGCCCGCACCCCACAGGCCAAGGGGCGCGTGGAGCGCTTGTTCCAAACTTTGCAGGATCGCCTGTGCAAAGCGATGCGTTTGGCCAAGATTGACAGTATCGAGCAAGCCAATGCCTACTTGGCCGGCCACATCCAAGATCACAACAGGCGCTTTGCCGTGCAGGCGACAAGCAGCCAAGATGCGCATACGCCCTACGCTGGCACGCCTGAGCAACTCTCTCGCATTTGTGCGCTACACCATACGCGCCAGCTGGGCAGTAATGGCAGTTTGCGCTTTGAGGGCAGTGTTGTGCAAATCAAGCAAGAAGCACATACGCCCAGCAAAAGCGTTCAAGTCGGTGTGGTGCAGTACAGCAATGATCGTTTGGAAATTGTCTATCGGGACAAGGTTCTGGCGCACCAGCGCTTTGAGCTGCACCCGCATCTAGCGGGCACGCGCTCAACCAGTGCCAAGGGCATCAATGCACAAGTTGATGCGCTAGCCAGAGACAAACGACAGCTGGCTGGCTTGATGGCACACATCGCGCATCAAGATGCTCAGCGCCGTGCAGGCCAGCGCGGCTTTGCTCGCTAGAGATGTGTGGCGCACCAAAGGCTGTCTGTTGAGCAGGGCGCGTACACCGTTTGTGCAACGCAAGCAGTCGTTGCCGCGTCGCTGATGATTGGCTGAGCTGACGCTTTCATTCACAGCTTTGCTCACGAATTGTTGGCGCTCAGTTTCGCGGCCCTATCGACCTGCTACATGGGGCGCTGCCCCATACCCCAACAGCCAATCTGATCGAATCGCCGCACCAGCGTGCATGACGCTGTAGACTCGTACACCTGTGACATTTCTACTTTGCGCTAAGGTGTGACATTTCTACTTTGCTCTGACA
>JAAFJC010000146.1 GCA_013297925.1 Comamonadaceae bacterium
GCATGCCGCGCTTGGACGGCGATTTTTTATTCTGTTGAACGGCCATGATGGGCTCCTAGAATTTGAATTTCGCTGACATCTTCATCAGCAAAGGGAAAGGTATTCGGGCTTGCTGCCTAAGGTATGGCAAATGCAGCAAAGCCTTAAATTATAACAGTAATCGAGGGCTTAGCCGCTACAATCGACGCTGATGCGCGGCTGTAGCTCAGTGGATAGAGTATTGGCCTCCGAAGCCAAGGGTCGTGGGTTCGATCCCCGCCAGCCGCGCCAGCTTCTACCTCCACCTTCAATGCAAAAAACCGCTGAATTCAGCGGCTTTTTGTTGGAATACCCGATTTTCAGGTCGAAAACGATGAGCCGCAGCCGCAGGTGGTGGTCGCGTTCGGGTTTTTGATCACGAATTGCGCGCCTTGCAGGTCTTCTTTGTAGTCGATTTCAGCGCCGACGAGGTATTGGTAGCTCATTGCATCAACCAAGAGCTGCACGCCGTTTTTGTGCAGCACCGTGTCGTCGTCATTGGTGATTTCGTCAAAGGTGAAACCGTATTGGAAGCCAGAGCAGCCGCCGCCTTGCACAAAGACGCGCAGCTTGAGATCGGGGTTGCCTTCTTCAGCGATCAAGTCGGCCACTTTCACAGCGGCGCTCTCGGTGAAGATGATGGGCGAGGGCATCTCGGTTTGAATATTTTCGGCAACTGCGCTCATGGCAAATCCTTTGAGATATAAATACTTGACTGGAATACTAACCTATTGGCAAAAAACCTGCTGATCAACCGTTATTGGCGGCCAATTTCAACGCCGGCTTCTCGCCAGGGATCATCGGCTTCAACTGACCAGAGATGACGGCACCTTGGTGCATTTCAAGCGCTTTGTAGCTCACATCGCCCTCAATCTGCGCCTTTGGCTGCAGCTCCAGCAACTCAAACGCATGCACATGGCCGACGACTTTGCCGTTGATGATGACGTGATCAGAGTACACATCCCCCTCAATCACGGCGCTTTCGCCGATCACGATCAAGCTGGAGCTGTCTTCATTGGCGCGAATGTTGCCCACCACACTGCCATCCACACGCATGCCATCGGTGAATTTGAGATCACCACGAATTTGCGTGCCTTTGTCGATCAGGCTACGCACAGGGGGTTGTTTTTTCTTACCAAACATCTTGTACTCCAACGAATTTATATCTTCAAGGTTTGCACAGCACGAGTCGCTGCGCCTTCTGTCACTTTAGCGGACACCTGTTTTACCACGACTTGCGGGGGCAAATCGATCACGTTTTCCAGACGCTTGTATTGCGTGAACTGTAAATTTTGTGCCGCGCCGCCGGCCACCTGCACCCAAGGTTTGCCGCCTGCGCCCGTGCCGGGTGCGCCGCCTTGCAGGCCAGAGAGTGTGATCTCCAGTTTGCCGTTGAAAGCAGGCGCATTCTTCGTGGGCTGGATCACGAGCACCTGCCATTTGAGCTGCGAGCCAGCACTGAGCGATTCGGCTTGCAAGCCGCGAATCGCCACGCCTTCGTTGCCACCCGTGGGAATCAGTTTTTCAAAAAAACCGAGATCATCGCGCAGAGCGCGATTCTCAGCCTCAAGCTGCTTGACCTGGGCAATGATTTTTTCTTGCGCGGCTTTCTCAGCAGTGAGCAAGCTGCCCGAGGTGTTCAAAATCGACTGGGCTTTGTCGCGCTGATCTTTCAGCTGCGCCACTTCTGTACGCAGCTTGGCCAACTCTTCCTTGGCGTTGTCATCGATTCCCGCAAGATCTTTGCCGAGCTCAAACGCCCACAGCCCAATGGCGGCGCAAAAACCCAACACCACGGCCACCAATGCCCAACGCAGCGGCCAAGGCATGGCCGAGCGAATCGCCATGCTGGGCGCGCTGATCGTGAGGCGGCGGCGGAGGAGTCTAAAGCGCATTGGGAAGCAGACTTTAATGCAAAAAAACCGCCGATCTCGCGATGCGGCGGTTTGTTTGTAACCGTAAGAATTAGCGCTTGCTAAACTGCTTGCGGCGACGGGCGCTGCGCAAACCGACCTTCTTACGCTCAACTTCACGCGCATCGCGAGTGACGAAACCAGCTTGGCTCAAGGCGGGCTTGAGCGTTGCGTCGTAGTCAATCAGGGCGCGGGTGATGCCGTGACGGGCTGCACCGGCTTGGCCGGATTCGCCGCCGCCGTGCACGTTGATTTGAATATCAAACGTCTCAGCGTGGTTCGTGAGCATCAGGGGTTGCTTGGCGATCATGATCGAGGTTTGACGGCCGAAATATTCAGCGATGTCTTTGCCATTGATCGAAATCTTGCCAGAGCCTTTTTTCAGAAACACGCGGGCGACGCTCGATTTGCGACGGCCGGTGCCATTGTTCCATTCACCAATCATTTTCGTGGCTCCTTAAATGTCCAAGACCTTGGGCTGCTGGGCGCTGTGCGGGTGTTCGCCACCAGCATAGACCTTGAGCTTTTTGATCATGGCGTAACCCAAGGGGCCTTTGGGCAACATGCCCTTGACGGCTTTTTCCAAGGCGCGGCCGGGGTGCTTGGCCTGCATGTCCTTGAACTTGGTGGCATAAATGCCGCCGGGGTGACCGCTGTGGCGGTAGTAAATCTTTTGGTCGGCTTTGTTGCCGGTCACGCGGATTTTGTCTGCGTTGACGACGACGATAAAGTCACCAGTATCGACGTGAGGCGTATAAATGGCCTTGTGTTTGCCGCGTAAACGGAGAGCTGCTTCGCTGGCAATTCTTCCGAGCACCTTGTTGGT
>JAAFJC010000147.1 GCA_013297925.1 Comamonadaceae bacterium
AAGCATGCCAGCGATGCGTATAGCCTCAAAGTCGGGCTGCGCAGTATTGAAGTCAAGAACAGCCAATTTCTCATCAATGGCAAACCGTTTTACTTCACCGGGTTTGGCAAGCATGAAGATCTGGCCGTGCGCGGCAAGGCGCATGACGATGTGTTCATGGTGCATGATGCTGCGCTGATGCAATGGATGGGAGCGAACTCGTATCGCACCTCGCACTACCCCTATGCAGAAGACATGCTGGATTTCGCCGATGAGCAAGGTATCGTTGTGATCAACGAGACGGCAGCTGTGGGCATGAACATGGAAATCGCCAAAAAGCTTGCAGGCACGAACGACTTGCCCGATGAGCTTTACAGTGAAGAGTGCATAGGCTCGCGCACACAAGCCGTGCATCTCAAACATATTCAAGAGCTGATCGCAAGGGATAAAAACCATGCCAGCGTGGTGATGTGGAGCATCGGCAATGAGCCAGACTTGCGCCCCAAAGGCAGCGGCGAGTATTTCATTCCTTTGATCAAGGCCACCAAAGCCCTAGACCCCAGCCGCCCTGTGACTTTGGTGAATGTCATGATGGTGGGCCCCGATCAAGACACGGTTGCTGCCACGCAAGATGTAATTTGCCTCAACCGATATTGGGGCTGGTATGCCGAAGGCGGCAATTTGGCTGCGGCAGAACGCGCCTTGGAAACCGACTTGCTGGCATGGCAGAAAAAGTTTCCGGGCAAACCGATCGTCATGACCGAATATGGTGCCGATACCTTGCCTGGGTTGCACGCAACGCTGCCTGTGATGTGGAGCGAAGAGTATCAGCAAGAGCTTTTGGCCATGCACGGGCGCGTGTTTGATCGCATCAAAGCCGTCGTCGGAGAGCATGTCTGGAACTTCGCAGACTTCGCCACCAGCCAAGGCATCATGCGAGTGGGCGGTAACAAAAAAGGCGTTTTCACGCGGGAGCGAGCGCCAAAATCCGCAGCATACACTTTAACCCAGATTTCCCATTAGAACTATTTCGGCGGATCAAAAATTCGTTTTACGCTGACGGGTTTGTCGAAAGATTTAGAGGCATCCCACAGGCCAGAGAGCCATTCACGGCGCTGCATGGCAGTGGCTAGTTTGAGGATCGTCTTTCTGCCCTCATGGGTGATGAAACCGGCTTGCGCAAACAACTGCTGTCTCAAGCTTGCAAGGGTATGCGTAGTGCCGCTCTTGTTGATCTGGTGCTGCATCGCCGCGCGAAACAGGCTCATCAGATTGAATGCCAGCATCACAAAGTGCATCGCCGCCTCAGTTGCCCAAAAGCTCGCTCGTGCCAGTGTGCCCAGCGCAAAGTCATATTTGAGCTCCTTGATGCGGTTCTCACAATCGGCTCTGCCCCGATACGAGCGCCACACCTGTACCGCTGGCAACTGTAGATCGGTGACGATAGCCGCATAGCGCCAACCAGAGATCGCCTCATCGTTTGCAAACAAACTCAGCGTTTTGCCCTTGGCATCTGGCCGGGCGCGAATGCTCTGGCGCACTCCAATGATGCGCCTAGGCGCATCCCAGCTATCGGCCTGGTAGCTGATCTCGCACAACTCTATGCCCGTGGGTGTTGGCAAGACAGGCGATGCACTCCTGGCCTGCTGCTCGGTCTGCTCATTGAGCAGTGGCCACCACTGTGCGTTGACCAATTGGTGCTGCAAGGGGCGCGTCAAGCGCATGGCCACTGTATAGGGCAATTTGCTTTGCTCTAAGTGCGTGAGAAATGCTTGCTCGCAAAAGCCCGAGTCTGCGCGCACCAGCCCCACGCGTTTGGCTCCTAAATTGGCCATGCTGCTTTGCAAGAAGGAGATGGCGTTGTTGGCAGAAGCACTGTTGCCCGGGCGCAGCCACACGTTGGCCAGCATGCGGCTGTCGGCCACAAATGCCATGAGTGGATGGTGGCTGGCTCTGCCGCGTTTGCTGGGGTTGTAGCCGCACTTGGCGCCTTGCTGCTGTCCGTAGCGGGTCAGTACTGTGGAGTCCAGGTCTAGCGTGAGGGTTTGCAGCCCCACTTGGGCAAAGCAGTGCTGATACAAGCTGGGAAAAACGTCTGCGATGCTGGCTTGATCGAATTTGTCGATCAAGCGTGTGAATGCCTTGTAGTTGGCCATACGCTCGTAGCCAAATACTTGGCCGATGACTGGGTCAAAGCGGGTGGCCTCTAAATGCTCAAAGCGGTTGGCACCGCACCAGATGCTGAGCATGAATTGCCCCACCAATTGCTCGGGCGCATAGCCCCGGTTGCTTCCTGGCTGGGGAAGTTGTGCAGCAAGCATCGCTTGATCCCAGCCAATGTGATCGAGCATGTTCTTCATCAGCGCCATGCCGCCCCAAGGGGTGATTTGTTTGTCTGTAAAGGCCAGCTCTAAGCTCATGGCAGTGACTCCAAAAACAGGGGGGATCCTTGCACTGAAATCTTACCGCCTATCGCCACCCCGAAAATCACAGTTTCATCAATTGAATCAATCACTTGCGCTAATGGCTGCCATTAGAGATTGGCGCTAATGGGAAATCTGGGTTCAACCTAACTTTCATGAATCCTGAGCGACGCCCCGGATGATGAAAGAAACTTGGGGGTGGAGGTGCTGAGGATAGATGCCGAGAAAATTCTTTGGGAGATCCCATCCCGATAGCTAACTTGGCACGCCTT
>JAAFJC010000148.1 GCA_013297925.1 Comamonadaceae bacterium
ACAAGCAGAACCAAAAGAAGAATCCGGTTTCTTAAGCAAAGCCACCGACATGATCGGCGGCATCTTCACCGACGACGCGCCCAAGACCGGCCCACGCGGCGGCGCAATCCGTACCCGTCAAGGCGTAGGCGAAGCCGCCGTGAAATCGGCCGCACGCGCCATCGGATCGGAAGTGGGGCGACGCGTGATTCGCGGGGTCTTAGGGTCTATTTTTGGCGGGCGCAGATAGGACGAGCGCGCACCTCTGTTATAACTGTTTATTTGTACAGAATACACACTGAAACGCCCATGTATCAACGCATTCAGGCCTCAAAAAGCAAATTCGAGACGCGCACTTTTAAAAAGTTATGCTTGCACGCGTTGCATAAAACACGTTAGGCATCGGAGGCGCACTTGTGGGTAAGCAGATTCAGCTCGCCATGAATGCGGAAGATGAGCGATCGTTTCTGCTCTTTCTCAAAAGCACCGCAGACATCCAGATCTTTGAAGCCTTCGCTCCCAGCTCCGAAGGCCTGTTCGTTGAAGGTTTTGATCCGTTGCGCGACGGCCATTGGTCCTACTACGTTTGGAACAAACAGTTCGACTGGGCACCGCAATTCGGAACGGTCGGCGATCTCTCCTACGATCCAGCCCATGTCGGCTGGAAGTACATTTCGAACAGCTCTCGCGCGCCACTGCTCGAAGTCACCCGCTCAGATATCGCAGTCGCAAAGACAGGTCGGCTCTATTGGAGTAAAGACTTCGCCGCACCGAACGGCTTGAACTACGACGCAAAGGCCTTCTCTTCTTGGGTAGATCAGATTTGGCGCTGGGTTCGAAAGCATGGCAAGAAAGTCGACTCTCTTCCACTGGTCCCCTATTTACTTCCATCCGCCTATCAGGAGTGGAAGGCAGCGCATGCAGACGCGGAGGCGCGGCAACACGATGCCTCTCAAGAAACACCCCCCAAGTAATTGATTTTGCAGAGTGTATTTAAGCCGGTTGTTGCTCGGGCACGAGTTTCAAGCCCATTTGTTTAGCTCGCTGTGACAGATGCCGCAGCACGCGTTCGCGGTAGCGCTCCTCGTAGTAATCCTGTCCCTGGTCGGTGTACTCCTCGCCTTTAGTCAGCAGGGTGTAGATCAAGCGGGCGAGTTTGTGGGCCGCAGCGGTCACCGCTTTGGGCCTGTCCATGCGAGCGCACAGGCGCCTGAAATACGCACCCAGCGCCGACTGACTACTGCGCAGCGCAGCGGCGGCTAGTCGCAATGCTTGCGCGGCACGGTTGGCCACGCGCTTGGTCTTGCCACTCATCACCTTGCCGCCGGTGATCTTGGTGCCAGGACACAAGCCCAGCCAGCTGGTGAAGTGTCCCACGCTTGGAAAGCGTGACATGTCCGCCCCCGTCTCGCTGATGACGGCCAACGCCGTGGTCACATCAATGCCGTCAATGCGGGTCAGATCAACCCCGCACATCCTGAACAATTGCGTGCGCAGATCAAACTTGGGCGCATTCCTTGCGCGGCCACGCTTCTTGCCTTTGGCCGGCTCCCCGTCATGAGCTTGCAAGCTTTGCAGCTGAGCCTCGATGTGTTGATCGCACTGAGCCAGCTGGAGGCCGATGAAGTCGAAAGCGTCGAGCGCCTGCTGTAGCGCAAACAAGTGCTCCGTGCGCCAATTGCCTTGCAGGCTTTTGGCGATCTCATCGACACTGGCATGGATGCGCGCGTTCTTCATCGCCGCGAGCACCTGACCGTCGCGCTCACCGGCAATGATGGCACGCAGTATCTTCTGGCCGGTCTCGCCCACCACATCCGAGATGACATTGGCCAGCTGCACGTTCATCTGCGTGAGCGCCTTTTGCATGTGCTGCACGTAGCGCCCCTGGCTGCGCAGGAGCATGCCACGTTGCCGCCACAGCGAGCGCAGTACGCACACCTGATCCGCAGGACGAAACGCGCCGTTGAGCAGCCCGTAGCTCATGAGCTGTTGCAGCCACTGGCAGTCGAGCACATCGGACTTGCGCCCCGAAACATTCTTGACGTGGCGCGCGTTGACCAGGAGCACCGTGAAGCCGCGAGATTCGAGCAATTCAAACAGCGGGATCCAGTACACCCCGGTGGACTCCATCGCCACTGTGTCCACAGAACAGGCATCAAGCCAGTCAGCCAAGGCGTGTAAATCGACCGTGAAGCTGGCAAATTCACGCACGGCTTGCTCGTCCCGATCAGGCGGCACGGCCACAAAGTGCGAGGCGCTGCCGATATCGATACCCGCAGCGTTGGGATGAGTGATGCAGAGTGCCGCTCGGGATTTGACCGCTTTGACAAGAAGACCGGGATTGCGTTGTTTCATGACTTGCTCCATCATTCAGGTTGGAATGTGGCACCGCATCGGGAACGTCGTCATGCTCACTCTCTCAAACGGGATATCCAACCCGCGGCTGCGAGCCGCTGATTCGATTCACCAATGTCGATGACGTCTCCCAGGACCACGCTAACCCGCGGGCAATATGCACCATTGCTACATCGGTCTTTTGCAGCGCCGCATTCCACTGTGCCACAACGAGGCCGCACAGTGTTTCTTCGGCGCGATTTGCGGCTTCAGGCCGATTACTACGCTAACCC
>JAAFJC010000149.1 GCA_013297925.1 Comamonadaceae bacterium
GACAGGGTGCGAGTAACCCACAGCGAGATTGAGCTTGGTGCCCGAGGCAGCGGCTTTGTAGCCCACGCCAACGAGATTGAGCTTTTTCTCAAAGCCTTTGGTCACACCCACGACCATGTTGTTGACGAGCTGGCGCAGCGTGCCGCTCATGGCGTTCGCTTCGCGAGATTCGTCGGCGGGTGCAAAGCTGAGCTTGCCAGCTTCGTTTTTGATGCTCACCAGAGCATGAGCGGCCACAGACAGCGTACCGCCCGAACCCTTCACAGCAATTTTGTCAGCGCCAATCGTGACTTCCACGCCAGCTGGCACGGAGACGGGCATTTTTCCTACGCGGGACATGTTCTTTTCTCCTGCGTTTAAGCGACGTAGCACAGCACTTCGCCGCCCACGCCAGTGGCGCGTGCTTTGCGATCTGTCATCACGCCTTGCGGGGTGGTGACAATGGCGATGCCCAAGCCGTTCATGACTTGAGGAATGCTGCCCGTGCCTTTGTAGACGCGCAGGCCGGGGCGGCTTACGCGCTCCAGACGCTCGATCACAGGACGGCCAGCGTAATATTTCAGGGCGATTTCAAGCTCAGACTTGCCATCGGTCGTATTCACTTTGAATCCGTCGATGTAGCCTTCGTCTTTCAGCACCTGGGCGATAGCCACTTTCAGCTTGGAAGCTGGCAGCGACACAGAGGTTTTGGCGACCATTTGCGCATTGCGGATGCGCGTCAACAGGTCGGCGATAGGATCACTCATGCTCATGTTTGTATTCCTTCGCTTTACCAGCTGGCCTTGGTCATGCCGGGGATTTCACCAGCAAAAGCCATTTCACGAACCTTCATGCGACCCAAGCCAAACTGGCTGTAGGTACCACGGGCACGACCCGTGATTTCGCAGCGGTTGCGCTGGCGGTGTGGGTTGGCATTGCGGGGGAGCTTGTTCAAGCCCACGCGTGCAGCCATTTGTTCTTCAGGTGACTTGCTCATGTCGGAAGCGGTTGCCTTGAATTCGGCATACTTCTTCGCAAACTTGGCAGCCAGTTTGTCGCGCTTGAGTTCGCGTTGGATCAATGCAGCTTTAGCCATGGTATTTCTCGATCCTTAACTTCAGTTCTTGAACGGGAAGCGGAAGCCAGTGAGGAGGGCCTTGCACTCGTCATCGGTTTTCGCAGTCGTTGTGATGCTGATATTGAGACCACGCACGGCATCGACTTTGTCGTACTCGATCTCAGGGAAAATGATCTGCTCTTTCACGCCGATGTTGTAGTTGCCACGGCCATCAAAAGCACGACCAGACACACCACGGAAATCGCGCACGCGGGGCAGCGAAATGGTGATGAAACGGTCGAGGAATTCATACATGTGCTCGCCGCGCAGCGTGACCATGCAGCCGATGGGCAATTGCTCACGGATCTTGAATCCGGCAATCGCTTTACGCGCCTTGGTAACGACTGGTTTTTGGCCAGCAATTTTGGTCATGTCGCCCACGGCGTTGTCCATGACTTTCTTGTCAGCCACCGCCTCGCCCACACCCATGTTCAGGGTGATCTTGGTGATGCGAGGGACTTGCATGACGGACTTGTAGCCGAATTTCTCCATCAACTGGGGAACGACTTTGTCCTGGTAGTGTTGTTTAAAACGTGCCATGATTTTTTACCTTAGGCCACTTTGATCTCAGCGCCGCTGGACTTGTAGACGCGCACTTTTTTGTCGCCTTCTACTTTGATGCCCACGCGATCGGCCTTGCCGGTTGCACTGTTGAAAATCGCCACATTGGATTGGTGAATCGGCATGGCCTTTTCAACAATACCGCCCGTGGTGTTTTTCAGGGGATTGGGTTTGGTGTGCTTTTTGACGAGATTGATGCCGTCGATCAGCAGATGGGTCTCGTCTTTGCGAGACGTGATCTTGCCGCGCTTGCCTTTGTCTCGGCCTGCGAGGACGATGATTTCGTCGCCGGTGCGAAGTTTATTCATGGGAGCCTCTTTACAGGACTTCAGGTGCCAAGGACACGATCTTCATGAACTTTTCCGTACGGAGTTCACGGGTCACGGGGCCGAAGATGCGGGTGCCGATGGGCTCCAGCTTGGCGTTGAGCAACACAGCTGCGTTGCCATCAAATTTAACGAGCGAGCCATCGCCACGGCGAATGCCCTTGGCGGTGCGCACCACAACAGCGTTGTAGATTTCGCCCTTTTTGACGCGACCACGGGGAGCAGCTTCTTTGATGCTCACCTTGATCACATCGCCCACGGATGCATAGCGGCGCTTGGAGCCACCGAGCACCTTGATACACAACACGGATTTGGCACCCGTGTTGTCAGCGACATCGAGTCGAGATTCAGTTTGGATCATTGTCTATTCTTCCCAACTTGTCTCCGACTGTTTGAACAATTTCAAACCATCGAAAGCAGTCTTGGGCCCGTCGCCACT
>JAAFJC010000015.1 GCA_013297925.1 Comamonadaceae bacterium
CTTGGCGCAAGCCTTTTTGCGTGATCTCCACCGGGTCTTCCGCCGTCCAAATCTTGGTGTCAATCTTGTTCAAGAATTTGAGTACCGAATGCAGCGTAGTCGTCTTGCCAGAGCCTGTGGGGCCACACACATAGAACAGGCCATACGGTTTGGAGACCGTGCTCTCTAAGCGCTCGCGGTTGTGCGGCGTGAGACCCAGCTTATCCATCGGAATCGGTTCGCCTGATGCCAAGATGCGCATCACCACATCTTCAACGCCACCCGCTGAAGGAATCGTAGCCACGCGCAACTCTATATCAAGAGGGCCATACTTCTTGAATTTGATCTTGCCGTCTTGCGGCTTGCGGCGCTCAGAGATATCCAAATCGCACATGATCTTCAAGCGCGTGACCAAGGCTTGGCGAAAACTCGCAGGCACTTCGATATAGGTTTGCAGGCTGCCATCAACGCGAAATCGAATGCCTGTTTTTTCTTTGCCTGGCATCGGTTCGATATGAATGTCGGATGCGCGCTGGTTGTGGCCGTCAATGATGACTTTGTTCACAAACTTCACCAGTTCGTTATCCGCAGCAGCGGATTCGAGGGAAGAATCGTTGAAGTCATCATCATCTAGCGGCGCATTGAGATCGGCAAGCAAATCGTCAATCGAGCCACCCTCCACGCCCGCGCCAAAGAATTGCACAATAGTTTCTTCAAACTCCGTCTGCGTTGTAACGCAATACTTCACTTTGGAGACACGGGGGAAAATCTGTTGCACGATCCTTGAGCCCCGCACCGCTTCAGGATCTAAGCACATCACCACCAAGCCAGCAGGCGAGTCTTCAAGGGGAATCCAGCCCTGTGAATGTACAAAATCTAGCTTGAGCGGCGCATGCAGCATCTCAGATCGAATACGGCCTGCCTTAAAGGCCTCGTAATCGACGCCAAAGAATTTAGCCAGCGACGGGCCAATCTGAACTGGGCGAATACCGAACTCCGCCATCAACGTGTGCTCGACGGATTTGCCCTGTTCGCGCGCTTGAGTGATGCAGTTTTTGAGCTGTTCTGCGCTCAACACACCAATCGCGACCAAGCCGTCGTATTTCGTTGCTTTTTTGCGCGTTTCATCTGCGGCTTGTTTGGTTGCTTTCTCAGCACGCTGGCGAATGGCTGTGGCCAAAGTCTTGCAAAGTTGGGTAGCGCCTTCCAGTTCAAGATCTCCGAAGGGCGAATCGCCTTTGTTGTTGATCACTTGCAACACGCCATGCAATTGCTCGCCATCCAAAATGGGCATCACCAGCATCTGCTTGGTGCGATAGCCAGAGCGCTTATCCACCTCTTTGAGAAAACTCAAAGAAGGATGAATCGCTTTGAGGTTTTCGTCATCGTAAACATCTGCGATATTCACAGGGCTACGCGCCATCGCCACATAACCGGCGATACTTTGCACTCCCACAGGCAGCTTCAAGTCCTTTGCAACATTGAGCCCCGTTTTGATCTTAGAAACAATGGCCGAGCCATCTTCAGATACCGAGTACAGCGTCAAGCGATCCGCATTGAGCAGCTTGCAGATGTCTTCACTGGCATCAAGCATGAGTTGATCAATGTTCTCCGTGTCGTGAATGCGGGTCGTGACCTTTTGCAATTGACGATAAAACAGCGCCTCAAAGCTCACGCCACGCTTTTCAGGCGGCAACATTTGAGAGTCAAAAAAGGCTCTCTCCGCCGCAGAATTTTCAGCGGGTGGGCTGATGCTTGATGGCGGTTTGAGCCCAGTATTCATATGATGAGTTCCTGCCCTGCGCGCAACCAACGAATGTCATGCGTCACGTTGGGGCCAAAAGGTTGGGTTTGATCAAATCGCTGTATCTCAGCCATGATTTGCTCGGTTTCAGCGGGTTTGGTGTGCGTGATGTAGATCGGGTAGCGCTTGGTTTTATCAATTTGATCCAACTCTTGTGCCAGCACAGTAGGCGATAGGTGCAGGCTTAAATGCGCCAATTGCTTCTCGCGGTTGGAGAAAGCCGTCTCGATCACGAGCATGGCCACATTCATTTGATTCAGTCTTTTCCAAAACCCCGGATTGCGCTCGGTGTCGCCAGAAAACACCCAGCTGCCTCCCTCTGCAGAAACGGCATAGCCCACAGCTGGCACAGTGTGCACTGCAGGCAAGGCTTCAACGGATTTGTTGCCAATCTTCATACGGTCACCGCATTGAAGCGGATGAAAACTCAGAAAGGGGTGCTCGGCATTGGGGATTTGCGTGAAATCAGGCCAGATATGGTTGTTAAAAATGTTTTGCTTGAGTGCAGCTATCGTCTGGGGCAGTGCATGCACTCGCAGGGCCTGCGTGCGCATGGCAGCCACGGAGTCGATCATCAACGGCAAATTAGCAATATGGTCGAGATGGGAATGCGTGATCAACACATCATCAATCGCCGCCATCTCAGCCAGCGTTAAATCGCCCACACCTGTGCCGGCATCGACCAACAGATGATCGTCCACCAGAAAAGATGTGGTGCGGCAGTCTTTGGCAATCGCACCGGAGCACCCCAAAACTCTGATTCTCATGAGGCGTGTCTCCCTTATTTCGTCTCAAAATTGGTCGCGCCATCCCAGCTCGGGTCAAATGGCAGCTGACGCATAGAGGCTACACGCTCAGAGTACAGTTGGTAAAGGTATTTTTTCTCAGATTTATCGTTCTTGGAGGCCTGAGATCGCTCCAAATTGAGCATTTGCACATCGCATTGCTCCCAATCTTGGCTTCGGTAGGATTTGAGGAAGGTATTCCACAGCTTAAGTTCGTCTGTCAGGGTCTTAGGCAGGCGTTCTTGGGAGGCCAGTGGAACATAGATCGTGACCGCCACATCCTTGCCCTTCACACGCACCTTATCCAGCTCTTGCCAAGCGAAATCCGGGGCAAGCTTCTTCGTCGATTCGCTCACCACAATATCCACGCCATAGGTCTTTGAGAGACCTTCAAGGCGCGAGCCCAAGTTAACTGCGTCACCAATCACCGTATAGCTTTTGCGGATGCTCGATCCCATATCACCCACGCACATGGCACCCGTATTCAGGCCAATGCCAATGCCAATCTGAGGCATGCCTTTGGCGCGGTATTCGTCGTTGATTGTGCGGATCGCGGCAGACATTTCTAATGCTGTCTTTACAGCGAGTGCTGCATGATCGGGTGAATCCACCGGCGCACCCCAAAAAGCCATCACGCAATCGCCCATGTATTTGTCAATCGTGCCTCGGTTGTTGCGGATCACATTGGTTAGGCGACTGAACACGTCATTGAGCAAACCCTGAAGTTGAGTGGGCTCCATCGTTTCGCTCATTTTGGTGAAGCCGCGCATGTCGCAAAACATCACCGTGAGCTCTTTGCTGGCGGCCTTCATGTTGTAGCTATCAGGGTCTTTGACCATCTCATCGACGAGCTCGGGGGGCACATAAGTGCCAAACAAATTGGCAATTTGCCGCTTGGATTTGCTTTCCACAAAATAGCCATAGCTCATGTTGAGCGCAAAAGCAGTGAGCGCCATCACAAGCGCCGTGGCCAGAGGCAGCACCAAGCCTGCGCCCAAGTAAAGCCAAAAGTTCAAGCCGACCAACGCAGAGATCACTGCCAAACTCAGAGCCACCGCTTTAGGCGCAGACAGCATGGGCAAGCAAAATGCCAAGATCAAGCCAGCAAACACAAGAACAATCACCTCATAACCCACCGCGTAGTCGGGCTTGACGGCAAGGCGTCCATCCAACAGACCAGAAATCACGTTCGCATGCACCTCCACACCCGGATAGGTTTCTCCGACTGGTGTAACGCGTAGATCCAGCAGGCCAGGCGCCGTTGTGCCAACAAGCACAATTTTTCCGCTCAGGGAATTGGGTGGTATGCGTCCGGCCAATAAATCAGCTGCTGAGTAGTATTTGAACGAACCGCCATTGACATTGCCTAAGCCTCTGAATGGCACCAACGCAGCAACGCGGTCATCCACAGGTATCGCCAAGCTCTTACCATCTTGCTTGAGCAAAATACTTTCAAGGCCTTGATAGTTTCGCGATAAAAATCGCTCCTGTGGAAAACCCGGCTCGACTTTTGGCAAGCCAGTCAGCACGCGAAACATCGCCAAAGACAGTGATTCGTAATACTGATTCTTGTACTCAGAAATCAAGGGAATCGCTCGGACTACCCCATCTGTATCAATCACGGGATTGATGGAGCCTGCCATCGGCGCTGCCTTGGCCAGAGAATCAATGTTAGCGCTATAACCAGACCATGTGAAGAAGCGGATCGGGCGTGATTGCAATTGCGCCTTTTGCATCACAGGCTGCGGCAAGACACCGTTGACCCGGCCACCGCGATCACTCGTCATGTAATAGCTGAGCACCACGGCTCGTTTTTCCAGCGAGCGCGCAAACAAGTTGTCGTAATCGAGGCTGGCTTCTATTTGGCTGAGTTTCTCGCGAAATCCTGCTTGGTCCTTGAGCTCATCGCTGGCCAATTGACGCAATCTTTTCAGGCCAGAGCTCTCATCGCTTTCTGCAAACAAAACGTCGAAGCCTAAGACAGTGATTTTCTGCCGATCAAACAGCTCATCCACCATAGCGGCCATTTTGTTGCGCCCCCATGGCCAACGGCCGACTTCAGCCAGGCTTTTTTCATCGATATCGATGATGACGATGCGATCATCCAGCGTCTTGGGCATGGTAGCCCTCAACCGCGTGTCATAAATGATGTCATCCAGTCGCTGGAGTACGCTGATCGGCATGATTCCGGCGGTGTGCGCAAGCGCCAGCACCAGCGGGATCAAGGTGACGAGAATGCGCGGCCAATGTTTCGTCAGAATATGCATGCTGCAAAGCTCGCGCCGGATGTTGAATCAATCTCTATCGTGGCACGGCAAGCCCGACGTGACAATCAAGCATGCATTGCAAATTGCATTTGCGTACCAGCCAGCTCCAGCACATCACCATCTTTGAGCGTCACGGGCTCAGCGCCAATGGGTGAGCCATTCAGCGTTGGCTTGCTGGTTCCCTCCACATGAGCAACCACAAAACCATGTGGGCGCTTTGTGATGGCAGCAACAGCCACGCCGGGCTTACCAATGGTGGTCACCACCTTCACAAGTGGCACTTCACGGCCAGCGGCAGCGCCAGATAAAACCTTGATCGCTGCATTAGCCGCCGGAGCAGGAGCAGCCGCTACTGGGGCGGCAGCTGGCGCAGCTGCACTCATACCGACCGCACCAGCTTTGATCACCATAGTTCGCTCGAAGCCAGCATCTTGCTGTTCGTTGGCGTATTTGATCTTGTACTTGCCGATTTCAATGGTGTCGTCATTTGCCAAGACTTGTTTTTTGACAGCCTTGCCGTTGATGTAGGTGCCGTTGGTGCTGTTCAGGTCTTCCAAGGTCACTTCATTGCCAGACAACTGAATGACAGCATGCTCACCGCTGATGGCCAAGTTGTCGATGACGATGTCGTTGTAAGGCCGACGACCCAAAGTCGTGCGGTCTTTGGTCAGTTGAACTTCTTTGATGACGACACCGTCGATCGATACGATCATTTTCGGCATGGTCGGCTCCTGTTGTTGAGTTTGTTCATTTACCAAGCAGGCGTGACATAAAGCCACGCTTTGCTTGTCCATCCTTGGCCTCAATCAACAGCACAGAGATATTGTCTCTGCCGCCGCCAGCATTGGCCGCATCTATCAAGGCTTTCGCCTTGGTATCTAAATCTTCTTGCACCAGCATGATAGCAGCGATGTCCGCATCTGACACCATATCAGACAGTCCATCGGAGCACATCAGGTAAATATCGCCCACTTCTGAGCGGTGTTCGTTGGTCTCAAGCATCACCACGTCTTCTACACCCAAGGCGCGGGTGACCAAATTCTTGTTCAGGGACGTCGCGGCTTGCTCCGGAGTGATCAAGCCGGCATCCATCTGCTCTTGCAAAAGAGAGTGATCCTTGGTGATTTGAGAGAATTCGCCTGCGCGCAGGCGATAGCAGCGCGAATCCCCAATATGCCCCAGCATGATCCGCCCTTCTTGGAAGACCCCAACAACGAGCGTCGTGCCCATACCCGTGTATTGGGCATTGGAGTTGGCGGCATTGAAAATCGAGCGATTGGCGTTATCAACGCAAATCTCTAATGCTCGCCGCACCTCCCTGGCATTGGCATTTTTGCCAGCTTGAGAGAGCCAGCGGCTCATCTCTGATTTGATGAACGCCGTAGCCATACCGCTGGCCACTTCGCCAGCGTTGTATCCACCCATGCCATCTGCCAAGACAGCCAACTGAGTGGGCGAATCGAAAACCACGGAATCCTCGTTGTTGTCACGAGCTAATCCGGGATCTGTACTGAGAGAAAACTGGTAAATCATTGAATATCTGTGAACTATAACGGCTTTCAGGGGTGCGCTGACACGCCTCTTGTGGGCGCGCTTACTCTTGCCCCTGCGGCCCTCCAGGCCTTGAGATGACGGTTTTTTCAAATTCATCTGCGGTTTTGGTGTCTCCACCGGCTTTACCCACGGCCTGTGTTGCCATGAAAGTCTGGGTGCTGGCAAAGCCGTTTTCTGCAGGCGCTGCCGGGGGAGGCTGCTCTACGGTCAGCCGCCCGCTTGCCGGATCCAACAATGCTGCGCGCAAATCGGCAGCAAACTGCTCGCCGTCTTGATAGCGCGTCTCAGGCCGCTTGGATAAGCTCATGGCTACCACATCGGCTAATTTTTGAGAGATTTCTGCGCGGATGATGCGGATATCCGGCGCTTCTTCATTGGCGATTTTGTACATCAGCTCCGCCATGGAGTCGCCTCGGAAGGGCAACACACCTGCCAGCATCTGAAAAAGCATCACGCCCAAAGAGTAAAGGTCAGAGCGGCCATCAACCTTCTTGCCGGCAATTTGCTCTGGGCTCATGAAGCTCGGCGTACCCAACACCAAACCTGTCTTGGTTTTGCTCGAGTCGGTGATGCGAGCGATGCCAAAGTCGGTCACTTTCACAGTGTCTGAGCTGTGCTCGTACATCACGTTAGCAGGCTTGATGTCGCGGTGCACGACGCTATTTTTATGCGCATACGAAAGCGCAACGGCGACGCGCTCAACAATGGAGACAACGCGCTGCATCGGCAATAAATTGGCTTGCTTGCAGTAGTCCACCAAGTCTTTGCCTTTGAGGAACTCCATCGCGATGTACGCCAAATCATGCTCCTCGCCTGCGTCGTAAATCGTCACGATATGAGGATGCTGCAAACGGCCCGCTGTCTCAGCTTCACGGAAGAAGCGCTCGCGAGCATCAGTCAGTTCATCGCCATCAAACTCTTGCGATAGCGCCATAGTCTTGATCGCCACGACACGGCCAATTTTTGGATCTTTGCCTTGGTAAACCACGCCCATCGCGCCTTTGCCAAGCTCTTTTTCAACCTGGTAGCGCCCGAGCATCGGTTTTTCCACGCTGCCATCATTAAGCACCAAGGTGCCGCCAGGATGGCTGCCACCACCACCCAAAATCACAGTCTCTGACAGGTTTTTAGCTCGGTTGAGTTTCTCCTGTAGGCCTTTGTGATTTTTATCCAGGGTGGCCATATGCTCATAAACTGCCTGCGCTTTGTTGAACTGGCGCTTGCGCTCAAAATCAAGCGCGAGATTACCCAAGTTATCGAGCAATGCAGCCGACGCCGGCACACGGCGATAACGGTCGAAGGACTCATCCAAACGGCCTTGACCAGCCAGCGCCAAGCCCATCATGCGATTGGTTTCGGCGGATTCTTCGTCGGATTTCGCTTTGCCTTCTTCTGTCACCAAAAACCGCTTGGTGGTGAGCGCCAAATGGCCGATCAAAAGTAGGGTGGCGGGTAGCACCAGCTTTAACCATAAAGCCACGCCCGAAAGCAAGCCAAACTCCGCTCCCAACAGCAGCACGAAAAGCACGGCTGTGATGCCCGCTCCCATGCCTGCAGACAGGCGAGGCAAAACGGCGATCAGGTAGGCAGCCACCGCCAAAAATGCGAAGAAAGAGACCCATAAGCCCCAGCCAGGATGCACGATGAAATGCTCGTTCAAGATACTGGAGGTGACGTGAGCCATCGTCTCTGCGGGGCTCATGTCCTTGGCCGCTGGTGTGGGGAAAATGTTGCCTACGCCTGCGGCTGTCGCGCCGATGATCACAATTTTGTTGGCATATTTGCTGGCTGGGATTTTTCCGCTCAACACATCGTAGAAAGAATCCACAGGGAAGGCGCGCTTGTCTGCACTGCTTTTGTAAAACTGCGGTAGCATCACTGCGGCTTCGTCGGTCTTGACCTTGAGTTTGCCAATCTGCACAGATTCGCCGTAATTGAGCTTGATATCACTCGTCTTGAGATTCAAGCTACTGGCCGCCACCATCAAGGCCATTGACGGCACAGCCTTGCCGTAATAATTCACCAGTAAGGGCTCTTCTCGCACGGTGCCGTCCATCGGATCGGGAATGGAATTCAAATGCGCCACAGCTGCAGCGCTGTTGCCAATTAAATCGATCGGTTGCTGGCCAGAAATCACAGGTACAGAAAAATTTTGGTTTTCATCCACAGCGTTTTTGAGCGCAAATGCGGGTAGCGGTTTATCTGGATTGCCCAAAGGCTCGCCTATCTTGTAGACCGATGGAAGCACCACATTGCCAGCTTTCGCAAAACTCGCAGCCAACTTCGCATCACTGTCCAAAGTCAGCTCAGCTTCCGTGATGAGTTTGCCTGCTTGCTCAATACTTGGCAGAGGATTTGCAGGATCGGGCGCGCCCAATGCCTCTTTGATTTTCCGGATATAGACCAATCCACGGTCAGTTTGCGGCTCAAAGAAAAAAGTCGTGTTGGCAATGACTTTGGCTTTCGCGCCAGAGAGCAAATCCGTCATTTGGGCATGCACTTCTCGATTCCAGGGCCAGCGGCCGATGTTGGCAATGCTTGTGTCATCAATCGCGATAACTGCAATTTTGTCGGAAGGCTGGCGGCTGTTCGATGTGCTGGCGAAATCGTAATAGCGCCGCTCTAAGGTACCGATCAGATCGCCGAAATTATGCAAAAGCAAGACAGCAATCACCACCAGCACACCAACAAACCAGTCAGCACGCCAAAAGTTACCGCGTTTTTTCAGTGTGGATATCGCCACAACCGCCCCTCTCGCCTAAATTCAAAGACACTTTTTAAAAAAGTGCGCTAAGTTGTTGTCCCTGTGCAAATTTTTTGAAAAATCTTCAAAAAATAGACTTATGACAATAACAGACGTCGCAGAGACAATCAAGGCAAAATGTCACGAATCGCGTGCGTTTTGTTGCAAATAAACGCCAGTATGCTGAAGGCTTGCCAGCGCATTTCCGCATCGAAATTGCTTATTCGTTGATCGATTTGCCTTGGCTGCGTAATTCTAGCCATTTGGCCACCACAACCACCAGCACTGCGCCTGTCACGCCGACCAAGATTTCAGCGTTGGGCACGTGCTCAGCAAACCAGACTTTATCGGCCGGATCAGTGGCGATCATGCTGCCAGCCAAAAAGCCAAGCAAGGCCGCGCCGAGCACGATGATGATGGGATAGCGCTCCATCACCTTCATCAGCAATGTGCTGCCCACGATGATCAGGGGAATGGACATGCCCAACCCGATGATCAGCAAAATCAGGCGCATGTTTTCTGGCGCTTTGTCGGCGGCGGCTGCAACAGCGATCACGTTATCGACGCTCATCACCAAATCTGCGATCAGGATAGTGCGCACGGCAGCGGCCATCGTGCCATGGGATTTCACGTCAGTCTCGCCGTCATCGGAGAGCATCAACTGCACGCCAATCCAAAACAACAGCAAGCCGCCGATGATCTTGAGGTAGGGAATCGTGAGCAGCTCAACTGCGACGATGGTGAGAATCACGCGCATCACAATGGCAGCCGCGCTGCCCCAGAAAATGGCTTTTCTCTGCTGATCTGAGGGCAATTGGCGTGCCGCCATGGCGATCACCACGGCGTTGTCGCCCGACAAGAGAATATTGGCCACTATGATGGCAAAAAGTGCGCCCCACATGGCTCCAGAGGTCAAGTCCATTCCATCTCCAATTGTTGTTTGTAAGCTACTCGGTGCATTGTGCCGAAGATTGCTGACTTTGGAATGTGGATAACCGCAATAAAAAAACCGGGCGCTGGAGCCCGGTTTTTGTGTCAAAAGCAGGAATTGCTCAGAGCATGGCTTTGAGCAATTTCGCCATCTCTGATGGATTGCGCGTAACTTTGAAGCCGCACTCTTCCATCACGGAGAGCTTGGCATCGGCCGTATCCGCGCCGCCAGAGATCAGCGCGCCGGCATGACCCATGCGTTTGCCGGGAGGGGCTGTGACGCCGGCGATGAAGCCAACGATGGGCTTTTTCATATTGGCTTTGCACCAGCGCGCCGCATCGGCTTCATCGGGCCCGCCGATTTCGCCGATCATGATGACGGCATCGGTGTCCGGATCGTCGTTGAAGGCGCGCATCACGTCGATGTGTTTCAAACCATTGATCGGATCGCCGCCGATGCCCACAGCGCTGGATTGGCCGAGACCGATTTCGGTGAGCTGTGCCACAGCTTCATAGGTGAGCGTGCCAGAGCGCGAGACTACACCAATGCGGCCTTTGCGGTGAATATGGCCAGGCATGATGCCGATTTTGATTTCTTCGGGGGTGATCAGGCCTGGGCAGTTGGGGCCGAGCAACAAGGTTTTCTTACCGCCAGCGGCTTCCTTGGCCTTCATGCGGTTGCGCACTTCCAGCATATCGCGCACAGGGATGCCTTCGGTGATGCAGATCGCCAAATCGAGATCGGCTTCTACGGCTTCCAGAATAGCAGCGGCTGCGCCTGCAGGCGGCACATAGATCACGGAAACGGTGGCACCGGTTTGGCTCGCCGCTTCTTTCACCGATGCGTAGATCGGGATGTTAAAAATGCTCTCGCCCGCTTTTTTCGGGTTCACGCCGGCAACGAAGCAGTTTTTACCGTTCGCATATTCCTGGCATTTTTCCGTGTGGAACTGGCCGGTTTTGCCGGTGATGCCTTGGGTGATGACTTTGGTGTTTTTGTTAATGAAGATAGACATGTTTTTTCCTTAGGCTTTCTTCACAGCGATCATGATTTTCTCTGCGGCTTCGGCCATGCTGTCGGCACTGATGATGGGCAGGCCGCTCTCAGCGAGCATCTTCTTGCCCAGCTCTTCGTTCGTACCTTTCATACGCACAACGAGTGGCACATTGAGGTTGGTGGCCTTGCAAGCGGTGATCACGCCGGTGGCGATGGTGTCGCATTTCATGATGCCGCCGAAGATGTTGACCAAGATAGCCTTTACTTTCGGATTTTTCAGCATGATCTTGAAAGCTTCGGTCACTTTCTCAGGGGTAGCGCCGCCGCCCACATCGAGGAAGTTAGCCGGCTCGCCGCCGTAGAGCTTGATGGTGTCCATCGTGGCCATGGCCAAGCCTGCGCCGTTGACAAGGCAGCCGATGTTGCCGTCTAAGCTGATGTAAGCGAGATCAAACTTCGAAGCTTCCACTTCGGCGGCATCTTCTTCGTCCAGATCGCGAAGGGCGACAATTTCTGGGTGGCGGAAGAGGGCGTTGGAATCGAAATTGAATTTGGAATCCAAGGCAATGATCTCGCCCTTGCTGGTGCGGTTCAGTGGATTGATTTCCACCAAGGATGCATCGGTGTCCATGTAGCACTTGTAGAGCTTTTTGCAGACATCGGCGAACTGGGCTTGGGAGTCAGCAGGCATTTGAATGCCTTTGCCGATTTCTGCGCACTGTGCATCCGTCAAACCAGCGAGTGGATCGACGAAAACGGTGATGATCTTCTCGGGCGTGTCGTGCGCAACTTGCTCGATGTCCATGCCGCCTTCGCTAGAAGCGATAAAGGCGACTTTCTGCGTGGCGCGGTCAGTGACGATGGAGAGGTAATACTCTTTTTGAATGTCTGCTCCGTCTTCGATGTACAAGCGACGCACTTTTTGGCCTTCGGGGCCAGTTTGGTGCGTGATGAGCTGCATGCCCAGAATATCTGTAGCTCGGGCTTTCACATCATCGATGCTTTTGGCCACTTTCACGCCGCCGCCTTTGCCACGGCCACCGGCGTGGATTTGGGCTTTCACCACCCACACAGGGCCGCCGAGCTTTTGTGCGGCTTCAATGGCTTCTTGCACGGTGAACGCAGCAATGCCGCGCGGCACGGGGATGCCGAATTGGCGCAAGATTTCCTTGCCTTGGTACTCGTGGATTTTCATGGGTGTTATTCCGGCTGGGTGTCGTTTTAGATGACGAGATGGACTGAATTCATGCAAAATCGTCCGCTATGCACTGCTTAGGTTACGAAGCGATTTCAGCGCGTAACTGTATCATGTTGCAATGCACCAAAACTGACATCTAAGCAAGGTACGAATCATGGCAATAGTATTCATCGACGGCGAAGCAGGCACCACCGGATTGCAAATCCGGGAGCGTTTGGCCACGCTGCCGCAAATTCAGGTGCTCTCGATTGCGCCAGAAAAGCGCAAAGATCTTGAAGCCAAGAAGGCTTTGTTCAACGAGGCTGACCTCGTGGTGCTTTGCTTACATGATCAAGCCGCTATCGAATCCGTAGCGCTTAGCGCAGAATTAGCACCGGCGAGAAGCTCCAATGGCCTAAAACCTCTGAAAATTGTAGATGCCAGCAGCGCGCACCGCACCGCGCCAGGCTGGGTGTTTGGTTTTCCAGAACTAAGCCCCGAACAGACGCAAGCTGTGAGGAATGCGCAGTTTGTGGCCAACCCTGGCTGCTACCCCACAGGCGGTATTGCGCTCTTGCGTCCCTTGATCGACGCGGGCTTGCTGCCAGCTGAGTACCCTATCGTCATGCAAGGCTTCTCCGGCTATTCGGGGGGTGGGCGGCAAATGATTGAGGCCTATGAGCTCACCAAAACTGCACCTCCACTGGAAGTGTATGGACTGGGTTTGACGCATAAGCATGTGCCCGAGTTGCAAAAATACTCTGGCCTGACACGCCGCCCAATTTTCATTCCCACCGTGGGCAATTTCCACAGCGGCATGATCGATCACATCGGTTTGCAGTTTGATCTGATGAGGGGCGTGAAAAGCTCAGCTCAGCTAGAAGACGCTTTGAAAGCGCGCTATGCAGGCTGCGAATGGGTCAAGGTTGTGCCACCTGCTGAAGGCAACAAGATCGAGCCTACAGCACTGAACAACACGAATCAATTAGAGCTATCGGTGTTTGGCAACGATGCCCTCGGCCAAGCTGTGCTCGTGGCGCGTTATGACAATTTGGGCAAGGGAGCAAGCGGCGCAGCCGTGCAGAATCTGCGCCTGATGCTTGGGGTTTAAGTCACCGTCACGCGCTTGGGCTGATTGCTCATGCGGCGGGTCACCACACTGCCCAGAGACATCACAAAGCTCAGCGCGATAGTGGGATGCTTTTGCGCCAACTCAGCATATCGCATCGGCGATAGCCCCCACAAGATGCTAGGCGTTTTGGCGCGCACTGTGGCATTGCGAGGCATACGAGAGAAAAATGCACCCTCGCCAATCACCGAGCCTGCACCAACCGTGGCCAGATCGACTCGGCCATTCACATCTTCGCGGCTCACGCCCAGAATACCCGCTTCGACGATATACACCATCAGCTCGGTGGCACCTTGCCGAATCACCTCTTGCCCTATTTCCACCTTGAAGGGCTGCAGGTGCTCTGCGAATGTGGTCCAGTCGGCCAAACGCAAGGTCAGGCGAAGAGCATCGAATTCTTGCGATGCTTGGATGCTTGCCGCCAGCCTAACAACGTTATCACTGACTTTGGCAGCTCTGACACTGGCTACACGCTCGCCAGGAGCTAGCACGCCTGGTGTGCTCGGCTGAAAATTACTGTTGGGGCTTTCGGCATCTTCATCGCTGACGCCATAGAAGCCGCTGCTGAAAAAGCTGCTGCGCGGCTTGTCTTGCTCAGAATTCGTAAAGTCTTTTCTCTTCCACATCATGATAGTTTGCGGCACTGCAATTGTGTGCGCAAGCAAAATATGATGAGATCACTGATTTAATTCCAATAATGAGTAAGAAATTATTAAATTCTTCGCTAAGTTGTGTTTCTTTTTTGCAATTTTTGCTGAATGTGTGTTTTAGTGATTCAGGCGCTTTGTAGCTGCTTCATCGCCAGCCGCTGCATATGCTGGCGCAGGCGCTGCAAGCCCAGATCATGCTCGTATTGCTTCTCGCGCAAATTCGCATCAGGTTCCATCGCCTCAAGCATCACGCGATCTTGCTCCAGCACATTCCAATGGCGCGCTTCTAAGCGGTTGCGATACAAGAACCGCCACGCATCGCGCTGCCAGCCCGTGACTCTTCGGCAGCGCCAGAAAAACACAGCGGTCGCATTAGGCTGACCAGGCACGATGATCGGTGCAAACGCGCCAATGATGCCGAAGCTGCCGCCGGGCCCGCCGGTTTTTGGATAAGGGATCTCAAGGCGCATCCAATGCATGCCGGTATCGGCCCATTCCGTCCAATCAAAATTCACATCGCGCTGACCATCTTTTTCAAACACAAAGCCCTGCGGCGTGGTGCGCAATTTGAATTTCGCAGAGATATCGCCCTCGCTCATGCTGTGGCTCATCTTGTGCAGGAAGCTGCCGTGCATCGGATCCATCACGTTGTCGATCACATAGCGGTAATCGCCCGCCCACTCCACATAGCAGAGGAAGTTGCTCCAGGTGGCGTCGTCGGTGAGCTCGGGTGGCAAATTCAGTGGCGGGGCTTCGTCGATATTCGTCGCGCTGTTGTAGAGCCACACTGCGCCCGCTGCTTCCTTCACATGAAAGGCCAGCGTCGCACGAGAATTCTCAAGCGGGCAGCCGGGGCTGGCCGGCACTTTCGTCACCATGCCATCGCAACGCACTTCAATGCCGTGATAAGGGCAGGCCAAGCGATCACCAAGGTTCACACCCATCGACAGCGGCGCGCCGCGATGCGGGCAATGGTCTTCTAGTGCATGCACTTTGCCTTGGCTGTCTCGCCAGAATGCAATCTTGTAGCCGAGCCTTCTGAGGGCACGGGGTTTGTCGGTGATCCAGTCGCTCGGGCAGATCGGATACCAAAGATTCTTCAGGCCTTTTTCCAAAGCGGCGCTGACATCGGCTTTGGTCGGGGCGGGTTTGATGGGGATCGCAGTTTCAGTCATATCGTGCTCCGATTGAGAAGAGGATGCGGCAAGAAAGAATTTCCGGACGCGAAAGGCGCGAAAGTTACGCGAAAGACGCTAAAAATACCAAATCCATTTGGGTTTTCTTTTTCGCGTTCTTCGCGTAACTTTCGCGTCTTTCGCGTCCGGATGTTTTGTCTTTCATATCTCAGCTCACCGACAACCGCTTGAGTTCAGCAGAAAAACTATCCGCAGTCCAAGTCTGCCCATTAGGAGCCAAAGGCCCGCTTTGGTTCAGATAGCCGACCAGTTGATCCAGCTCCCACAGGCCTTGGCCGAAGGCGCGTTCCATGGCATCGCCGAGCAAGATTTCGTATTGACTGGGCTCGCGTTGGCGGGCTTGATGGGGGTTCACACAGAGCGGATCGATTTTCATGTTTGCTCCTGATTTGATAGCTGCTTGCGCATATTTCTTGCCGGCGATCAACGTTTTTCAGTTAAAAACTGGCCGCCAGCTGCCACTTGCGGCTGCCTGCGGGTGTGGCCATCTATTCCGCCGTCAATCGCCCACTCGGCAAACATCGTCGGACCGGGCGTGAATTCGCGTGGCTGCCAGTTTTCTGTCAAATGATCTTCATCGGCGTTGTATTCGATCAGGCCGCCGACCGGGCATTCGAAATACCAAAAGTAGGCACTCGATATCGGATGTCGACCAGGGCCGAGTTGCGTCTTCCAGCCCGCACGGCTCATCGCCAAGCCACCGCCAAACACTTCATGGATATCGCGCACGGTAAACGCCACATGATTCAAGCCTTGCGCTTTACCTGGCACTTGCAAGAGGAACACATCATGATGCCCGCCCTCAGGCGAGCATCGCAGAAAAGCACCTCGCCCCGGATAACTGTCACTCAAGACAAAGCCCAAGCCTTCATAAAACTTCACGGCCTGCGCCAAATTCTGGGTGAACAAGACCACATGCCCAATCTCCACTGGCGTGGCGCGCTCATACACGGGCGATGGCGAATCGATGCGGTGCACTGCGCCGTATGGGTTGCTCGGCGAGCCCTGCACGCTCACAGGGCGTTTGATGCTGCGCTGAAAGTGATGCACGAGGCCGTGTGGGTCTGTGCAGGCAGCTGGCAAATCGCCATCGCCCAGAACTCCCCAGGTCACCTCACGCAACGTCGCACCGCTCTCCATCGGCGTGCTGCCTGCAAATGCCGCATGGCTGGGCGGCAAGATGCGCACTTGCGCGCCGTTCAAGGTCTCAAACAATAGCTCATCACTGGCCTCATGCACTAGGTTCAAGCCCCAATCGATAAAGCACTGCTTGGAGCGCGCAAAGTTTTCAGCACTCCCATCAGTGCTGTAGGTCAGGCGGTCAATGCCTTCAATCAGTGCCTTAGTCATGCTTGGCTCCAAGGCAGGGGCTGGGCATTCGTGCCCCAATAAAAACTCTTTTGCATCATGTACTCCATGATCGATGCCGCGCCTTTTTCTCTGCCTAGGCCGCTCATTTTGTAGCCCGTGAAAGGCGTGCTGATGGAGAAGAGCTTGTAGGTGTTGATCCAGATCGTGCCTGCGGTGATGGCTTGCCCGAGGCGCAAAGCAGTTTTGTAATCTTCGCTCCAGATGCCGCAGGCTAGGCCGTATTCGTTGGCGTTCGCTTGGGCAATCAAGTGGGCTTCATCTTCCCAAGGCAGCAAACACAGCACGGGACCGAAGATTTCTTCTTGGCAAGTGCGGCTGGTGTTGGGCAAGCCTTCGAAGATCGTAGGCTCGTAGTAGTAGCCGCGCTCGTCGCCACCACGCTTTCCGCCGCAGAGCAATTTGCCGCCTTCTTCCAGAGCGAGCGCCACATAGCGCTCCACGCTTTCGCGGTGGCTTTTGGAGATCAGTGGGCCCATGTGAGTGGACTCCAGCGCTGGATCGGCCACCCGCAGCTTGGCAGTTTGTGCAAGCAAGCGTTGCTTGAACTCGTCGTACACACTTGTGTGCACGAAGGCGCGCGAGCCGGCCACGCAGCTCTCACCACTGCTTGAGAAAATGCCGTAGATCACGCCGGCCACGGCATGATCTAAATCTGCATCGGCGCAAACTATGGTGGGTGATTTGCCACCCAATTCTAGAGACACAGGCATCAACTTTTTTGCTGCTAGCTCCGCAATACCGAGCCCCACATTCGTACCGCCAGTAAACGCGATCCGCTTGATGAGCGGGTGCTTCACCAAAGCATCGCCCACCACCGAGCCTTTGCCAGGAAGCACTGAGAGAATGCCTGGCGGCAAGCCCGCCTGCTCGCCAATGCGTGCCAACTCAATCGCCATACGCGGGGTGATCTCAGCAGGCTTGATGACAATCGCGCAACCTGCCGCCAGCGCCGGCGCAATCTTCTGCGCTTCGCTGGCAATCGGCGAATTCCAAGGTGTGATCGCACCAACCACACCCAGCGGCTGATACAAGCTCATCGTGAGGAAATCACCACGCTGCGGCGTGACTGGGCTTTCAAAGGTCTCGCAAACAGCGGCAAAGTATTGAAATGTTCCAGCAGCGCTGGCCACCAATGCGCGACATTCTTTGACGGGTTTGCCATTGTCCATGCGCTGCAAAGTAGCCAGCTCTTCGCTCTTCTCGCGAATGATGGCAGCCATCTTGTGCAGGATCGCGGCGCGCTGGTGCGGTAAAAGATTCGCCCAATCAGGTTTGTGGCGAGCGGCTTCAGCAAAGTGCACGGCTTCATTCACGTCGTGTGCGTTAGCGGCGCTTAATTGAGCCACAGCTTCACCCGTTGCTGGATACTCCGTGCTGTAGAGCGCACCGCTGGCATCAAGCCATTGACCCGCAAAGTAGGTTTTGAGAAATTCGCTCACATGACCGTCCTAGAAACACGGTTGTCCAAAAATCTCAGCGCTGAAAGCACGGTGAGCATTGAAGTTTTGGGGTTAGAAGGCAAGGGCTGGTTGCGCATCACCAGCATCATGGTGCCGAATGCACCCTCCATCTCAATTTCGTGCACGTTCTCTGTTTGCGAGCCATCGGCAATCAAGCGCACTTGCGTGACATCAAGCCCCAAGCCAGCCAAGGACACGGTTGCGGCAACATTCGCATTCTTCGGATACTGCGCGGCAGCTTCGCGCGCAGAAGCTTCAAAAATCGTGGCACTTTGGCGAGTGAGCGCGAGGGCTTGAAGATCGAATTGTTTTTCTGCAGGCGTGCCGCGCCATGCCATCGGCGGTTTGCGGCCTGTGTAACGCACAGCGCTTAGACCAGCCTTGCTGGCCGCAGCAATCGCATCGATGCCGCCTATTGCACCCGACAGCAAATGCAGTTGCGCACCACCTTCTTGGGCAGCATTTTCCAAGGCCTCGGGGAGGCCAAGCTCCGACAAAGCTCCAACTGAGAGCACGGCGCAATCAATGCCCCGCCTCAACGCCGGCAACACATGATCATGCAAGGCGCTGTGGCCTGCGCATTCGAGTACGAGCTGCGCATCTTGCGGTACGGTGCTTACAGCCTGAATGCCCGGCGGCAAAGCGACGCTGGTATTGCGCACCACGACATGGCTGATCTTCACTTGGCTATGCCCAGCCATGCGCTGTACGATGGCTTGGCCAATCGCACCATAGCCGATCAAGCAGACAGGAAGAGCTGCCAGTTTGCTCATAATTTTCTCTGCGGACCTGCAAACTTTTCGTTAAACGGACCCCAAGCCTTCATATCCACTTCGAGCACAGTAGGGCCGCGGCCTTGCAAGGCGGTTTTGAGCTGCGCTTCAATCTGCGCTGGCTCAGTGCTTTTGAAATGCTTGACACCCATACTCGCGCAAAGCAACGCAAAATCTGGTGTGTGCAAATCAACATAACAATGGCGGCTGCCGTAATCCACGTCTTGGATGTTTTTGATCACGCCATAGCCGCCATCGTTCATCAAAATCACGAGAATATCAGCACGCTCTTGCGCAGCGCAGGCCAACTCACCCACGTTGAGCATGAAGCCGCCATCGCCAGCAAGTACTATTGTTTTAATAGCTGCTTGCGCAGTTTTTATGCCGGCTGCTGGCCTAAATTGCTTATAAGCTTCAGCTGAAACAGCTGCGCCGATGCCCATTTGCAAACCCTGTCCGATGCCGCCGCCCAGCGCATGCACACCAGCTCGAGGATGACGCAGCACCAGGCTGCGATTGCCCCACATGGTGTTGCTCAAAGTGATGTCGCGCGCCCAGATGCACTGACCTTGCAACACATTTCTCACAACACGATTGAGCGCATCCTTTAACTGCACGTAAGCACCTAACGAAGCATCCACCTGAGCCTGTGCCGCCAGTTTGGCAGCGCTGATTTCGGCATGCCAGCCGCCGTCTGCTCGCCAGCCCTGCAACTCATCTGCAAGCGCATTCAAAGCCAAGCCTGCATCGGCCTCGATGAAAAGTTCGCATTCATAAGCTTGGCTTTCTACAGCTGGGTTGGCATCAATTCGCCAGCGTCTGCGTGGCAGGGCCAGCTTGTATTTCATGGTCTCGTTGCTGCGCATACGAGAGCCGACGATCAAAAAGGCATCGCAACGCTGATAAAGCGCACTGCTGGCGCGCTGCAAATTGAATGCGGCCAGTGTTGCCGGATGATCCTCGGCAATCACGCCACGGCCTTGCACGGAGGTGACGACGCCGATGCCCAAATCCACCAGTCGCTGTACTGCCGCGCCAGCGCCTCGCGCACCGCCCCCGAGCCAGAGCATGGGGCGCTGGCTGCATTTGAAATACGCTGCAAGTTGCTGGATTTTCTCTGCATTTGGCGATTTAGGTGCTATCAATACAGGAGCTTCTTGCGCAGTATTGGCGAAGGCTGGAGGCTGATTTACACCTAAAAAAGCTTGCTGTACATCAATCGAAATTTCTACGCTCACCGGCCCGCAAGGCGGTGTGAGTGCCAGCTCAGTTGCTCTCTTGAGCACATCCCAAGCTTCCTCTGGCGAATGGATTCGAAACGCTCCCTTGCCCACGGCGCGCAACATGCCAAGTTGGTCAGGATGCTCATGAATAAAGCCCCAGTTTTTATCAATCCATTGCGAATCGATCTGCCCTGTGAGGTGCAAAAGAGGTGTGCCTGCCGTCATGGCTTCCACCAAAGCGCCCGCCGCATTGCCTGAGCCGGTGCCGGTGCTGGTGACAACGACGCCCAGCGTGCCGCTCACGCGCGCTGCGGCATCAGCCATATTTGCCGCACCAGCCTCGCCCCGCGCTGGCACGAAGCGAATCTGCCCGAGGCGATGGAAAGCATCAAGGATCGGCATGTTGTGAATCGAGATCACACCAAAAGCCAGGCGCACGCCTTGCGCTTGCAGGAAGCGAGCGACGATCTCGCCGGTGTTCAAATGATTGACGACACTCACCGCGCTCATGTACGCACACCCGCGCTGTGCTGCAAGCGCCATGTGAGCATGTGCGCCGCCTCGCGCACTTGCATGAGCAGCGTAGGCATTTTGTCTTCCGGAATCTTTGAAGACAACACCGTCACGCTGATTGCGGCGCACACTTGTTTATCGCTGTTAAACACAGGCGCTGCGATTGTAGAAATGCCGCTCTCAAAGCCGCCTTGGCTGATCGCAATGCCTTCCTTGGCCGCTTCCTCAATCACTTTTTTGAGTGCCGCAGGTGTGGTGGGCGTGAGCGCTGTGTAGCTCTTCATCGGGTGATGGGCATAGAGCTGAGTAATATCTTGCAAGCTCAAGTCCGCCATCAGCACACGGCCAAGCACGGTGGCATGCGCTGGCAAGCGCGCGCCCACTTGAATCGCATGAAAAGTGGCAAAGCGCCCGAGCGCCTTGGCCACAAACACCACATCACGGCCATCGCGCACCACGATGTGTGAAGAGTGGCCACACGCATCAGATAAAGATTCAATGACCGGCTTGCCTTGCTCGGTGAGCTCCATAGAAGATAAAAACTCAAAGCCCAAGCGCAGCACAGCTACGCCCAAGCGATAGCTCGGATGCGTGCCTTGTTCACCCACTTTATCAAGGTAGCCCGCATGCTCCAGAGTTTGCAACATACGAAACACGCTCGCACGCGGCAACCCAGCCATCTTGGCCAGCTGCGCACCAGACAGCACACGCCGCTCATGTGTGAAATAGCTCAAGATCTCCAAACCGCGCGCTAGCGCAGGCACGGTGTAGCGTGTAGCGCCGTTTTCGTTGGGTTTTTCGAGCGATTCTTTCATGTTGATCACCTTGAACTCTTAAAAATTTCTGAAACAGCTTGTGGCGCTTGCAGCGCGCAGAGATGACCTGCGGTGGGTAAATCAGTGTATGCCGCTTGGATAAATTTTGCTAAGTCTTGGCATGCAGCAGGAGGCGTGATCACATCTTGATCCCCGCAAGCTACTCTGATCGGCGCATTGCTGGCGCTCTTGAAAGCTTGAAGATCCGAGCGAATATCTGCTGTGCTGAGCATGTACGTGGCCTGCGTGTAGCCGCCTTCGTTCAAGCAACTCATCATATGCGTTGCGAGTTGAATCTGCTCAGTATCTGCTTGAGGTGAGAGCAGACGCGGTGCGCGCTGCTCGGCCATTTTTTGCAAACCCAGCTGCGCCATCGCTTGCAAACGCTCATCGCGCTTTTTCTCGCGCACCTCAAGAGGCGCAGTGCCATAACCTTGCGCGGGCGAGAGCAAGGTAAGCGCTTTGACGCGCTGAGGCTGCAAACGCGCTGCGCTCGCGGCCATGATGCAGCCCAGCGAATGCCCCGCTAAATGCACCTCTTTGATCTGCAGGGCATCCAACCAAGCCCAGAGCACATGTGCGTAGTCTGCTGCGGCAGGCTCGGCCATTTTCAGAGGCGAGCTGTCAGCATAGCCGGGCGCATCCCAAGCGAGTACATGGCCTAAGCTCGTCTGCGAGAGTTGATGGAGCCAACTTCCTGAGCCCGAACCAATTCCGTGAAGTAAAACGATGGGAATTAAATGTGATCTGACCCCATTTAATTTGACCCCATTTAATTCTCTGTACCTAACGAATCCTCGAAACGGCAGAGCCACGCCTTGTGTTGGCATCTCTTGCATGCGTTCGAGCAGGGTGCCCATTTCAACGCTTCAACTGAGACAAAGGCGAGCCGGGTGGATAGACCGGGCGGATCGGCGTGGGGCTGCCGAGCATGACGCACATCAGCGCATCTTCATCGCCGATGTTGATTTCTTCGCGGTACACCCCGGGCGGCACGCTCACTAGATCGCGTTCTTTCAGCACGGTTTCCCAGCGGTCTGTGACTGCACCTTGCGCATCGCGCTTTTCGCAAATCACTTTGAGCGTACCGCGCAGCATGAAGAAAATTTCTTCCACATCGTAATGAATATGACTGGGGCCTTCGTGTTTGGCGGGGATCACCATGGTGGAGAAGGTGAAGTGGCCAGCGGGCACGGTGTTCATATCATTCGTTACACCCGCGCCGCCGGTGCCAACGTAGCGCATTTGTGCGCGGCGGTATTTCGGGTCGTAGTCCGCTTGAAATTTGAGCGTATTCCAGTCGTAGCTGCGTGTCGCAAAGCGTGCCACACGAGATTCCAGCCATTGCTCAAAGTTTTGCCCGGGCGCGGGAAGCATGCCTTGCTGAATCTCGCTTTCTGCGGGAATTGCGGCGTCAAGCAGGCCGCGTTCGTTGAATGTTGAATCGTTTGCTGCTTGCATTTTTTGCCCTAGTTCATCACATAGCCGCCATTGACTGGCAGCACTTGCCCCGTCACAAAACCCGCGCCAGCGCTCAAGAAAAAGAGCGCAGCGTCGGTGCAATCACTGGGCTGCTGTTCGCGCTTGATGGCCCGGCCTTCTAAATACTGATCATGCCGAGCCTGCGGCACATACTCAGTGGATTCACTCACCACGAGGCCAGGCGCAATCGCATTTACACTGATGCCATCCGCGCCCAGCTCTCGCGCCATGCTGCGCGTCATGCTGATCACCGCGCCTTTGCTGGCTACATAAGCGATCAAACGCGGTGCACCCCACAGCGCCGTATCCGATGCAATGTTGAGCACACTGGCCGCGCTGCCGTTAGATGCGGCGGCTTTCAAATATGGATGCGCAGCATTCGTCACCAGCCATACGCCTTTGATATTGACCTGCATCACGCGGTCAAACATATCTTCCTCAATCTCGCCCAACACCCGGCCGCCAGAATTCGTGATCGCAGCGTTGTTGATCAAGCCATCGAGCCCGCCCAGCCACTGCACAGCCTCTTGCATGCCGGCCTGCACAGACAATTTGCTCGCCACATCCATCACCACAAAATGCGCCGCCGCGCCCAGCTCAGCCGCTAAAGCTTGGCCGCGCTCAGCAGCCACATCTGCGAGCACCACCTTGGCGCCCGCCTGCACGCAAGAGCGCGCAAACGCCTCGCCCAAGCCACGCGCAGCGCCCGTGATGAGCACGCGTCGCTGCTGCAAAAGCTTCTGAGAGGAAGTCATATTTACGTCTTACAAAAGAAACGTTGATTCGCTAATGATCAATTATCGCAGATCGTGGCAAAATCTCAAGAGGTGATACGCAAACGGATGAGCCTGTTTATGATCAGATCACCAAATATTGACACAAGGCAAGGAAATCATCATGGACATGGGTATTGCGGGCCGTTGGGCCTTGGTCGGCGGCGCCAGCAAAGGGCTGGGTTTTGGCTGCGCGGCGGCGCTCGCCATGGAAGGCGTGAACGTGGTGATGGTCTCGCGTGGGCGCGAAGTGCTGGAAGCATCCGCTATAAAAATCAGAGCGCTTTGCGCAGATTCTATGCCGGCCAACAGCCTAAAAGGCACTAAAAATGTGCCTGAAATCCTCACCGTGGCGGCAGACATCACCACCAGCGAAGGGCGCACCGCCATCTTCGCCCTGCGCAAAGACTTCGACATCGTCGTCACCAACGCCGGCGGCCCACCCGCAGGAGATTTCCGCACTTGGGAGCGAGATACTTGGCTGGCTGCGCTGGATGCCAACATGCTCACCCCGATTGAGCTGATCAAAGCCACAGTTGATGGCATGGCCGCGCGTGGCTTTGGCCGCATTGTGAACATCACCAGCAGCGCCGTGAAATCGCCCATTGATATCTTGGGCTTGTCAAACGGCGCACGCAGCGGCCTCACAGGCTTCGTCGCAGGCGTGGCGCGCTCCAGCCTAGCCGCCAAGGGTGTGACGATCAACAATCTCTTGCCCGGCATCTTCGATACTGACCGCCTCGCCAGCAATTTCGCCACTCAGGCTGCCAAAGCTGGTAAACCCGTGGAAGAGGTAAAGGCCGCCCGCATCGCCGCTTTGCCCGGCAAGCGTCTGGGTAACGCCGAAGAGTTCGGCAAAACCTGCGCATTCCTGTGCAGCCAGCATGCCGGCTACATCAATGGCCAAAACATCTTGATCGATGGCGGCAGCTTTCCAGGCACTTTCTAATCAGTGCAATGGTGTTTTTCATACATCGGTAGGCACTAAGTCGTCAAAAGCTAACCTTTCGTCGACATTCGTTGTGGAAGAAAGTTAATTTTCATGCGGTTGTGGCACATTAGCTGCAACAAGCGAGATACAAGCATGCTCCACAACACGCCCTTACCGATTGCCGTCACCAGCAGCATCACGCAGCCGGGAGACTTCTTGGAGCTATCCCTGCTCAATGCTTGGCTGGATGTGGCCGATGCGGGTCTGGTGGTGCTCGACAGCGACAACCAAGTCGTGATGATCAATGCCAGCGCCAGCACCATGCTTTCGCTACAAGCCGCGCAAACGATCGGCCAGCCGATCAAGCGCGCCATGGCGAATGTCGAGCGTTGGCCCCAAGTCATAGAGTGGCTTGATCATGCCGGCAGCCATGCGCAGCTGCAAGTGATCGTTCGGCCGCTGGAGCAGGCATCCGGCGAAAGCTTCAAGCATGCCTTGCTCAAGCTCAGCCGAATCCAGCTACACGGGCAGGTCTGGCGCGTGTTAGCGCTCAGCGATGTATCGGATCTGGTCAATGCGCAGCAGATGGTGGAGGCCAATCGCCGGCAATGGCAGGCGCTCAATGCAGGTGTGGTGATTACAGATGCAACCCAGCCAGATTTGCCCATCGTCTTTGTCAACAGCACCTTTGAGGCCATGTCGGGCTATAGCGCACAAGAGACCCTAGGGCGCAATTGCCGCTTTCTGCAAGGCAACGACACCGATCAGAGCGGCTTGCAAATCATACGCCGAGCCCTGATCGCAAAAACCAATGGCTACGCCGTGCTGCGCAATTACCGCAAGGATGGCAGCTTGTTCTACAACGAGCTCTTCATCTCTCCGGTGCGCAACGAAGCAGGCATCGTGACACACTTCGTTGGCATTCAGCACATGCGCGATGAGCGCTACCGCGATGAGCCGGGCTTGTTGGGCGAGCAAGCTGTCGCAAAATTCAGCGCTTACTGAGCCAGCAGCGATAGTCTATGACGAGTCAGCGCGCCACGATCAGCTATTGCATCAGCGGCGTAGCTGCGCGCGAGCAAATCGTCTTTAAAAGCTTGATGCGTTTGCTGGGGCCACGCTTGGCGCATGCGTGGGTCTATATGCCCCAAGGCGAGTTAGCTGTGGTGGGCGATCCGCCTAACCTGGCAGCTGGCCAAACGCCACAAGCGCATCACTTGACCATCGATCAAGCTCAAAGCTTGCTCACTGTGGGCACAGAAAAAAACAACGGTATGCACTATTTGCGCCTACCGATTCAAGCCAATGTGATGGAAGTGCAGCTCAATGCTTTGGGCTCTGAGATCACTGCTGCTCGTTTGACGGGTCTGCGGCAAGCTTCCAATGTGCAAAGCCGGCAAACGATGGAGACGCAACCTCAAGCGTTACCCATGGCGGAGCCCTTAGCCAGCGAGCTGCCACTCAACGCTAGCTTTGTCGGAACGGTATCTCTCAAGCGCTGGCCCAGCCAGCATCTGGTGCGCAGTGCAGCGCAAATTCGTATGGCCACGATTTTGTTGCGCCCCAAAACCACCATGAAAGATTTCTTGGCACTTAGCGGCCAGCCGCCCGAGAATTGCTTGCAATTTCTCCACGAATTACGAACCTTTGAGTTTCTTAGGGTTGAGCAGCACGAAACCTCTGCGCTGCGGGCATCCGCCCTAGAGCCTGCCGCCTTGACTCTTGCGCCGCTTGCACAAGCAGCTATGTCGCCGGGCACAAGCCTTCTGTCGCGCATTCGTAAACGCCTAGGACTTTGAACACTTATTAGACTTATGCACAAAGTGATTTGTGCTACAACAAAAACACGATGGAATCAAAAATTCTCTTCTCAGGCACCACCGGCGCTGGTAAAACCACCGCCATTGGTGCGGTGAGTGAAATTCCGCCGATCTCCACCGATGTGCGCAACACCGATGCAGAGATCTCCAAAGCCATGACGACAGCCGGCATGGACTATGGCGAGCTCACCCTAGAGGGCGGCGACAAGTTGCGCTTGTATGGCACACCCGGCCAAGAGCGCTTTAGCTTCATGTGGACGATTCTCTCCAAAGGTGCTCTGGGCTTGATTTTGCTGATCGACAATTCCCGCCCCGATCCGCTGGCCGATTTGGATCTTTATCTCAAAGGATTTGCCAAGCTTGCGCGTGACACGGCTTGTGTGATTGGCGTGGGGCGTTTGCCCGAGCATCCCAGCCCTGGCTTGGATGATTTTGCGCAGCGCCTAGCCTTGCATGATCTGATGTGCCCGGTGATTGAAGTAGATGTGCGAGAGCGCCAACAAGTGATACAAATGCTGGAGTTATTGTTGCTCCAGCTCGAAGCAAAAATGGAGATGAAAGTATGACAGTGAGCCCTCAATTGCAAAAAGCCTGTGAGCAAGCCATTGCCATGCTGATGGAAGAGGTCAAAGGCGCAAAAGCAGCTGTCATCTCTACAGAAGACGGATTTGAAGTGGCAGCGCGGGTGGAGAACACAGCGCAGGTCAGCCGCTTGGCTGCCATGGCCAGCTCCATGGCAGCTTTGGGCGCTATTGTGGGCGAGGAGAGCAATTTGGGTGCTTGCCACAATTTGGTGGTGCAGGCCCAAGATGGCATGATTGTGATGAGCCAAGCCAAGCGCTCCGATGTGGATTTGATCTTGAGCGTTGTCACCGGCAAAGATGCTGTGATGGGCCAGCTGATTTACACCACACGCGCCGCCACGGCCCTGCTGCAAGCAGCCTGATCAAAGAACAGCAGCCACCATGCCCAACAGCATCCAATCTCAAATTCGCGCCCAGCTGCAGGAGCTTGCTCGCGCGCCTGCCGTGCAAGGCTGCGCACTGGTGGAGGTGATCAGCGGCATGGTCTGGCACAGCGCTGGCCCATGGGAACATATGGAGCAGCAAGCCGAGGCTGCCGTGGAATTTTGGCGCATACAAGATCGCCAAGCGGCGCATTTTGAGCATCTGGGCAACTTACGCAGCAGCATTTATTTCTTCAGCGCAGGCTCGGTGGCGCTGATGCCCTGCCCAGGCCGCACGCCCTTAGTTCTTGTCTGCATTGCAGATCGCGTCGGTATGGATTGGGGGCAGTGGATGCAACAGCTCAAACCCTTGCATCAGCTTTTGTTGCTGGATGATCAGGCCACCAGTGGGGCGCCTCTGAGCTAACAAGGTTCGTTTTCAAGCGCGTCACCCGATTTCCAGTGCCTAGGGTGATGTGTTTCAAGTCAGGCGCTGCAAATGGGAAGAGGAAGAGTTATGGCAAATATCAAGCAATCCATGGATGAGTTGATGATGTGCGACGGCGCGGTTTGCGCAGCGCTGGTGGACTCGACAAGCGGCATGATTCTGGGGCAAATCGGCTCTGGTGTCGATATGGAAGTGGCTGCTGCGGGTAACACAGAAGTCGTGCGCGCCAAGATGAAGACGATGCGAGCACTCGGCTTGAACGATGTGATCGAAGACATTCTGATCACACTGGGCAAGCAGTACCACATCATCCGCCCGATGGCGCGCAAAGAAGGTTTGTTTATCTATTTGGTGCTCGATAAGACCAAATCGAATCTGGCCTTGGCTCGTCGCAAAACGGCAGATGTCGAGAAAGAGCTGACTGTTTGAGTTTGTGAGGCTCACGGCCATTGCAGCCATTACACTGCTGCAATGGCTCACGTTCTGCTCGTTGAAGACGATGATTTATAGCGCGATGGCTTGAGCGCCCAGCTCGCGCACATGGGGCACGCCGTGACGCAGGCCAACAATGGCGCGGTGGCTGTCTATCGAGTCGATGCGGCGCGCTTTGATGGCGTGATCTTGGATTTGGGTTTGCCCTTGGTCGATGGCATGACGGTGCTCAAACACATTCGCCAGCACCATGCGGCTTTGCCTGTGCTCATTCTCACGGCGCGCGATGGTGTGGAAGATCGCGTCACCGGGCTCAATGCGGGTGCTGACGATTACCTCACCAAGCCTTTTAACGTGGCTGAGCTCCAGGCGCGTTTGGCAGCCATGCTGCGTCGCTCGCAATTGCCGGCGTTTGCTGGCGCGCCAGGTCAAGCCCGTGGGGTCAGGGCTCTTGATTGATTTTCCTAAGGCCGCACAAGCCATCATCGAAGAAGACCCACAAGACAAAGTGAGCTACATGGTCTCCAGCCCGCCGGGGCAATTTGTTTTGGGCAATGCCAAGCTGCCTGAGCCGCCTGCAGGCGTGAAGCAGCGCCTGCGTGTGCAGGTGGCCAAAAGCTTGGCGGTGCGCGAGCGGATTGCGCGCGAGTTGGTGTTTGACATGATCGTGCCACTGTTGCTCTTAGGCTTGGTCTTCGGTGCGCTGGTGTATGCCGGCATCGCAGCGTGAGCCAAGAAAAGCGCTTTGTGAAGGATCCACAAGCTTTGCAAGATCGCCTGCAAAAGGTCAATGTGGGTGTGAAGCGTGCAGGGCATTTGGTGCATCAGCTCTTGGCTTTGGCACGCAGTGAAACCGATGCGCCTGTGCAAACTTTAGATGCGGTGCAATTGGCGCGCAGCATCGCCCAAGAGGCCGCGCCATCTGCAATTGCTGCGGGCGTGGATTTTGGCTTTGAGCAGGCGCCAGGGCTGGACAAGCTGAGCATGCAAGGCCATGCGCTGCTGCTGCGCGAGGCGATTACGAATTTGATTGACAACGCGGTGCGCTACGCCGGGCGGGGCGCAAGTGTCACGCTGCGCGTGCGAAGCGAATCGGGAAAGGCCTGTCTTGAGGTGGAAGACAACGGGCCGGGTGGGCCGCAAGAGGCGCAAGATCGCCTGTTTGAGCGCTTTTTCCGAGCCAGCGATGCGCCGGGCGGCGTGGGCTTGGGGCTGGCAATCGCGCAAGAAATCGCACATCGCCACGGTGGGTGGGCGATAGCCAGCCATGTACTGCCACACGGCTTGCGCGTGGCGATCGTGATTTAGCTACTGTCATCTGGGCTGTCCAATGCTACGATGGTGCAGTTAAACGAGGGGACTGACATGACATCGAATCAAGCTATGTGGATGCGCGTTTCTAAGACTTGGCTACTGGGCTGCCTGACAGCCTTGGCGCTGGTCGGCTGCGGCACCAGAACTATCAATCCGGTGACGGGTCAGCAAGAGCGATCCGTGATGAGCGAAGCAGATGAGATCCGCGAAGGCGCAAAGGCGCATCAAGAGGTACTCAAAGAGTATGGTGTGCTGAAAAATGATCGGGTACAAAACTATGTGAACGACATTGGCCAGCGCTTGGCCAAGATCTCGCAGCGCAGTCAACTCAAATGGACGTTTACGGTGCTCGATAGCCCGGAGATCAATGCCTTTGCTTTGCCCGGCGGCTATGTGTACATCACGCGCGGCATCATGGCTTATCTGGATAGCGAGGCGGATTTAGCTGGCGTGATTGGGCATGAGATTGGGCATGTGACGGCACGGCATGGAGCACAACGGGCGACGCGGCAGCAAGACGCGGCGCTGGGTGTGTTGCTCGGTAATGTGCTCGGCGCGGTGCTCGATGCCAAGGGCGGCGGTGGGATTGGGCAGCAGATTGGACAAGCCACGCAAGCTGTCGCAGCGGGCAATATCGCGCGCTATGGCCGCGAGCAAGAACTGCAGGCCGATGGCTTGGGCGCAGAGTATTTGAGCCGCGTGAATTACGATCCGCGCAACATGATTGATGTGATCCGCGTGCTCAAGGATCAGGAGCGCTTTGCGGCTGAGGTGGCGCGCGCGGAAGGCCGGCCGGCACCGCAGGGCGGCAATTCTTGGCTGGCTTCGCATCCAAGCAATGATCAGCGCTTAGAGTCGATCAATAAAATTGCAGCGCAATACCAAGCTGGCAAAAACTACGTGGATGAGGGCCGTGTGCGTTATCTGCAAGTGATTGATGGCATCGCCTTTGGCGAAAGCCCGGAGCAGGGGCTGACACGAGGAAGAAATTTTTACCATTCTGCTTTGAATTTTGCGATGACAGCTTCTAGTGGCTTTCGCATCGTGAATGAAGCGGATCAGCTCAATTTTGTGAGCCCTGCGGGCGATGCGGCACTGATCGTGCAGCTTGCGCCGCCCAATGCTGGGCGCAATCATGATGAGATCATTCGTAATGTGGTCAAGCCCGTCTCGGGCCGCTCAGATCGCTACACGCTCAATGGTTTGCAAGCGACGCATTTCACCGGCGCAGTCGCTGCACAAGGGGGGCAGCGAGCTGTGGAACTTACCGTGGCTACGGGTGCAGGTGGACAAAACTTTTTGATGATTTACGCCGCCAAAGATGCTGCTACTTTGCAACGCAACCGCGCTGCGCTGCGGGAAACCGAAGGGAGTTTCCGAGGAATGAGTGCGCAAGACACTGCCGCCGCCAAACCTTGGGTACTGCGTACGACCGCCCTGCCACGCGGTGGTTTTTCTGATCTGGCACGTACTGCACCGATGACGACTCTGCCCGAGCAACAACTCAAGCTCATGAATGGCGTGTATTCGACGGGTGCGGTGCAGCCGGGGGCGTTGGTGAAGATGGTGGTGCAGTGATGCTTTGCGTCTTCACGGGATTGCACTACCCGCACGTTTTGCTACGTGTCCTCCGGCGGCGTTGACTGCTGTTTTTCTCCGGGAAGCTGGTTTCGCCGCCTCCTCCTTTACCTCCGCAAAACGTACGGGTAGCGCAATCTAGCAGGTGTCTAGGTTTTCATAAGAGTCGTTCAGCGCACATCTGGGCGATTGCTCAGCTCATTGGGATTGGCTGCGCCTGAGTCCACAGGAAAGCGTTCCATGAGTAATGCGGAGATTTCTTCGAGCGCTTGCGTGAGGCCGCGTTCGAAATCGCCGCGTTTGAGGTGAGCGCTTAATCTATTCACCATTTCTTGCCAAAAATCACTGTTCGCCGGCAAAGATACTGCGCGATCAGCTACTATTTCTATAGCGCGCTCAGCGAGCAGCAGGTAGATCAACACGCCGTTGTTGTGCTGCGTATCCCACACACGCAGCTTGCCAAACATGGCGATGGCGCGTTCGCGTGGCGTCGCATCGCGCCAGAGATAGCTCATGGGTAGGCCGGCTTCGATGCAGATGCGGATTTCGCCGCTGTGGCGGGCTTCGCTGGCCTGCGTGAAGCGCTCTAGCTTGGAGAGCAGCTCGGGCGGCACGGCGGCTCGCACGTCGCGCTCGTCCATCCAGCGGTGTTTCCAGATGCGGGCTATTTTTGAGAAGAAGTTGCGTTGCGTCATGTCAAAAATCTCCACTCGCGCCGCCGCCGCCAAAATCGCCACCGCCGCCAGAGCTGAAGCCCCCGCCGTCGTTGCTGCTCCAGCCACCGCCTCCCCCACTACCCGTTGACCAACCGCCGCCGTCATAGCCGCGCGAGTGCCCACGCCTGCCGCTAACGGCGCGGCCAAAGCTGGAGACCAAGGTGAAGAGTGCGGCGACAAAAAACGCCATGCCAGCGATGATCATGCTGGCCGTGAGAAAGAACGCTACGCCACCGACTGCGCCGCCTGTGATCACTGAGCCTAGCTTGTTGCCGAAAATGCCTTTGGCCACCGCGCCGCCAATGGGCACGGCAAAAAACAAGAAAATCATCAGATCTGACAAATGAAAGCCCAGCGTCTGCATCTTGCTTTCTGCTTGATCCTTGCTGGATGCCGGCGCAGGCAAATTTTCGCCGCTGATGCGTTTGTCGAGTTGCTCAATCGTGGCTTCAATGCCCTGGGCATATTGGCCTTGCTTCAGTGCGGGCGCGAGCGCTGTGCTGATGATTTGCTTGGCGGCGAGATCGGGAATCGCGCCTTCTAGGCTCTTGGCTACTTCAATCCTCAGCTTGCGGTCTTCATTGGCGATCACGATGAGCACACCATCGCCCACATCGCGCCGCCCGATCTTCCAGGCATTGGCCACGCGGTTGGCATAGCTGGCGATGTCTTCGGGTGCAGTGGTGTTGACCAGTAAAACGACGATCTGTGAACCGCGCTCTTGCTCGATGCGTGCAAGCTGCGTTTCGATGCCGCCCGCCTCGCCAGTGGTGAGGATTTGCGCGGTATCTACCACGCGGGCTGTGAGCGCGGGCACAGGCTGTTGCGCCGTGGTGAGCGAGGGCGCAAGCAGCGCGCAGGCTAGCAGCACAGCCGCAGTCCAGGTGCGATAAAGGAGCTTAATTGCTATCAATTAATGAGCACCTTGCGCAGATTCTATGCCGGCGATCAGCCTAAATCGCTTCAAAATCACTTCTTATTGAAGTCCACAGTCGGTGGTGTGGAAATCTGCGCTTCGTTGGCAACGGTGAAACCGGCCTTGGGCGAATAGCTGAACACCATGGCCGTCAAATTGCTTGGGAAGCTGCGCGCGAGCACGTTGTATTCCTCAATGGTTTTAATGTAGCGGTTGCGCGCCACCGTGATACGGTTTTCTGTGCCTTCAAGTTGCACGCGCAGATCTTGGAAGCCTTGATTGGCTTTGAGGTTGGGGTAGCTCTCCACTGTGACGAGCAAACGCGATAGGGCGCTGCCCACTTCGCCTTGCGCGGCTTGGAATTTTTTCATCGCTTCGGGGTTGTTGAGCATCTCAGGCGTCATCTGGATGCTGGTAGCCTTGGCGCGAGCTTCCACCACTTTCACCAGTGTGTCTTGCTCAAAGCCCGCTTCGCCTTTCACGGTGTTGACGATATTCGGAATCAAATCTGCACGGCGCTGGTATTGGTTGAGCACCTCGCTCCAAGCAGCCTTGGATTGCTCATCCAAGCGCTGGAAATCGTTGTAGCCGCAGCCTGTGAGCAGGGCGGTGGCGGCGAGTAAAAAGCTGAGAAAAATTTTCTTCATGTGAGCTCCTTGATAAGCATTCTTGAACAGTAGCATACATGGATGCCACTCACCGCATCTCAAGCCCTCTCAGCCTTGAATCGCGCCGCGCCCGTCACAAAAACGCAACCCGATTTGCTGATCGCGGGTGCAACCGGCGTGCTGGGCAATGCCGTGCTGCGCCGCCTCGTGGGCGTGCATCGTTATGCGCACACGCAGGTGCTCGCGCGCGAGCCGGTGCAGCAGGGGATGCGACAGCTGTCTTTGCAGTTGGTATCAGGTGAGATCGCTGCTTGGCCTGTTGACGGGCGATGCGATGTGGCCGTGATCATGTTCGAGCCGCCGCGTATGTATTACGAACGAGAAAGAGCGTTGTGGACACCCCAGCCCAGTGAGCTCACGGCCTTGGGAGCATGGCTGCATGCCTGTGGCGCGCAAACGCTAGCCGTCGTGCTGCCCCATGCCCAAGGCACCCTGCCCGAATCGCTCAAGCGCGGCTTGGCCTCGCTCGATGAGCAAGCCTTGGCGGCGCTGGGTTTCGAGCGGCTGCTGATTCTGCGCAGCGCAGAAAAGCCCGCTGAGCAGCGCCACAAGCATCCGCTAGATGCGCTCGCCCACTGGATGCTCGGCGTTTTCAAATTCATGGTGCCCACCCAAGAGCAGCCTGTGCGCCCCACGAAGATTGCAGAAATCGTGGATGCGCTGCTGCAAACGGCGCCTGCGGGCATTACGGTACTTTCGCCGCAAGAGATGTGGGCGCTGTCTCAGCGCAATGCGCATGATTTGGCACAGCAGATAGCGCAGCGCTGGCATGGCGCTTCGTGATAAGGTTGCCGCAACTGCCATGAATCCGCCAGTTCACACCCTCGCATCCAGCGCCCTGCAAACGGTGTATGGCAGCCTCATGCATCATCGCGCGGAGTTGGCAGCGCTTGGCGATGCAGTCAATGAGCCGCCCTACAACTCGCCACCCAACGCGCCTGTGCTGTATATCAAGCCAGCCAATACCTTTTGTGCTTTTGGCCAAACGATGTGCTTGCCTGCAACACAATTACAGGTACTCGCTCGCACCTGCGTCGGCTTGATTTATCAGCCAAATCGGCTGGTTGACGGCATAAATACTGCGCAAGGTGCTATTAAAAATATAGTATTGCAAGATTGGCAATACGCGTTGCTTTGTGATTTCACTTTGCCGCACAGCAGTTTCTATCGCCCGCCCCTGCGCTATAACGCGCTGGATGGCTCATTGGCTGTGCCGCAAAGCTGGCTCGCTTGGCCAGTCGATGGTTTGCGAGGCGAGCGCATTGAAACTTGGGTCAATGGCGAGCTGGTACACAGCTACCAAACTTTGGATTGGTTGCTCTCCGCGCAAGACCAGCTTCAGGCCGTGAGTGAATTCATCGCTTGGGAAGCGGGCGATGTGCTCATGCTCGGCTGTCCGCCTGATGCGCCGCGGGTAAAAGCCGGCGATGTGGTGGAGGCGCGGATGAGTGGCCAGGTCTTCACGCGAACCACGATCATGCAGGAGGCCGCATGAAGCATGCCCGCGTGATCTACCAAGGCCGTGAATACGCGACGCAAGAGTCAGATGGCTTGCTCTTGTTGCCAGATGGCCAGCGCGTCAGCCAAGATGCCGTGCGCTGGTTGCCACCACTGGCACCTGTGCAACAAGCCCGCACCATCCTCTGCCTCGGCCTCAACTACGCTGATCACGCCAAAGAGCTCGCCTTCAAACCACCGAGCGAGCCGCTGGCCTTCCTCAAAGGCCAAAGCTCACTTGTAGGCCACCGCGAGCACACATTGCGCCCGCAAGGCGTGAAGATGATGCATTACGAATGCGAGCTGGCCGTCGTGATCGGCCGCACAGCGAAAAACATCAAACGCGATGACGCTTATGACTTCATTGAAGGCTACACAGTAGCCAACGATTACGCCATCCGCGACTATCTGGAAAACTGGTATCGCCCAAATCTCAAAGTCAAAGGCCGCCCCACCTGCACGCCCCTCGGCCCGTGGCTCACCGATGCCAAAGATATCGCAGACCCAATGAATTTGAATTTGCAAACCACCGTCAACGGTCAAATCACCCAACGCGGCAACACCCGCGACATGATCTTCAGCATCCCCGCCCTCATCGAATACTTCACTAGTTTCATGACGCTGCGCCCCGGTGACCTCATCCTCACCGGTACGCCGGATGGTGTGGTCGATTGCCAGCCGGGTGACATCATTGAATGCAGCATCCAAGGCATAGGCATACTGCAAAGTACGATGACGTTACAGGAGACAACATGATTCGCAACACCTTGATCTCATTAACCGCAGCGCTGCTGTGCGCGGGCTGCGTCACGCTGATGCCCACAATTGAAAAGCCCTACACGCTGGGCGCGGGCTTAGCCAGCGTGAATGCCGCCACCATCAGTTGGCGCTGGCAAGATGCACGCCCCAAACCCGCTGCCGAAAACGTCTCCACAAGAGATGGCGTGCTGTTTGGCGAAGCCGTGCTGCGCCCCGCATCCTTTGATTTCCTTCAGGCGGAGTTTGCCCGCGCTGTGGCGGCGCATGAGCAGAGCAAAGAGGTGCAAGATAAGCTGCGTGGCAAGACGATCCGCCTCATGGTCTTCGAATCATCTGCTGGCTTGCGTGTTCGCTTGAGCGAAAGTCAACAAGGCAAATGGGATGTGATGCGCGCCAAGATTGTGATTGATCTCGATGGCCAGCGCTATGAAAGCGAAGACACCCATACTTTTAGCAACAGCGATCAGCCCAGCCCTCTAAGCCCTGCGATCCGCAACGCCGTGGAAGTGTTGGTCAACCAAATTCATTTGTTTTAACGCGCATGATCTCTCATCTTATCAACGGCAAGTCAGCGGCAAGCGCACAGCGCTTTGACACCATCAATCCTGCCACGCAAGAGGTATTGGCAGAAGTGGCTGCCGGTGGCGCATCAGAAGTCAATGCCGCAGTAGCTGCCGCCAAAGCCGCGTTTCCCAAGTGGGCTGGCCTTCCTGCGCCAGAGCGCGCCAAGCTGATTCGCAAACTTGGGTGTTTGATCGCCGCGCATGTGCCCGAGATCGCGCAAATGGAGACGAATGATTGTGGGCAGGTGATTGCGCAAACGGGCAAGCAGCTGATTCCGCGTGCTGCGGATAACTTCTATTACTTTGCCGAGATGTGTACCCGCGTCGATGGCCACACCTACCCCACGCCCACGCATCTGAACTACACGCTGTTTCACCCCGTGGGCGTGTGCGCGCTGATTTCGCCTTGGAATGTGCCCTTCATGACGGCGACTTGGAAGGTCGCGCCATGCTTGGCGTTTGGCAACACGGCTGTGCTCAAGATGAGCGAGCTCTCGCCGATGACGGCTTCGCGTTTGGGTGAACTCGCGCTTGAAGCTGGCATTCCTTCCGGTGTGCTCAATATCGTTCACGGCACAGGCAAAGAAGCAGGTGAGCCGCTGTGTGCGCATCCCGATGTTCGTGCGATCTCGTTCACGGGATCAACCGCCACTGGCAACCGCATTGTGCAGACCGCCGGCCTCAAAAAATTCAGCATGGAGCTGGGCGGCAAGTCGCCGTTTGTGATTTTCGACGATGCGGATTTAGATCGTGCTCTTGATGCGGCGATCTTCATGATCTTCTCCAACAACGGCGAGCGCTGCACAGCGGGCAGCCGGATCATCGTGCAGCAGAGCATTTATGCAGACTTTGCAGCCAAGTTTGCCGAGCGAGCCAAGCGCATCACGGTAGGTGATCCACTCGATGAAAAAACGATTGTGGGGCCGATGATCTCGCAGGCGCATTTGGCGAAAGTGCGCGGCTATATTGAGTTGGGATCGAAAGAAGGCGCGTCTCTGCTCTGCGGTGGTATTGATCGGCCAAGCTATGCAGCCCCATTGCCCGAGCGCGTGAAGCGTGGCAATTACGTGTGGCCCACTGTTTTCGCTGATGTCGATAACCGCATGAAAATCGCGCAAGACGAAATCTTTGGCCCGGTTGCTTGTTTGATTCCGTTCAAAGATGAGGCGGATGCGGTGCGGATTGCGAACGACACGCAGTATGGTTTGAGCAGTTATGTGTGGACGGAAAATCTTGGCCGCGCCCATCGTGTGGCGGCGCAGATAGAAGCAGGCATGTGTTTTGTGAACAGCCAGAATGTGCGGGATTTGCGCCAACCTTTTGGCGGCACAAAGGCCAGTGGCACGGGGCGCGAAGGTGGTACGTGGAGCTATGAGGTGTTTTTAGAGCCTAAGAATGTGGCGGTGTCGCTGGGCTCGCACCATATTCCGCATTGGGGAGTTTGATGAGCACACTTGTTATTTCACGCGGACGTTGTTTAAGTCGCCGACGCTTGGGGTATCCCACTTCGCGAATGTCCTCCGCCGGCTTCGCCGTCTCCCCCTTTATTTCGCTGCGTGGGATACCCCAACCCTCGGCTCAAGCGAAAGAGTTTGCGCGCAATCTGCGATTACTCACTGATAGCGCACAAGGGGCGGCGGGGGTGAGCCGCAGCGAAATAAAGGAGGAATGCGGGCGCAGCCTGCAGGGGGACATTCGCGAAGGCTCGCGCCCGCTGGCTCTTGGGAGCGCAACAAACGCCAGAGCAGCACGAGGAGAAACTAAATGGGCAAACTAGCCTTGGCAGCCAAAATCACCCACGTCCCCAGCATGTACCTCTGCGAATTCCCTGGCCCGAATTTCGGCAAGAGAGATGCAGCCATCGCAGGGCACAAAGAAATCGACAAACGTTGCAGGGCGGCAGGTGTAGACACCATCGTCGTACTCGATGTGCATTGGCAAGTCAACAGCGAATACCACCTCAATTGCGCGTCCCACTTCAAAGGCGTCTACACCAGCAACGAGCTGCCGCATTTCATCAAAAACATGCCCTATGAATATCCCGGCAACCCTGCGCTTGGCCACGCGATTGCAGACATGGCCAACGGGATGGGCGTGAAGAGCAGGGCGCATTCAGACACCTCGCTGGAGCTCGAATACGGCACCCTCGTGCCCATGCGCTACATGAACAGCGATCAGCATTACAAAGTGATTTGCGTCAGCGCTTGGTGCGATTGGCATGATCTGCGCGAGAGCCAAAAGTTCGGCCATGCTGTGCGTCGCGCCATTGAAGAGAAGTACGATGGCACGGTGGCGGTATTCGCCAGCGGGAGCCTCTCCCACCACTTCGCCGACAACGGCAAAGCCCCCGAATACGCCTTCAAAGTGTATGACCCGTTCTTACAGCAAATCGATCTGCGCGTGGTTGAGCTATGGGAAAAAGGCGAGCATCAAACCGTGGTCGATATGCTGCCCATGTATGCCGACAAATGCTGGGGCGAGGGCGATATGCACGATACCGCCATGCTTTATGGTGTGGTCGGTGGTGCGTTTGAGAGCTTCGATTACCAAGAAAAAGTAGAAGTCATCACACCGTATTTCGGATCAAGCGGCACGGGGCAGATCAATGCCATTTTTCCAGTTGTACCTTTCAAGAAGTGAGAAAACGATGCCTCATCTGGTGATTTACTACACGCCGAATTTAGACGCTAAGACAGACATGACGCTGCTCTGCCGCAAGATGGCGGACACCATGATCGCTGTGCGCGATGAATCAGGGGCGCAGGTGTTTCCTACAGGTGGCACGCGCGTGCTCGCTTATCCCGCCGCGCATTATGCAATTGCCGATGGTGGCGCGGCAGGTAAAGCAGCAGGTGGCTCGGGCGAGTATGCGTTTGTGTACATAAATCTGCGGATGGGGCGAGGGCGCACTGATGCTATTAAAAATATAGCCGGCCGCGCAGTATCTGCGGCGGCAAAAGCCCATTTTGAACATTTATTGCAGGCCGAGCATATCGGCGTGACGGTGCAGGTTGATGAAGGGCATGAGGCTTTTGATGAGAAGCACAGCTCGATTCATCCGCTGTTTAAGAAAGCTTGAGCGATGTTTGACGATGCACTGATTTCACAACTTGCGCAAGAGCTGGAGGCGGCCGAGCGCACGCGCACGCAGGTGGAGCATTTTTCCAAGCGCTATTCAGGCATGACGATGGAGGATGGTTACCGGATCAATCGTGCTTGGATGAAGATCAAGGCGGCGCAGGGAAGAACGGTGATTGGCCACAAGATTGGGCTCACGTCTCGCGCGATGCAAATCTCCAGCAATATTGATGAGCCAGATTACGGCACATTGCTCGATACCATGCGCTATACCTGTCAAGGCGGCGAGGTGCTGGAGATTCCGGCGAAGAACTTTATCGCGCCGCGCGTGGAAGTGGAGCTTGCATTTATCTTGAAGCACGAGTTGCGCGGGGCGAATGTCACCGTGCAAGACGTGATGGCTGCGACGGATTACGTGACCCCCGCCATAGAAATCATCGACGCACGAATCGAGCAATTTGATCGCCATACCAAAGCGCCGCGCAAAGTGTTTGACACGATCAGCGACAACGCGGCCAATGCGGGCATCGTTCTGGGTGACATCGCGACCGATGCGCGCTATCGTATCGATGCGCAAGGCACGGATCTGCCTTGGGTGGGTGCGATCTGTCGCTACAACGGCGTGGTGGAAGAGACGGGTTTGGCGGCGGGTGTGCAAGGCCATCCCGCAGAGGGCATCGCATGGCTGGCCAACAAGCTCGCGCCTTGGGGCGAGTATTTGCAAGCGGGCGAGATCGTGCTCGCGGGATCATTTACCAAACCCGTGCCAGCGAAGGCGGGCGATGTGTTTGATGTGGATTACGGCGTGCATGGGAAACTGCAATTCAAATTTGTGTGAGATTGAACATGACACAACAAGATTTTCACCCCGATGAGTGGCAAGCCCGTGTGGAGCTGGCCGCTTGTTACCGCATCTTTGACATGCTTGGCTGGGCAGAGATGATTTACAACCACATCACGGTGCGCTTGCCTGACTCTGTGAGCCAAGGCGCTAAGCAATTTCTCATCAACCCGTTTGGCCTGCATTACAGCGAAGTCACCGCCAGTAATTTGGTGAAGATCGACACGCAGGGCAACAAGCTTGATGCAAGCAACCCGCACCCCGTGAACCCCGCTGGCTTCACCGTACACAGCGCGATTCATCAGCACACGCCGGATGCGCACTGCATCATGCACACCCACACGACGACCGGCATGGCCGTGGCCTGCACAGCAAGTGGCCTCGCGCAAAATAATTTTTATTCTGCGCAGTTGCATGGCTTGGTGGCCCACCATGACTTTGAAGGCATCACTGTTCATGCCGAGGAAGCGCCGCGCCTTTTGAAGAACATGGCTGGCAAGCCGCTGCTGATCTTGCGCAACCACGGCTTACTCGCTTGGGCGCCGACCCTGCCTCTGGCTCTCGTGCGCTTGTGGACGCTGCAACGCGCTTGCGACATCCAATGCATGCAGGCAAGCTTAGGCGCAGCAATCACTGTGCCGCAGGCTGTCGCGCAGAAAACCACGCATGACAGCTTTCAATTTGATGCGCAGTTTGGCGCGGGGCAGGATGTGTTTGACGCGCTCAAGCGGCGTGTGGACAAGTTCAATCCGGGGTATGCACAGTGATGCTTGCTATTAATTCAGCAGCGCTTTGCGCAGATTCTATGCCGGCGACATGCCAAAAAGGCTCTGAAAATGAATGAAAAAATGAGAATTCAACGCATTTGCATCGTCGGTGCAGGCAGCATCGGCGGCTGGATTGGCGCGAGGCTCTCGCGCTGCGCGGGAGCGCATCTCAGTGTGTTTGCGCGCGGCGAGACGCTCGCTGCATTGCAACGCGATGGCTTGCAATTGCTCATGAAAGATGCGCAGATTCAAGCCGAGGTGAAAGTATCGAATGATGCGGCAGAGCTCGGCGAGCAAGACCTCGTGATCCTCGCCGTGAAAGCGCCTGCGGTGCGCGAAGTGGCTGCGCAGATCACGCCACTGCTGGGTAAAGACACGATGCTGTTGAGTGCCATGAACGGCGTGCCTTGGTGGTTTTTTGACGGCTTCGGTGGCGCGCTGGCTAATCGGCGCTTGCAGAGCATCGATGCAGACGGTCTGATTGCGCAGCACTTAAAAGCACAGCACATCATCGGCTCGGTCGTACATGCCAGTTGCGCCACGAACAGCCCCGGCGTGATCCAACACAATTTTGGCAATGGCCTGATCATCGGCGAGCCTTCCGGCCAAGACACGCCGCGCGTGCAGGCGCTGCTGGCTTTGCTCAAGGAGGCGGGCTTTGATGCCACGCTCTCGCCGCAAATTCAAAAAGACATTTGGTACAAGCTCTGGGGCAACATGACGGTGAACCCGGTGAGCGCGATCACCGGCGCGACGACTGACAAAGTGCTCGGTGACGATCTGCTGCGCGGCTTCATCAGCGCGGTGATGCTGGAAGCCAAAGCCATTGGGGAAAAAATTGGCATCCCGATTGCGCAGCAGCCTGAAGACCGCCATCAAGTCACCCTCAAGCTCGGTGCTTTCAAAACCTCGATGCTGCAAGACGTGGAAGCTGGCCGCGCGGTGGAGCTCGATGCGCTGGTATCCGCTGGGCGAGAGATTGGGCAACTGTGCAACATCGCTACGCCGTACACCGATGCACTGCTCGGCCTTGCGCGCGTGCATGCGCGGCAACATCAACTCTACCCAGAATGAAAAAAGCCGCTTCGGGTGAAGCGGCTTTCTGAGGAATGTACGCCGGTTTATGCAGCGGCCAACCAGTAACCTGCGTTAAATGGAGAGCTCATGCGCAGAGCCAATGGTGATACGTCCACCAGCTTATCTGTCGGCATTTTTTCGCCTTCTTCCGCCTCATCCACCGCAGCTGCTGCGCCTTTGCCTGCATTGGCGCGAGCCACAGCGAAGGAATAGAAGCAGCGGAAAGGCACCTTGCGATCGTGCCAATAATCGGCGATGTCGCGGAAGATGTCGAGCAGTTGCTCGCGTGCTTCTTTGTCGAATTTCGGGTTCGTGGGGATGTGCTCGAGCACCACGATGAAGCCAGGCTGGCTGCCAGATTTGTGGATCGGGTCAGTGAGCACGTCATACAGCGCGTCGTAATTTTTGCCGAAATGCGCGGGCAGCTTGAGCTGCACGGCCAGCATATCCAGCACGTCTTGCTTGGATTGCGCTTCACCAATGCTGGCATAGAGGAAGTGATGCCCCATGTCGGTGGCAGCGCCTTGCAGATCTTGCACGCTGTGCGCACGGATGGATTGAACGATGTTGGGTTTGGTGTGACGAAGGGGCATGGTGCTCTCCGCGGTTATGTCAAAAAAATAAAAACGAAACTCTTAGGCGGTCGCTGGTTTCAAAAGTTGCACACTAGGGTGCAATGCGTTTGAAACTCGCGTAGTGGTCTTCGGTGTAGTAACACACCTCGGGCTGATTAGGTTTACCCACAGATTGAATCCCGCCGCAGACAATCCGTTTGGCTCCGCGTGTGCGGGCGTAAGGCGTTTTGACCGTGTATTCGCGGTAGTAGCCACGCTTTTCTGCGGGCAGCTGCCGTTCACGGTTGCCAAACACGGTACCGTCTTTCTCATAGGGAAAGGGGCCACCGGCCAAAATCAATGCATAGGTTTCGCGACCTTGTTTGGGCAAATCAGCCAGCGCGATACTTTGCGCCTTGCTGCCAGCTTCTGGGGCTTGGCCTTTGGCTTGCGCCTGCGGCATCAGCATCAAAACTGAAACGAGCCCTACGATGCCCACAAGTGAACTTGCGCCAACCCAACTGTGTTTGAACCAGCGCTTCATCTCTTTGTCTCGGCTTTGGCTTTATTTGCAACAACTACGGGTTTTCCCGCAATTCCTAAGCCCTCTATTGTCGCGCAATGTGGCAGAAAGTGCAAGTGCCGGGGGATTCAAAACCCCTTTTGGTAGGGTCTCTCCAACAATGGCAACAGCTCTAACAGATAGACAATATTTGATTGACGTAAGTACACGCTATCAAAAAGTGTGTCATCGAGCCGCGTTTGCGTCAGCCACGGTCAGGGCTGTCATATTCACAATTCGGCGCACTGTGGCGCTCGCTGTGAGAATGTGCACTGGTTTGGCACAACCTAGCAATACTGGGCCGATGGCAATGTTGCCGCCTGCTGCTGTTTTGAGCAGGTTGTAAGCGATGTTTGCGGCATCGATATTAGGCAGAACAAGCAAATTGGCCTCGCCGATGAGCGAGCTGCTCGGCATAATAGCTTTGCGCATATCGGCATCGAGCGCTACGTCCCCATGCATCTCGCCATCGACTTCAAGCCAAGGCGCTTGTACACGCAGCAAATCCAAAACGCGGCGCATCTTGATGGCGCTGGGCTGATTACTCGATCCGAAATTGCTATGAGAAAGCAGCGCAGCTTTTGGCGTGATGCCAAAGCGCATCATTTCTTCGGCAGCCATCACGGTAATCTCGGCCAGCTCTTCGGCGGATGGATCGTAATTCACATGCGTGTCCACGAGAAACACTTGGCGATCAGGCAGCAGCAAGCCATTCATGCAGGCATACACCGGCACATCTTGAGGCGTGCTGTCGCAGCCGCCAGGGCGTTTGCCAATCACTTGATCGATGTATTGCAGATGCAAACCTGTCGTGCCCCACGTGCCGCAAATCAGGCCATCCACATCGCCTTTGTGCAGCAGCATCGAGCCAATCAATGTCAGGCGGCGGCGCATCTCGATCTTGGCCACTTGCACAGTCACGCCCTTGCGCTCCATCAGGCGGTGGTAGGTTTGCCAAAAATCGCGGTAGCGGTGATCTTGCTCCACATTCACGACGTCGTAATCCAACTCTTCTTTCAAACGCAGGCCAAATTTTTCGATACGCTGCGCGATCACGGCTGGGCGGCCAATCAAGGTAGGGCGAGCCACGCCTTCATCGACAACGATCTGGCAGGCGCGCAACACGCGCTCTTCCTCGCCTTCAGCATACGCGATGCGTTTGTTGGCTGCTTTTTTGGCGGCTTGAAAGATGGGCTTCATCGTCGTGCCGCTGGCATACACGAAACTTTGTAGCTTCTGCTTATATGCCTCCATATCGGCAATCGGGCGCAACGCGACGCCGCTGTCTTGAGCGGCCTTGGCCACAGCGGGCGCAATCTTCATCATCAAGCGCGGATCAAACGGTTTGGGAATCAAATACTCCGCACCAAAAGTAAGCTTCTCGCCCACATAAGCCGCTGCCACCACCTCGCTTTGCTCGGCCTGCGCCAATTGAGCAATCGCGTGTACTGCTGCGATCTCCATCTCAATCGTGATCGTGGAGGCTCCCGCATCCAGCGCACCACGGAAGATGTAGGGGAAGCAAAGCACGTTATTCACTTGATTGGGATAATCCGTGCGCCCTGTGGCCATGATCACGTCATCACGCACCGCATGCGCCTCTTCCGGCAAGATTTCCGGATTCGGATTGGCAAGCGCGAGGATCAAAGGCTTCGCTGCCATGCTCTTGACCATGGCCGGCTTGAGCACTCCGCCAGCTGACAGGCCCAGGAACACATCAGCACCCTCTATCACTTCTGCCAAGGTCCGCTGATCTGTCTTCTGAACGAACTGGATCTTGTCTTCATCCATCAACTCTGTGCGACCTTCATAAACCACGCCAGCCAAGTCGGTCACCCAAATGTTCTCGCGCGGAATGCCCAGCTTCACGAGAAGCCCAAGGCAGGCGAGAGCGGCTGCGCCAGCACCAGAAGTCACAAGCTTGATCTTCTTCAGATCTTTGCCCACCACTTTCAAGCCATTCAAAATCGCGGCGCCCACCACAATCGCCGTGCCGTGCTGATCGTCATGAAACACAGGAATCTTCATACGCTCACGCAGCTTACGCTCGACATAAAAGCAATCAGGCGCTTTGATGTCTTCTAGATTCACGCCGCCAAAAGTCGGCTCCAGCGCAGCGATGATGTCAACTAATTTATCGAGGTCGTGCTTTTCATTGATCTCGATGTCAAACACATCGATGCCCGCGAACTTCTTGAACAGCACGCCCTTGCCTTCCATCACCGGCTTGGCAGCCAACGGCCCAATGTCTCCGAGGCCGAGTACGGCGGTGCCATTGGTGATCACAGCGACCAAATTGCCCCTCGCTGTGTACTTGAAAGCCGCATTCGGATCTTTGACGATTTCTTCGCATGGCGCCGCCACGCCGGGGCTGTAAGCGAGCGCGAGATCGCGTTGGTTAGAGAGCGTCTTGGTAGCTGCGATAGCTACTTTGCCAGGCGTAGGAAACTCGTGATACTCCAGTGCTGCTTTGCGCAGCTCTTCGCGGGCCTGCTGTCGCTTTTCGTCGCTCATTTTGGCGGAGTTGTCATTCATGGAAGGCATGTGCTTGTCTCGGTTCAACTTGTCGCTGCGCCGTCTTTTTGTAAGGTGGAAATGGATTGTAGGCCGATCAACGGGATAACCCTAGTGGGGGGATATGCGTATCTGGCATCGGCAGATATGACTTTTTTGGGGGTAATTGGCACTCTTGGCCGCCGATGGCGAGCAAGGTCAGCCAATCCCAAAGAAACACTACAAAATCAATAGCGCCTCGCGCAATAACTACGCCAGCTAGGCGCCTAAACAATGCTCTAAGCAGTCTTATTTTCTGTCTCAGCCTCTTCTGGCTTCTTGGAGAACTTGCTGTAGAACTTGGAGGCAAACAGCCCCACTTCGTACAAGATGCACATGGGGATGGCCAAGGCGAGCTGGCTGATCACATCAGGCGGTGTAACCACAGCAGCGATCACAAAAGCCACAACGATGAAATAGCCGCGAAAGTCTTTGAGCTGTTGGATCGTGACAATGTTGAAGCGCGTGAGCAGCATCACGACAATGGGCACTTGGAAGGCCAAGGCAAAGGCGATATAGAGGCTCAGGATGGATTCCACATATGAGGCAATATCGGGTGTGGCGGCCACGTTAGCGGGCGTGAAGTTTTGAATGAAGGCAAACATCTTATCCAACACAAAGAATTGCACAAAAGCCAAGCCGGTGTAAGCCAGCAAGCTTCCAAACATGATGAGAGGAAGCGCAAACAGCTTCTCATGCTTGTACAAGCCAGGTGCGACAAACATCCACAGCTGATAGAGCACCCAAGGCAATGCAAGCAGGAAAGAGCCCATCATGAGCACCTTGAGTGGCACGAAAAAGGGCGAGAACACGCCCGTGGCGATCAGTTTCGCGCCAGGCGGCATGTGCGCCATGATCGGCTTGGAGATCCAATCAATCAAGCCAGATGGCCCGGGGAAGATGGCCAAAATGATGCCGGCTAGAACTAAGCCATACACGCAGTACAGCAACCGATCGCGCAACTCTTTCAAGTGCTCGACAAAGGGCTGCTCGGTGCCAGCCAAGTCGTCTTTTTTTGCTTCGGTCATTGCTTTTAAAGAGGTTTCATCGGGCGATATCTCGCCACACGCGCTGCACCAGATTGCGCGCTTGTGCGCACACCAGAGCGGCTTTTAAACCACTTGGGTGTTGCGCTGTTTTTCATACGCCATTTTTTATGCGGGCGGGAATAGGTCGGGTAACTCTCATACGAAGTGCCGCCCGCCTCGTTCGTCACTTGCTCCCAAGATTTCTCAAAATCGCTGGCGGAGGTCTGAATCGAGCTTTCTACGTCTCGGGCTGCACCCTCGACGGTCTCTTTCATCTTTTTGAGCTCATCCAAATCCATCGAGCGATTGACCTCGGCCTTCACATCGCTCACATAGCGCTGCGCCCGGCCAATCATCGTGCCGACCATACGCGCCACGCGCGGCAGTTTTTCTGGCCCGATCACAATCAGTGCGACAGCACCGATCAGGGCGATTTTAGAGACGCCTAAATCAATCACAGCAGGAGAGCTAACTTAAAAAATTAGCTTTTTTGCTTGGCTTCGACGTCAATGGTGGTCTTGGCTACAGAGCCATCAGCCACTTGACCAGCGGGTGCGCCAGCAGCGGCATCTTTGTCTGCATCGCCGCCAGTTTTCATACCGTCTTTGAAGCCTTTGACCGCGCCGCCCAAATCAGAACCCATGTTCTTGAGTTTTTTGGTGCCAAACACCATGACGACGATCAGCAATACGATCAGCCAATGCCAAATTGAAAATGAACCCATGAAAATCTCCTAAGTACAGCCTAGCGCTGACAAATAAGTATTGATTCTAAAGCCCCACGCGCGTTCCTCTGAGGGGAGTAACGTACAAGTTGGGGGGACATATGGCGTATCAAGGGCTAATTTAGCCCTTTTTCCAAGGCCGCGCACCGCCAATGACATGAATATGTAAGTGCTGAACTTCCTGTCCGCCTTCATCGCCTGTGTTTGTCACCACCCGAAAACCACCCGCCGGGTAAGGATTACAGCCTTCTTGCGCTGCGAGCTTTGGAATCAGCGTCATCAAGCGCCCCATCATGCCAGCATGGCGCTCTTGCAAATGCGCCATGGAAGTAATGTGTTCCTTGGGGATCACCAAGAAATGAACGGGAGCCCATGGGTTGATGTCATGAAAAGCGAAGATTTCTTCATCTTCATAGACTTTTTTGCTGGGAATCTTGCCGGCAACGATTTTGCAGAAGATGCAACTCGGGTCAATGTGGGGATCAGTCGTCATGTCTGAAGCTCAGCGGGGTGGGCGATTGTCGTTAAAGCGCAGCCAGCCTTTGATGCAACGGTACAAATACCACAGGCCAACGATCCCTTGGGCCACTACGCCAGGGAAGATCAACAACAGATACAAAGGAGATGTGACCACCAGCCACAGCACTGTCCACCAAAAAGTGGAGATCATGTAGCTGTGATGATCCTCGTAGAGCTGATCTTGCTCATCGCCGCGTTTGATGTAGTTGATGATCAGCGCAATCACGGCAAGGGTGCCCAGTGATGCCCAAGCCACGGTATGCATGCCGTAGAGGATATGCATGATGGTGCGGTCGCCGGAGCTTTTGGGTTCAAAAGCAGCGAAATCAGTTTCTGACATGAATTCTCTCCGTTTGATCAACAATCAGTGTAAGCCAACCAAGCCTATTGCCGCGCGCTTTGCGTTTCGCGTTTTTTTGCTTTGCGAGCCGCTTTTTCGTCAAGGCCGCCAAGGCCCACGCGCCGCTCCAGCTCGGCGAGCACATCTCTTGGCGATAAGCCATAGTAAGACAAAGCCACCATGCTGTGAAACCACAAATCGGCGGTTTCATTCACGATGCTTTCTTTGCTGCCACCGTGGCTGGCATCTTTGCATGCGAGCACCACTTCTGTGGCCTCTTCTCCGATTTTTTTCAGAAAAGCATCTGGGCCGCGAGCGAACAGGCGGGCGACATAGCTGGTGTCTGGATCGCCGCCTTTGCGGCTTTCCAGAACAACGGCCAATTGATCGAGTGAATCGTGGGAAGTCATAGCGTTTACTTGTAGATGCTGTCGGGATTTTTCAAGATGGGCTCCACGCTGATCCACTGATTTTGCCCGTTTGATTCTTGCAATTGGTTGAAAAAGCAGCTGTGCCGCCCCGTGTGGCATGCAATCGATGGATCGTGTCCGGCTTGCGTGACGGTCAGCAAAATGACATCGCCGTCGCAATCGAGCCGAATATCGTGCACGGCTTGCACATGGCCAGATTCTTCGCCTTTGTACCAAAGTTTACCCCGAGAGCGGCTGAAATACACCGCGCGCTTGAGCTCAGCCGTTTTCTGAAGCGCCTCTCGATTCATATAGGCAAACATCAGCACATCCCCCGTGCTTTTTTCCTGCGCAATCGCAGGCACCAAGCCTTGGGCATCCCATTTGATCGTGTCGAGCCAGTTCATCCTTCAATTGTCTGCGATAAATGCGCCTGTATCTAGCCGTGCGAGAAGCCTCGTACGAGTGGTATGCTGCGCGCATGAAAATTCTCGCTAAATGGTTATTGAGCGCCATGGCTTTGCTGGCTGTCGCGCATTTTTATTCTGGCGTGGTGATCACCAGTTTTGTGGCGGCGCTGATTGCTGCCTTCGTGATTGGCTTGCTCAATACTATCGTGCGACCGATCTTCATCATTCTGACCCTGCCATTGACTGTGATTACTTTGGGCTTGTTCCTGTTTGTGATCAATGCGCTGATGTTCTATATGGCATCGGGTTTGCTCGATGGCTTCAAGGTCAAAAGCTTTGTGGCCGCTTTGATTGGCTCTCTGCTTTATTCGGTGGCGGGCATGGTGATTGAAGCTGCTTTAGAACGGCTTTTCGCAAAAAAGTAAGCTGGCGCTTCGCCCATGCGGCAAACCTAGCCGCGCAATAATTTTTCTTCAGCCAGCGCCAGCGCTTCAGGCTTGCCATTCAGTACAAGTGTGTCTCCTTCTTGTAATTCGGTTGCCTCGCCCATTGCAGCTCGCTGACCGTCTTTTCTGCGCAAACTCATCACACGCACGCCCAATGCGTGCAAGGCAAGGCTTTCTAAGGGCTGTCCAAGCGTTTTAGCTGCAACGGGCAGAGTCACAGTTTGCAGACGCTCGTGGTCGAGCTCATCCACGGTGTCATCGTCTCTGCCGTGAAAGTAACCGCGCAGCAGGTTGTAGCGCGCATCGCGCTGATCTTGCACCGTGCGAATCACTCTTCGCATGGGGACGCCTACCAGGGCGAGTGCGTGGCTGGCGAGCATCAAACTGCCTTCGATGGATTCGGGCACGACTTCTGTGGCGCCAGCAGCGGTGAGTTTGTCTAAATCATGATCGTCTTGCGTGCGCACGATCACGGGCACTTGCGGGGCGTGGCCGCGCGTGTTGGCCAAGACCTTGAGCGTGCTGGGCACATCGAGATAGGTGATAACCACCGCACTGGCGCGCGCCAAGCCCGCTGCCATGATGGCTTGCAAGCGAGCCGCATCACCAAACACCACGCTATCGCCCGCAGCTGCTGCTTGGCGCACTCTGTCAGGGTCTAGGTCTAGCGCCATATAGGGGATGTTTTCCCGCTCCAGCATGCGCGCCAAGTTTTGCCCGCAGCGGCCATAGCCACAGATGATGACGTGCTTATCCCGGCTGATGGATTTTTTGGCGATCTGCGTCATCTGCAGCGATTGCGCCAACCATTCGCTGCTCACCAGCTTCATCACGATGCGGTTGGAATACATGATGATGAAGGGCGTGGCAAGCATGGAGAGCACCATGCTGGCTAAAATCGGGCTTTGCATTTCCGCGCTGATGAGTTTGTTCTGCTGCGACAGGGTAAGCAACACAAAACCGAATTCACCCGCCTGCGCGAGATACAAGCCCGTGCGCAGCGCTGTGCCATCGCTTGCTCCCAAAAGGCGCGCCAGCACAGCAATCATCACCAGTTTGAACAACACCGGCAGGATCGTGAGCAGCAGCACCAGAGGCCAGCGCTCCAGCACGATTCGCCAATCGAGCAGCATGCCAATCGTGATGAAGAAGAGGCCCAGCAGCACATCATGGAAAGGGCGAATATCGGTTTCCACCTGATGCTTGTATTCCGTCTCAGAGACCAGCATGCCAGCGATAAATGCACCCAGAGCGAGCGACAAGCCGGCATGCTCTGTGAGATAGGCCAGCCCCAAGGTAAGCAGCAGCAGATTGAGCATGAACAGCTCTTCGCTCTTGCGCCGCGCTACGATGGTGAGCCACCAGCGCATCACTTTTTGCCCGCCGGTGAGCAAGATCGCGATGAGAAATGTGGCTTTCAGAGCGGCCAGCCCCAAAGCCGAGGCAAGCTTATCTGGCGATGCGCCAAGAGCCGGCACGAGCACCAAGAGCAGCACCACCGCCAAGTCTTGAAATAGCAACACCCCCATCACGCGCTTGCCATGCTCCGACTCCATCTCCAAACGTTCCTGCATGAGCTTCACGACGATTGCCGTACTGCTCATCGCAAGCGCGCCACCGAGTGCCAGCGCGCTTTGCCAACTCATTTGCCAATACTGCGGCAATGCCCACGCGAGCAGCAGCGAGCCCGCGGTGGCTGTCGCCATCGTGAGCACCACTTGCAGTGCACCGAGGCCAAACACATGCTGGCGCATGGAGCGCAGTTTGCTCAAATTAAATTCGAGCCCGATGACAAACATCAGGAAGACGACGCCAAACTCTGCGAGGTAGCGGATAGATGTAGAGTTTTGGGCTAGAGCCAGCGCATTGGGACCAATGATCACGCCCACGGCCAAATAGCCCAGCATGGCGGGCAGCTTAAGCATGCGACAGACCACCACGCCGATCACAGCGGCCAGCAGGTAAAGCAGGGTGAGCTCCAAAGCATTCATGCTTGGATACTAGCAAACCGCGTGCCGCAGGTCTGTTTGCAGCACTTTCTGATGCAGAAATGACTCGTCAGTATATTTCGTCAACTCTTTGTCTAAACTGCAGATGGACAACCTATTTTTTGTCTGAGGCGTACAATACAGTCATGGCTACTAAACTCACCACCACGAAACCAGCGGCAAAAGCCGCGCCCAAAGAGGCTGCGAAAGCAGTTACGAAAGGCACACCAAAAAAACCCAGTTTCAAGCAGCAAATGCTCGCCGCGCGCGAAGAAGCCATCATTGATGTAGTTAATCGCCTGCTGGCTGAAAAAGGCTTTGAGGCGATGACGGTTGATGAAGTGGCATTTGAAGTGGGTGTGGCCAAGGCCTCTCTGTACAAGCACTTCCCCAGTAAAGAAGATTTGGCTGCTGCGGCCATGGTGCGTATGATGCAGCGCGCAGTGGGTGAGTTGAACGCGATGCCGGAGAACAATAAGCCAATAGACAAACTCAAAGCCATCACACGTTGGATGATGCAACTCAAGCTCACTCGCGAGATGCCCAACCTGCCCAGCCAAAACTCCACGCTGCGCGCCACGCTCACGGCCAACAAAGCATATGTGGATGCGTTGATGTTTGCCTCTGATACTTTAGGCGGCTGGATCGAGGCGGCGCAAAAATCTGGCCAAATCAGCAGCAAACTTCCAGCTATTGCTGTGCTCTACACGATCTATGCCCGCGCCTGCGATCCCGTGCTTGAATTCCTCAAAGCCGCCGAGCTCTACACCGATGAACAGATTCTGGACATGGTGGAGATGAGCTGCTTTGATGGGCTGGCTAAACACTAGTTTCTACTGAATTTTTATCGCGTTTGAGCACTTTTGGCCTTAGAAATTGCGTGAGCAGCTATCAAATTGATAGTGACTCACTTGCTTAAGAAACGATGTATGCGGCTGCTCCCGCTGACAGCAACGTGCCATCGGAGCCGCAAAACTCCATGCGCGTGCTCGCTACGCGTGAGCCTAGGCGCAACACTTCGGCTTTCAATATAAACGTATCACCAATAGCAGGACGCAAGTAGTCCACACGCAGATCAATCGTCCCTAGCTTGGCAAAGCGCTTGAGTCGCTCCACCACGGGTTCTTCGTAATGCTGCGCGCCAATCGCGCACATACAAGCCAAGCCGCCCATGGCATCGAGTACCGCACTGATCACGCCGCCGTGCACGCGGTTGTAAGCAAAATGTCCCACCAGCTCGGGCCGCATCGCGATATGCGCTTTCGCATTCAGGGCAGTAAGTTCATCAATCTTCAGGCCCAGTGTTTGATTGAAAACAATCTTCGTCTCAAAGATATCGCGCACGCCTTCGCGGAAAGCGGCATCAAGTGCGATGGTAGCGAGGTCTAGTTTTTTTGCGGACATGGCACTATTGGCTTTACGTAAGCTTCGCGCTGACTTACACGTTGGAGAAATCGGGCAATCGCCTCTCCATGAAGGCGGTGAATGCTTCTTTGGCTGCAGGCTCGCGCAGCATGCGGCCAAAACTCACGCCTTCTTCTTTCATCCGCTCCGCCACAACTTGTGCATCCCCCTTTTTCAACAGGCGCTTGGTTTCGATCAAGCTGCTGATGGGCTTGGCAGCTAATTTTTGCGCCCACTGCATCGCTACGCGAGTGGCTTCCGACGGAGGTACGACGCGGTTGACCAGGCCCACTTCGAGTGCGGCTTCAGCCATGAAGGGCTCGCCCAGCAGCAAAGCTTCAGCGGCTCGGTGGTAGCCCATCATCTGAGGCACGAGCAAGCTGCTGGCCGCCTCTGGGCAGAGGCCGAGGTTGACGAAGGGCATGGAGAATGCCGCGTTGTCACCTGCGATCACCAAATCACAGTGCAATAGCAACGTGGTGCCGATGCCGACCGCGGGGCCGCAGACCGCGGCGATGATGGGCTTGGGGAAGCTGGCAATGGCGCGCAGAAATTGAAATACCGGGCTGTCGCCACCCGCTGGCGGGACGTTCATGAAATCGCCGAGATCATTGCCAGCGCTGAAGATCGCCTCATGCCCTTGGAACACAACAACACGAATGGTGGCATCTGTTGATGCGGCAGTCAGCGCATCAGCCAGCTGCTGATACATATCGACCGTGATGGAATTTTTCTTCTGTGCGCGGTTGAAGGTGAGCGTGAGGATCGCGCCTTCTGTGTGGCTAAGGATATCGTTGGACATTAAAATTGCTCCGAATTTAATAGCAGTCTGCGCATATTTTATGCCGGCCATGTGCCGATTTCTGTCTCAAAAAGCACAGAAAGGGCATCGCTGCCCTTTCTTACCCAACACTTCGTTTGATAGCCACTCCGTTCGGGCTGAGCTTGTCGAAGCCTAGTGAGCCCTTCGACAGGCTCAGGGCGAACGGTTTTTACATCCGCTCAAAAATGCCTGCTGCGCCTTGCCCCATACCCACACACATCGTCACCATGCCGTACTTGGCTTGCTTGCGTTGCAGCGCATGCACGACGGTGGCGGAGCGGATCGCGCCGGTTGCGCCGAGTGGGTGGCCGAGTGCAATCGCTCCGCCCATCGGGTTGACTTTGTTGGCATCCAAGCCAAGTGTGTTGATGATGGCCAAGCTTTGTGCGGCGAAGGCTTCGTTGAGCTCGAACCAATCGATATCGTCTTGCTTCAGACCTGCGTATTTGAGCGCAGCGGGAATCGCTTCAATCGGACCAATGCCCATGATGTGAGGTGGCACGCCACGCGATGCATAGCTCACGAATTTGGCGATAGGCTTGAGGTTATAGCGCTTAAGTGCGTTCTCGCTCACGAGGATCAAAGCACCTGCGCCGTCAGACGTTTGCGAGCTGTTGCCAGCCGTCACCGAGCCGCGAGCTGCGAAGGCTGGGCGCAGTTTGGCCAGGCCTTCCATCGAAGTATCAGGGCGCGCACCTTCATCGAGGCTCACCGTGCGCGAGCTAGAAGTCGTCTCGCCCGTGGCCAAATCAAAGCTGCGATCAGTCACTTCAATCGGTGTCATCTCAGCGGTGAAGTCGCCAGCTTTCATCGCGGCCACAGCTTTCGCATGGCTCTTCACAGCGAATTCATCTTGCATCTCGCGGGAGACTTTCCATTGTGTAGCGACTTTCTCAGCCGTCATGCCCATGCCGTAGGCGATGCCGTAGTTTTCGACGTTTTCTGTGTCGGTAAAAATCGTGGGCGAGAGCGATGGCGCATTGCCGCTCATCGGCACCATGCTCATGCTTTCCACGCCAGCGCCGATCATCACATCGGCTTCGCCCACGCGAATCGCATTCGCCGCCATGGCCACGGCAGACAAACCAGCTGCGCAAAAACGATTCACCGTGATACCGGCCACGCTCTTGGGCAAGCCGCCGAGCACGGCAGCCACGCGAGCGACGTTCAAGCCCTGCTGCGACTCAGGAATCGCGCAGCCAGCCACGATGTCTTCAATCGCTGCGGGATCGAGATTGGGCACTTGCGAGATCGCGTTACGCAGCACGGCGGCCAGCAGATCATCGGGGCGCATGTTGCGTAAGAAACCGCGATGCGATTTGCCAATGGGCGAGCGCGTGGCGGCAACGATGTAGGCTTCTTGGATTTGCTTGCTCATGGTATTTCCTTGTGGAAGGTGCTTTTGCCTGTCTTCAGGCGGCAGTTTCAGTTTTCGGGGGTCGCTGGGCGGGAATCCACGCCCAGACAAATTCACATTCAATCGGCTGGTTGCCCGATTCATCCGTCACGGTGACGGGCACAGTCACTTCGCCTTTGGTGGTGGTTTGGATCAGCTCGCGCTGCGCATCGGTGAGCGTGGCAATAGCGCGCATCGCGCCTTGACCACGCTTTTTGAACTGCACACGCATGTCTTTCACGACAGGCAGGCAATCATCACGGACATTGAGGCCCATCACCATGCCGGTAGCCGTCTCAGCCGCGAGCGTGGAAGCCACAGCGTGCACGCCACCGATGTGGTTTTGCACTTTGTGATTGTTGGCCACGAAGATTTGTACTTTGTTGGGTGACATTTCTTCGTAACGCAACTTTGCCGTGCCCGTGAACGGCACTGCGCGACCCAGCGCGAGCGAGCGAACGAAGGTGCGCATGAAGGCAGGCGCTTCGTTGACTCTTGCGAGCTGGCGTTGGAGGCGGTTGGGTGGGTTGGTTTGCATAGAATAAATACCGAATACGGACGCAGAAGACGCAAAGGTCACGCAGAAAACGCAAAAGGAATACAAAATAATATTGAAGAGGGTTTCATTTTTCCAAACTCTTTTTGTTTTTCTTTTCTTCTCTTTTTTGCGTCTTTTGCGTAACCTTTGCGTGTTCTGCGTCCGTATTTTTCTTCGTTTAGTTTCGCACCGGTTTACCCGTAGAGAGCATCCCCATGATGCGCTCCTGCGTCTTCGGATGCGTGAGCAAACCGCAGAAGGCATCACGTTCGAGCTTCATCAGGTACTCCTCGCTCACCAAAGTGCCGGCATCGACATCGCCGCCGCAGACCACATTGGCGATCAGGGATGCGATATGGAAATCGTGGCCGCTGGCGAAGCCGCCGTCGCGCATGTTGACCAACTGCCCCATGATCGTGGCTTTGCCGGAGCGGCCTGCCACGGGGAAGAGGCGTTTGGAAGGCGCGCGGTAGCCGGTGGCAAACATCGCTTTGGCCTCTGCAATCGCCACATAAAGCAGCTCATCCTTGTTGGCCACAATCGTGTCGCTCCACAGCAGGAAGCCGAGCTTGCGGGATTCAATGGCGCTCGTGCCCACCTTGGCCGTGGCAGCGCAGGTGAAGCCTTCGGTGAGGAAGGGCAGCAAATCTTTGCCGGTGGAGAACGCAGCATTTTCAGCCGCGCGGCGAGCAATGTAGGCCAAGCCGCCTGCGCCTGGCACGAGGCCGACGCCGACTTCAACCAAGCCAATGTAGCTTTCCATCGCAGCGACGCGCTTGGCAGAATACACCGCCATCTCGCAGCCACCGCCGAGCGCCAGGCCGCGAATCGCAGACACCACAGGCACTTTGGCGTAACGCATTCTGAGCATTGTTTTTTGCAACTCATGCTCGGCTTCATTGACTGCGCTCACGCCAGACATCATGAACGCTGGCAACATGCCTTGCAAATCTGCGCCAGCGCTGAAGGGCTCATCGCCGCTCCAGATCACCACGCCTTGGTAATCCTTCTCGGCCATCTCAACAGCTTTGGACAGGCCTTCAGCCACACCCATGCTGATGGCGTGCATCTTGGTCTTGAGGCTGGCGATGATCACTTCATCGTCTAAAGTCCACAAACGAATGTCATCGTCTTCGTGCAGGGTTTTACCCGCCACAGCAAAGTCGGCATGACCCACACCTTGCGCATGGCCGCTCACCGTCTCAGGGAAATGCTGCCGTGCATAAACGGGCAATTGGCGCTTGGCTTCAAACTTCTTCGTGGCAGGATTCCACGAGCCTTCGGCTTGGTGCACACCGCCCTTGTCAGCCACCGCACCTTTGAACACCCACTCAGGCAGCGGCGCTTTGCACAGCGCTTTGCCAGCGTCAATGTCTTCTTGCACCATCTTGGCCACTTCGAGCCAGCCGGCTTCTTGCCAGAGCTCGAAGGGGCCTTGGCTCATGCCGAAGCCCCAGCGCATGGCCAGATCGAGATCCCGTGCCGTCTCAGCCACTTCTTGCAAATGAATCGCCGCATAGTGAAAACTATCGCGCAAGATAGCCCAGAGGAATTGCCCCTGGACGCCTTCGGCATTGCGCAGCAACTTCAAGCGCTCGCCGGCAGGCTTTTTCAACATGCGGCCATACACTTCATCGGCTTTCTGGCCGCCGGGCACGTAATCGCCTTTGCCCTCGGCTGCTTTTGCATCAAATCGCAAAATATCGCGGCCGACTTTCTTGAAAAAGCCCGCTTTGGCTTTCTGGCCAAGAGCACCCGCGTCCATCAGCTGTTTCAACACAGCTGGTGTGCCGAAGTTGCCGTAAAACGGATCGGACTTCTCGTTCAGGTTGTCTTGCAGCGTCTTGATCACATGAAACATCACATCCAAGCCGACCACATCCGCTGTGCGGAAAGTGCCCGAGCTGGCGCGGCCGAGTTTCTTGCCGGTGAGATCGTCCACCACGTCATAGCTGAGGCCAAAATTCTCCACCTGCTTCATCACGCCCAGCATGCCGGCGATGCCGATGCGGTTGGCGATGAAGTTGGGCGTGTCTTTCGCGCGCACCACGCCTTTGCCGATCACGCTCGTTACAAAGGCTTCGAGTTGATCGAGCACCACAGGCTGCGTGGTCGGCGTGTTGATCAACTCCACCAAATACATGTAGCGCGGTGGGTTGAAGAAGTGGATGCCGCAGAAACGCGGCTTGATGCTGTCGGGCAAACCTTCTGAAAGCTTGGTGATGCTCAAACCTGAGGTGTTAGAAGCCACGATGGCATCGGCGCTCACAAAGGGCGCGATCTTTTTGTACAGATCCAGTTTCCAATCCATGCGCTCGGCAATGGCCTCGATGATGAGGTCGCAGCCGCGCAGAGTCTCAAGATGCTCTTCGTAGTTGGCTTGTTCGATCAGCGCTGCATCTTCGGGCACGCCCAGCGGTGAAGGCTTGAGCTTTTTCAAACCCTCGACCGCCTTGCTGACGATGCCATTCTTTGGCCCCTCTTTTGCGGGCAGATCAAACAACACCACAGGCACTTTGAGGTTCACCAGATGCGCAGCGATTTGCGCACCCATGACACCCGCGCCGAGCACGGCGACTTTGGAAACATTGAAACGGGACATTCGTGACTTTCTAAACAGAAACGTGGCTTACTGCACACGCACCCAGGTTTGCGTACGACCAAACGGGCCAATAGAGCCGCGTACATCAAGCTTCTTGCCGCCGTCTTGCGGCGTCATCTTGAGCGTGTATTCCTTGCCGTTTTCAGGATCAAGAATCTTGCCGCCGCTCCAAACATCTGCGCCGTCTTCTTTCTTGCCGCCGCGAACAATTTCTAGCCCGAGGATGGGCTGGCCCTTGCGTGCATCTTTGCATTCATCGCACTTGTCTTCGGCCTTGGCTTCTTTGGTGAGGCGCTTGGTGATCTTGCCGCTCAAGCCGCCAGTGCCTTCGGTGATGGTGATCTCAGCTTTCGGCTCTTTGGTCTTGTCATCAATGCTTTGCCATTTGCCCACAGGCGTGTTTTGCGCGAGGGCGGCGCCTGCGACTGCGATAAAAGCAAAACC
>JAAFJC010000150.1 GCA_013297925.1 Comamonadaceae bacterium
GCGATCTACTTTGTGCGCCCAGCATGGGTGCATGCCTGCGGGTGAAAGTCCCGCCGCGAGTTGGTCACGACGAGCGAAGCGAAGCGCAACTGCATGAGGGTGACCGAGTGTGGGAAGGAAGCGTGGAGCATAAATTGCGAGCTGATGGACAAGAACTGCATAGAAGGCGCGACGGAGCAGGGCGAGTGGGCAAGGAACCACGAAGCTCTAGTGACCAAGGCGAAGTGGCGTAAATGCGGCAGCTGTGCAATGAAGGTATGTATTCCCTTACCTGGGGAGATCTCGCTTTTGCGCCTGAAAGGGCGACGGCATGAAGTCCGGTGCGAGAAGTCAGCAAAGGCCGTAGTAGCGCCAGTAGCCAGCCGAAGAGGCGAAGAGCGAAAGCGCCAAGGGCCAAACGAGAGTGAGTGACTGAGGACGAGTTGATGTCGAGAGCCAAGCGTCAGAAGCCAGAGAGAACTGGGCGGCAGTGCCAAGCGCTGGGTGAAGCCCTGCGCCAACACGGCCGCGACGAAGCTCACGACCCGCGACTTGAGCACCCAGCCACAGGGTTGGTGCAAGAACTGGCAAGCACTGGAGGCTTGCTGGAACAAGCGCTGACAAGGCACAACCTGCAAGCTGCCTGGAAGCGGGTCAAAGCCAACCGAGGCGCCGCAGGAGCAGACGGGCTCGACATCGAGCAAACCGGCTGCATGCTGCGCGCCCAGTGGCCGAGCATCCGTCAAGCGCTGCTGGCAGGGCAATACCGGCCTTGGCCGGTACGCAAAGTCATGATCCCCAAAGCCGACGGTAGCCAGCGCGAGCTGGGTATACCTACAGTTTTGGATCGGCTCATCCAGCAAGCACTGCTGCAAGTCCTGCAAAGCCTGATAGATCCGAGCTTTAGCGAGCACAGCCACGGCTTTCGCCCTGGCAGGAGTGCGCACGACGCGCTCAAAGCTGCGCATGCGCACGTCAAAGCTGGCAAGCAAGTGGTGGTGGACGTTGACTTGGAGAAATTCTTTGATCGGGTCAACCACGACATCTTGATCGACAGGCTGAGCAAGCGCATCAGGCAGCAACTGGGCAAAGAACTGGGCGTTGGCGACATGCGCGTCCTTGCCTTGATTCGAGCGTACTTGAACGCTGGAATCATGAGTGAAGGCGTGCACATACAACGCCACATGGGCACACCGCAAGGAGGGCCCCTGAGCCCGTTGCTGGCCAACATCTTGCTGGACGAAGTGGACAAAGCGCTGGAGGCACGGGGCCACAGCTTCGTGCGCTACGCGGACGACTGCAACGTCTACGTGCGCAGCCTCAAGGCAGGACACCGCGTCATGGCCTACCTGAGAGCGAGCTACGGGCGCTTGAAGCTTCGCATCAACGAAGCCAAAAGCGCCGTGGCAAGCGCCTTGGGGCGCAAATTCCTGGGCTATGCGCTGTGGGTGGACAGGGCTCAAGAAGTCAGGTGCGCAGTGGCTCAAAAGGCCCAGCACCACTTCAAAGCCAAAATCCGGCGGATCACAGCGCGCAGCTCGGGCAAAAGCCTGGGCCAAGTTGTTGAGCAACTGCGCCGCTACATGCTGGGGTGGAGGGCCTATTTTGCGTTGGCCAATACGCCGAAAGTGTGGTCTGCGCTGGATGCGTGGGTGCGCAGGCGGCTCAGAGCCATGCAGCTCAAGCAATGGAAGTCTCCCAAGACGGCCTACCGCAAGTTGCTGGCGCTGGGGGCCACGCAAGACGAGGCCCGCCAAGTTGCTGCGCACTGCCAAAGGTGGTGGCGCTGCAGCCAGGGCGTGCTGAGAAGGGTGCTGAATAATGCGTACTTTGACAAAGCAGGAGTCCCGCGGCTGTGCTGACCTCAAGCTCTCGAACCGCCTGGTGCGGACCCGCATGCCAGGTGGTGTGGCAGGGGCGCAGCCGATGAAGCTGCCCCCTATGCCGATTTGTCCGGCGACAAAAAAGTAGCCAAAAAGCGCCGCCCCGCTGTGCGCCTTGTCCTGCGGTACTCGCTTTTGGCGGGGTCTGCGCAAACTCGCTCTCTTCGTTCGCTCAAACAGTGCGCAGCCCTGATCCGCCAAAAGCTCCGTTCCTCGGGGCGCCCAGAGGGGCCCACACCTGTTTCGCAGCTTTGCTTCGCTCGCTGCGCTGAACAGCCCAAACGCGACGATAGCGGCCGCGCCCGGCTGCTCCGCCCAGCGAGCGAAGCAAAGCTGCGGGAAAAGCAAGGGCCCCTATCAACGCCCCGAGAAGCGCAGATTTGGGCGGACAAGGGCGTCGCACTGTTTGAGAGAGCGCAGCGAACGAGTTTGCGACGACCCCGCACAAATCGAGCATCGCAGGATCAGGCGTTGATCGGGGCGGCACTTTTGCTTACTTTTGCTGCCGGGCAAAAGTGAGTCGCC
>JAAFJC010000151.1 GCA_013297925.1 Comamonadaceae bacterium
CAACAGCACGTTGATAGGTGGCGTGAGAGTGGCCTGACGCAGAAGCAGTACAGCAAGCGGCACGGGCTCAATGCGATGACACTGGCGAAGTGGAGCAGCGTGCTGCAGCGTCGCTTGCGCGCGAAGCCGGGTCAGGCGCTGGTGCCTGTTCGTGTCGTGGGCGAACAGGTCCCAGCGTCGGCGATCGAAGTGCAGCGGGGCGCGCTGCGTCTTTTCGTGCCGGTGGGAACGGACCCGCACTGGGTGGCTGCACTGCTGCGCGAGCTGGCCGCATGTTGAGTCCGACGTCGTGGTGGATTGCCGTCGAACCGATCGACCTGCGTCGCGGCATGGATGGATTGCTGACGACGATCGCGATGCAGTTCGGTCAAGATGGATTGGCCGGTGGCGCGTACGTATTCCGCAATCGCAGCGGCACGCGGATCAAGGTGATCTGTGCCGATGCGCACGGCGTGTGGATGTGCGTTCGACGCTTGCGCGAAGGTCGATTCGTGTGGCCGCGTCGCAGCGATCAGGTGTGTGAGATTGACGCGCAGGCGTTTGCCTGGCTATGCACCGGTGTCGATTGGCATCGCTTGTGCGCGAAGCCTCTGGTCGGCGAACTGGTGTGACTTTACTATCGACACATGAGCATCGATGCCCCTGCCACCGACGATCTGCCTGCGCAATTGCGCGCAGCATTGGCGGCCGTTGCTGAACGCGATGCGGTGATTGCTCGGCGTGATGCGCTGCTGGCGCTGCGTGATGCACAGATCGCCGAGATGACCACGATCGGGGCGTATCGCGAAGCACGGATCAAGGCGCTGGAGTCGCAGCTGGCGGCCATGAACCGCCAGCGCTTCGGTCGTCGTTCCGAGCAGATGGATCCGGCGCAGCGGCTGTTGTTCGAGGAGACACTCGACGAAGACATTGCCGCGATCGAGAACGAACTGGCGTCGCTGCGTTCGACACCGTCGCCGCGTCGTCAGCCCAAGCGGCTGCCGCTGCCGGAGCACCTGCCGCGCGTGGAGGTACGTCACGAGCCGGAAGCGTGCACGTGTGAGAGCTGTGGCGGCGCGCTCGTGGCGATGGGCGAAGACGTGACGGAACGGCTGGACTGCAAACCCGCCGAGTTCTGGGTGGAACGGCACATCTATCCGAAGTACGCGTGTCGTGCGTGCGAGACGATCACCGTAGAACCCAGCGTGCCGAGTGTCATCGAGCGCGGACGTGCGGCGCCGGGTTTGCTGGCACACGTGCTGATCAGCAAATACGCCGATCATCTGCCGCTGTATCGCCAGCAGCAGATCTATCAGCGCAGCGGCATTGATCTGGCTCGCTCGACGCTGGCCGACTGGACCGGTGCCGCCGGCGTGGCGCTGATGCCGCTGGTGGTCGCGATGAAGGCCGCCCTGCTGCAGCAGCCGGTGATTCACGCGGATGAAACGCCGGTCGCGCTGCTCGATCCGGGCGCCGGTAAGACGGCGCGCGCGTATCTGTTTGCGTATACCGCGGCCAACGGACCGCCCATCACGATCTTTGACTTCTGCACGAGCCGCAGCGGCGAACACGCGCAGCGCTTCCTCGGCGTTGCCACGCACGCCGGTGCCAAGGATGCGGTTGCGGCAGCGTTCCGCGGCAGTCTCGTGGTCGACGATTACAGTGGCTACAAGGCGCTGTTCGCCGGCGGCATCACCGAGGTCGGCTGCTGGGCACACGTCCGACGACTGTACTTTGAACTCCACGCTGCCCAAGCCAGCACGCAAGCCGAACACGCGCTGCGCTTTATTGCTGAGCTCTATCGCATCGAGACCGAAGCCAAAGGCCTGGATCCGCCCACACGCCAGGCGCTGCGACACCACAAAGCACGCCCCGTCCTCGACGACTTCCAGCGCTGGATCGCCGACGTCTCCGCACGCGTACTGCCCAACAGCGGCCTGGCCAAAGCCCTTGCGCATACGCGCAAGCGCTGGCCGGCGCTCGTGCGCTACATCGACGACGGCTTGCTGCCGATCGACAACAACCCGGTCGAGCGTGCCATCCGCCCTGTCGCCGTGGGCCGCAAGAACTGGCTCTTCGCCGGATCCAAAGCCGCCGGCGAGCGCGCCGCCGCGATCATGAGCCTGATCGCCACCGCCAAGCAGAATGGGCACGAACCGTATGCCTATCTCAAAGATGTGCTGACCCGACTGCCCACACATCCCTATCGCCGCATCGCCGAGTTGCTGCCACACCGCTGGCAGCTGGCGGGGTAAGGATCGCTTCGATCTGTTCGCGGCGGAAGGTGGGCTGGGCGGACGCTTAC
>JAAFJC010000016.1 GCA_013297925.1 Comamonadaceae bacterium
GTGGGTCGTCGTGACAACCTGCGCAAAGCCTACGTGACGCTCGTGCCCGGTCAAGAGCTCAACCTGTCAGGAGAGGCCGCCTAACAAGGCGTGATACATCATGGCTGTCATCAAAATGAAACCAACGAGCCCCGGCCAACGTGCCGTGGTCAAGGTCACACGCGAGCACCTGCACAAGGGCGCACCTCACGCCGCTTTGCTCGAGCCGCAATTCCAGAAATCTGGCCGCAACAACAACGGCCACATCACCGTTCGCCACAAAGGCGGCGGTCACAAGCACCACTACCGTGTGGTCGATTTCAAGCGCAACAAAGATGGCATCGCTGCCAAAGTTGAGCGCATTGAATACGATCCCAACCGCACAGCCCACATCGCTTTGGTGTGCTACGCCGACGGTGAGCGCGCCTACATCATCGCCCCGCGCGGTGTTGAGCCAGGTGCCTCTCTCATGAACGGTGCAGAAGCGCCGATCCGTGCAGGTAACACTCTGCCGATCCGCAACATCCCAGTGGGTTCAACCATTCACTGCATCGAGTTGCAGCCTGGTAAAGGCGCGCAAATCGTGCGCTCCGCTGGCACATCGGCCACCTTGCTCGCTCGCGAAGGCACTTACGCTCAGGTGCGTATGCGCTCTGGCGAAGTTCGCAAGATCCACATCGAATGCCGCGCCACCATTGGTGAAGTCGCAAACGGTGAGCACAACTTGCGCGTCATCGGCAAAGCCGGTGTCAAGCGCTGGATGGGTATCCGCCCAACCGTGCGTGGTGTTGCCATGAACCCGGTTGATCACCCCCACGGCGGCGGCGAAGGCCGCACCGGTACCGGTGGTGAGCCACGCGATCCATGGGGCAATCTGACCAAGGGCTATCGCACCCGCAACAACAAGCGTACGCAAGTCATGATCGTCTCGCGTCGCAAGAAGTAAGGGGTAAATTGAAATGACACGTTCCCTCAAAAAAGGCCCCTTCGTTGACCATCACCTGATGGCCAAAGTAGAGAAGGCGATTGCCATCAAAGATAAAAAGCCTGTGAAAACATGGTCACGTCGCTCGATGATTCTTCCTGAATTCATCGGCCTCACGATCGCTGTTCACAACGGCAAACAACACGTCCCGGTGTATGTAACTGACCAAATGGTTGGCCACAAGCTCGGCGAATTTGCGCTCACCCGCACATTCAAAGGCCACCCCGCCGACAAAAAAGTCGTGAAGAAGTAAGGAATTCAAATCATGGAAACCAAAGCAACTTTACGCGGCGTTCGCCTCTCGGCAGACAAAGGCCGCTTGGTGGCAGACATGATTCGCGGCATGCCCGTGGATCGCGCTCTCAACACCCTGACTTATGCGCGCAAAAAAGCCGCTGGCATCGTGAAAAAAGTGCTCGAATCGGCGATTGCCAATGCTGAGCACAACGATGGCGCGGATATCGACGAATTGAAGGTCAAGACCATTCACGTCGAGCAAGGCACTGTGCTCAAGCGTTTCACCGCAAACGCCAAAGGCCGTGGCAACCGCATCGTCAAACCCACCTGCCACATTTATGTGGTTGTTGGCAACTAAACCGAAGGACGTAAACACATGGGACAAAAAATCCACCCAACCGGTTTTCGCCTCTCGGTGAGCCGCAACTGGGCCAGCCGCTGGTACGCCAGCAACACAGATTTTGCCGGCATGCTGGCAGAAGACATCAAGGTGCGCGAGTACCTCAAGGCCAAGCTCAAGAGCGCAGCGGTCTCCCGCGTGCTGATCGAGCGCCCTGCAAAGAACGCTCGCATCACGATTTTCTCCGCCCGTCCAGGCGTTGTAATCGGCAAAAAAGGCGAAGACATTGAGAACTTGAAGAAAGAACTCTCTGCCAAGCTGGGCGTGCCTGTTGCTGTGAACATCGAAGAAGTACGTAAGCCTGAGATCGATGCCAAGCTGATTGCTGATTCCATCACGCAACAGCTGGAAAAGCGCATCATGTTCCGCCGCGCTATGAAGCGTGCCATGCAAAACGCTATGCGTATGGGTGCCCAAGGCATCAAGATCATGTCGGCTGGCCGTTTGAATGGTATCGAGATCGCCCGTACCGAATGGTATCGCGAAGGCCGTGTGCCCCTGCACACCCTGCGCGCTGACATCGATTACGGCACCTCAGAAGCCAAAACCACGTATGGCGTGATCGGCGTGAAGGTCTGGGTTTACAAGGGTGATACCTTGGGCCGCAATGATCTACCCGTTGTTCAAGAGCCACGCGCCGATGAAGAACGCAAGCCACGCGGCCCACGCCGTGACGGTGACCGTCGCCCATCCGGTGATCGTCCACCAGCACGCGGCGCTAACCGTGGTGGTGCGCGCCCAGCCGGTGGCAATACCGCACCAGCCGACGGCAGCGACAAGCCCGCCGAAGCTGGCGCACCCGAAGTGAAAACCACCGTTAAGCGCGTTCGCAAAGTGGCCGCGCCTGCCTCCACAGACGGTGGCCAAGCCTAAATCTGGAGAAATTAAATGCTACAACCAGCTCGTCGCAAGTACCGCAAAGAGCAAAAAGGCCGTAACACCGGCGTGTCCCCTCGCGGCACGTCTGTGGCCTTTGGAGACTTCGGTCTCAAATCCATTGAGCGTGGCCGTCTGACGGCTCGCCAAATCGAGGCAGCACGCCGCGCCATTTCGCGTCACGTCAAACGTGGCGGCCGTATTTGGATCCGCATGTTCCCAGATAAGCCGATTTCCACCAAGCCCGCCGAAGTTCGTATGGGTAACGGTAAAGGCAATCCAGAGTACTACGTCGCGGAAATCCGCCCCGGCAAGGTGCTCTATGAGATCAACGGCGTGCCCGAAGCTCTGGCTCGTGAAGCGTTCACCCTGGCTGCTGCCAAGCTGCCCCTGCGCACCACTTTCGTGGCTCGCATGCTCGGACAATAAGGCAGGAGAACAAACATGAAAGCTTCCCAGCAACGTAAAGAACTGCGTGCCAAAGACGCTGCAGGCCTCGTGACCGAGGTCAAAGAACTGCAAAAGGCTCACTTCAGTCTGCGCATGCAAAAGGCCACGCAACAGCTCAACAACACCGGTCAGCTCAAGATCACACGCCGTGCCATCGCACGCGCCAAGACCATTGCAGCTGAAATCGCCGCCAAATAAATCAAGGAATACACATGACGGAAGCCAAAAAATCCCTCAAGCGCACCTTGATCGGCAAGGTGGTCAGCGACAAACGCGCCAAGACCGTAACGGTATTGGTTGAGCGCAGCGTCAAGCATGAGCTCTACAGCAAGATCGTGATGAAATCCAGCAAGTATCACGCCCACGACGAAAAGGGCGAGTACAAAATGGGTGACACCATCGAGATCACGGAATCGCGTCCGATTTCTAAAACCAAGAACTGGGTTGCGACCCGCTTGGTGCAGAAAGCCATCGACGTTTAATTCTGTGCAATTGCACTCGCATGGTTTTTAACGATGCGCTGTGCAAACCCCAGACAAACGGCTCACAATGTGAGCCGTTTGCATTTGTGCTGAGGCACAATCATCATTCACAAAATTTTCACACCCCCTAGGAGAAACACATGATCAAAGTCGGCGACACATTGCCCGCATCCACCCTGATGGAATATTCTGAAGTTGAAGGCGAGGGCTGCTCGATTGGCCCGAACGCTGTGGACACCGCCAAGGCCAGCGCCGGCAAAACCATTGCCTTGTTTGCCCTGCCAGGTGCGTTCACGCCTACTTGCTCGGCCAAGCATGTGCCCGGCTATGTGGCGCAGTATGAAGAGCTGAAAAAAGCCGGCGTGGATGAGATCTGGTGCGTGAGCGTCAACGATGCTTTCGTGATGGGCGCATGGGCGCGCGATCAAAAAACCGGCACCAAAGTGCGCATGCTTGCTGATGGCAGCGCAGCATTTACTCAAGCCACCGGTCTCACGCTTGACCTCACAGCACGCGGCATGGGTTTGCGTTCAGATCGCTATTCCATGCTCGTGAAAGACGGCGTGGTCAAAAGCATCAACCGCGAAGCACCGGGCAAGTTTGAAGTGAGCGATGCAGCCACGATGCTCTCGCAAGTGAAAGCCTAAAGAAAATCAAGGCGCTACAAAAATAGTAGCGCCTTGCGCAGATTCTATGCCGGCGATCTGCTCAAAAAGCTTATAAATCTCGCTAAAAACCGCGCCACAGCAGGCGCGGTTGTAGCACCACTTGACTAGGTAGCGTGGTGGTGCTCACGTCAGTTTGCAATCGCTGCGCGATGTATTCCGCGCAGGCTTGCCCAATGCGCTCGCCATCAATATGCATCGTGCTCAGGCCGCCTTGGCAATAGCGCCCGACAGGAAAATCTCCGAAGCCCAGCAGCCCAAGCTCTTGCGGTATGCGGCAATTCAAGCGCTGTGCCTCCAGCAATGCACCTGTAGCGAGCAGATCATTCGCAAAACCGATGCCGCAATGTAAGGGCGCAGTTTGGCTTGAATGCCAGGCAGCAAAGCAGGCGCCGCCTTGCGCCACAGGTTCGCCTAAGCCGCTGCGCAAATGTTGCGCAGGCAGGCCAAGCGCTGCAGCTTTGGCCAAAAAGCCTTGCGCCCGCTCATGCGCCCGAAAATCCTCTTCTACGCCGCTGTCCATGAAGGCGAGCGAGCGATAGCCGCGCTCGGCCAAAGCCTGCGCCATCACAGCGCCCACATGCGCATGATCAAAACCAATTTGCTGAAACGCATGCGGCTCATCAGCCGGGCTTTGATCCCAAATCTCCACCACAGGCGTGCCGCGCTCTTGTGCCGCCAGCAGGAGCTGTTGCGTGGCCGGCAGATGCATGCGCCCGGTGAGCACGATGGCGGCTGGTGCCCAGCCGAGCATCGTGCGAACTTGCCGCTCCTCTTGCGCGAGTGAGTAGCCCGTGCTGGAAACCATCATGTGCAAGCCAGCAGCCTGCAAGCGCGCGCCGAGGCCGTGCAGCGTGTCGGCAAAGATCGAGTGCGCGATATTGGGCACGATTACTGCTACAGCTTGTGAGCGCCCACTCGCTAAGCTGCCGGCTTGCAGATTCGGGCTGTAGCCCGTGTCACGCAAGGCTTGCGTGATCTTTTCGGCTGTGCCCGAAGCCACTCGATCTGGCGAGCGCAGAAAGCGGGAGACCGTCATCGTCGTCACGCCGGCTTGTGCGGCCACATCCGCCAAAGTCACGCGGCCGTGCCCACGCCTTCGTTGGAAGGGATCACTTCCAGAGGATGATGTAGATGTCTCAGTAGGGTTTGTCACAATGACACAAGCACTGTAGGGGTTTAAAGTACGCTCAATGTTAGCGCTAACAATGCCTTTTGCATCCACATGAAAACCCTTGCTGATCTCCGCAGCCGCCGCTGGTTTGACGACCAAGGCATGCGCGGCTTTGCGCATCGCCAGCGTATGCAGCAGCAGGGCTTCCGCCGTGAAGACATCATGGGCAAACCCATGATTGCGATCCTTAATACTTGGAGCGATCTCTCGCCTTGCCACGCGCATTTGCGCGAGCGCGCCGAGAGCGTGAAGAAGGGCATCTTGATGGCGGGCGGCTATCCGGTGGAGCTGCCAGCCATGAGCTTGGGCGAAGTGATGGTCAAGCCCACCACCATGCTCTATCGAAATTTCTTGGCGATGGAAGCCGAGGAGCTGCTGCGCAGCCTGCCTTGTGATGGCGCAGTATTGCTCGGCGGCTGCGACAAGACGACACCTGGCTTGCTGATGGGCGCGATCAGCATGGACATTCCCGCCATCTTCTGCCCTGCTGGCCCGATGCTCAATGATCGGCATGTGCGAAATGGTGTGCACAGAGCGATTGGCGCCGGCACACACACGCGCATGTTTTGGGATGAATACCAAGCGGGCAATTTAAGCAAAGCCGAGCTGCAAGAGATGGAAGGCCGCATGACCCGCGCCCCCGGCACGTGCAACACCATGGGCACAGCCAGCACGATGACGGGCATGACCGAAGCCCTCGGCATGGCGCTGCCCGGCAGCACCAGCATCCCCGCCATGGATGCATCGCATCCGCGCATGGCCACGAGCTGCGGCGAGCGCATTGTGCAGATGGTGTGGGAAGATTTGAAGCCTTCCAAGATCATCACGCGCGGCAGTTTTCAAAATGCGCTCGCCGTGCAAATGGCACTCGGCGGCAGCACGAATGCGGCGGTGCATGTGATTGCGATGGCGCGCCGTGCGGGCGTGAACCTCACGCTCGACGATCTCGATGCGATGAGCCGCCGTGTGCCTGTCATTGCAAATCTCTTCCCAAGCGGTGATCGCTTGATGGAAGATTTTTACTACGCAGGTGGCTTGCCAGCGCTGATGACGGTGATTCGCGCGGAGTTGTCGTTGAACGAGATGACGGTGACGGGGAAAACGATTGAAGACAATATTGCAAAAGCTGTGGTGCACGATGCGCAAGTGATTCGCCCGCTTGATAAGCCTGTCGCAGATGGCGCACTTGCTGTTCTCAAAGGCAACCTCGCGCCCAACGGCGCAGTGATGAAGCCCGGCGCAGCCGAGAAAAAATTCCTGCAACACACCGGAAAAGCTCTGGTGTTTGACAACCAGCCCGAGATGCTCAAAGCCATGGCCGATGAATCGCTTGATGTCGATGAAAACACTGTGCTGGTGCTGCGCAACGCAGGCCCCGTGGGCGCACCCGGTATGCCCGAGTGGGGCGGCTTGCCGATTCCTAAAAAGCTGTTGAAGCGCGGCGTGCGCGACATGCTTCGCCTCTCCGATGCGCGTATGAGTGGCACACACTACGGCGCTTGCGTGCTGCACATCTCGCCCGAGAGCGCAGTCGGCGGGCCTTTGGCCTTGGTGCAAACGGGTGACGTGATTGAAGTGAACGTAGAGCAGCGCCGCTTGCATTTGCAAGTCAGCGATGAAGAGCTAGCCAAACGCCGAGCAGCATGGACAGCGCCAGTGCAACCCTTCAAGCGCGGATTCACGAAGCTCTACCAGGCGCATGTGACGCAAGCGCATGAGGGCTGTGATTTCGATTTTTTGCAAGGTGTGGACGACACACCTGAGCCAGTGATTTTTTAGGGGCGCTAGAAATGAAGAGAAATACCGGACGCAGAGGACGCGAAGGTTACGCAGAAGACGCAAAAAAGCCCATTCTTGGTTTTCTCTTTTGCGCTCTCTGCGTAACCTTTGCGCCCTCTGCGCCCTCTGCGTCCTCTTTGAATCTTTGATCGCCAATCAACATGCAAAACCCATTCAAGACCCTCCTCGCCAAAAAAGACCTCCCCGCCGGCTACCCCGTTGGCACATGGGTCATGTCTGCCTCCCCAGTCGTCGCCGAAGCCGTCGGCTGCGCGGGCTTTGATTGGGCTGTGGTGGATATGGAGCACACGCCGCTGGACATGATGGATCTGATCCATCTGCTGCAAGCAATTGCTGGCACGCCGATGCTGCCGATCACGCGCGTGCCGTGGAACGATACGGTGATGGTCAAGCGTGTGCTTGATGCGGGCGCTCAAACTTTGATGTTTCCGTTCGTGCAAACCGTAGACGAAGCGAAGAAGGCCGTGGCCGCAGCCAAATATCCGCCGCAGGGTGTGCGCGGTATGGCGGCGATGAGCCGGGGTTCGCGTTTCGGCACGGTGAAAGATTATTTCAAAGTGGCCAACGAGGCGGTCAGCGTGATCGTGCAGATCGAAACGCCTGAAGCCATGAGCCGGATGAAAGAGATTGCGAGCGTAGAGGGTGTGGATAGCATCTTCATCGGCCCCGGCGATCTGAGTGGCGCGATGGGGCATGTGGGCAATTTGTTGCATCCAGATGTGGTGGCGCTGATGGCCGAAGGCGTGAAAGCCTGCCATGCAGCGGGTAAACCCGTGGGCACGGTGGGCGGCACGCCAGAGGCTGTGGCAACGTACCGCTCTTCGGGTTTTGACTATATCGGAGTGGCCTCTGATCTGGGTTTAATGATGAGGAATTGCGCTGCGGTGCTTTCCACCATTCGCCAGCAAGATATCAAAATTCACTCACAAGGTTATTGAAGCCATGGCATCGGTCGAGCTCAAGCAAGTCGTCAAATCGTATGACGGAAAAAACAACGTCATTCACGGTGTGGATTTGTCTGTCGCGCATGGCGAGTTTGTGGTGTTCGTGGGCCCCAGCGGTTGCGGTAAATCCACGCTGCTGCGCATGATCGCTGGGCTGGAGGGCATCAGCGGCGGCGATGTGATGATTGATGGCAAGCGCGTGAACGATGAGCCACCGCGCAACCGCGATATTGCGATGGTGTTTCAGGATTACGCGCTGTATCCCCACAAGAATCTGTATGACAACATGGCCTTCGGTCTGCGCTTGCGCGGCACCGATGAAGCGGAGATCAAGCGGCGCGTGATGGATGCGGCTAAGCTGCTTAAGATTGATCACATGCTTGATCGCAAGCCCGGCGCATTGTCGGGCGGGCAGCGCCAGCGCGTGGCAATTGGCCGCGCCATCGTGCGCCAGCCCAAGGTGTTTCTATTCGATGAACCGCTCTCCAATCTCGATGCGCAATTGCGCGGCGAAATGCGCAGCGAGATCAAGAAGCTGCATCACCGCTTGGGCGCAACCATCATTTACGTGACGCATGATCAAGTGGAAGCGATGACGCTGGCCGATCGCATCGCCGTGCTATCTGCGGGCCGCGTGATGCAATACGCCTCGCCGAGCGAGATTTATAACCAGCCCGCTGCCGTGTTCGTGGCGGGCTTCACCGGCTCGCCGCCGATGAATCTCGTGCCCTGCACGGTGAATGCTGGGCAGATTGATTTGGGTGGGAGTATCGTCATCGCGCTGCCAGCAGGCTTGAATGGCAAAACGGCTTCGAATCTGAGCTTTGGTATTCGCCCTGAAAACGTAGCACTGAATGCAAGCGAAGGCAGTGTGAGCGTGCCTGCGCAAGTGGTGATCACCGAGCCCTTGGGCGCAGAAACTTTGGTGACCTTCCAAGTCGGCAATTGTGAAATCGTGGCGCGTTGCCCAGCGAGTTTTGCAGGCAAGCCCGGTGAGCGCATGAGCATTCATCTGGCGCAAGAACATATGCATTTGTTTGATGCGGCTTCTGGAGCACATCTATGATATGTAAACCATTCACTATTAAATTAATAGCTGCTTGCGCAGGTTTTATGCCGGCGATGTGCCTATTTGCCCAACAAAACACCGCTAAGTATCCGGATCGCGCGATCCAAATGATCGTGCCCTTTGGCCCCGGCGGCACAACCGACATCATGGCGCGCTTGCTGCAAGACGAGCTGGGTAAAGCCCTTGGTAAAGACACCAGCATCGTGATCGTCAACACCGCAGGCGCAGGCGGCTTGATCGGCATGCAAAACACCGCGCGCGCCAAACCCGATGGCTACACGATTGCCATGACAACCACGGGCCCGCAAACTTTGCAGCCTGCGCGCCGCGAGAATCCGACTTACACGCCCGATCAATTCGACTACATCTGCGGCACTTACGACGTGCCCGTGATGGCGATGGTGGCGCAGGATTCGCCGTTCAAAACCTATTCTGATCTTGTCAAATTCGCCAAGGCCAATCCCGGCAAGCTCAATTACGGTATCTCAGGCATCGGCGGCGTATTACATCTCTCGATGATCGAGCTCACGCAAGAAAGCGGCTCGCAAGCGGTGGCCGTGCCCTTCAAAAGCACAGGCGACATGATCGTGCCACTCAAAACGCAGCAAATCCAATTCTTCAACGAAACGCCCACGGTGGCCACCCAGCATCAATTGCGCCCCTTGATTGCGCTGAGCGATACGCCCGTGCTTGGGTTTGAAAATGTGCCCACAGCTAAATCGCTGAATGTGAAAACGCGCGGCTCCGTCTGGGGCGGTTTGGTCGCACCCAAAGGCTTGCCTGCAGATATTCGTGCCAAGCTAGAAACGGCTTGCCAAGCTGCGACCAGCACCACGATCTACAAAGCGCGTGCCCAAGCCGCGTTCACGCCCTTGGCCTATCGCACAGGCGACCAATTCAAGCGCTTTGCCTTGGCCGAGCACGATAAATTCAAGCAAGTTGTGAAGCAGCACAATTTGCAGGAAAAATAAGCCCTGCTATTGCCCACTTAATTTTCAATGAAGGAGACTCTTATGAAACGCCGTTATTTATCTACCCTGGTTGCCGTGACATTGGGCGCTGCTGTGAGCCTCACCGCCTACGCGCAGCAAACCACTCTTCGCGTGTTCTCGGGGGGCACCAACCAACGCCCTGACCTCATGCGCAAACTCTTTGACGAGTATCAAAAAGCAAATCCAAACGTCAAGATTGAAATTGAAACGGGTGGCGCAACCTCTGAGTTGCAGCGTCAATACCTCTCGACCGTTTTGAACGCTAAGGACTCAGCAATTGACATTTATCTGATAGATATTGTCAATCCTGCTCAATATTTTTCAGCAGGCTGGCTGGAGCCACTGGACAAATACGTGGGTGGGCCCGCTGTGATGAAGAATTATTTGCCGGTTTACGCGAAGTCGAATGTCATCAACGGCAAAGTGGCCGCGATGCCGGGCTTTGCTGATGCGATGTTTATGTACTACCGCAAAGATCTGCTGGATAAGCATGGTGTCAAAGAGCCTAAGACTTGGGATGAGCTGTCTATAGCTGCTCGCAAAGTCACAAGCGCTGAAAAGAGCACGATGCCGAATTTGCAAGGCCTTTCGATCCAAGGCGCTCCCATTGAAGGCACGGTTTGTACCTTCTTGCTGCCCTACTGGAGCCAAGGAAAAAGCTTCAATGATGGCAATGGCAAGATGACTTTGGACAAATCTGCCGCAGTCAAAGGCATGGATACTTGGCTCAAGTTGGTTGACGAAGGCGTGATCAAGAAAAATGTCGCTGAGGTCACGACCCCCGCGACAGTCAACGAATTCAAAGCTGGCAATGTTTTGTTTGGTATCAGCTGGGGCTTCGCATGGGAGCGCTTCCAATCTGACAAAGACTCATTGGTGGCGGGCAAAGTGGGTGTGATGCCCCTGCCTGCTGTGACGGGCGGGAAGAGCGCAACCTGTGTGGGCGGGTGGCAATGGGCGGTCAGCGCGTTTAGCAAAAGCAAGCCCCAGGCTGCAAATTTAGTTAAGTTTATGTCGGCTCCACCTGCGTCGCAATTCTTGGCGCGCGAGGGCTCATTGCTGCCAACTTCTGAAGCTGGTTTCAAAAGCGCCGACGTGATTCGAAAGAATCCTTGGTTCTTGCAAGCCATGCCGGTGGTGATGGCTGGTCAAAGCCGCCCCAACAGCGCCCAATATGGTCAGGTCAGCGATGTGATTCGTACGACCACGAGTGCGATGCTCGCCCGTACCAAGACCTCGGAGGCTGGTGTCGCCGAGATTGAAAGCCGTTTGACCCGCGTGATGCGTTGATAGCGATAAGAGGCTGTTGAGATGAGCATGACGCGCTTGCGAGACCCCAGTGAGAAAACACTGGGCTTTCTGCTGCTATTGCCCGCGTTTATTCTGCTGGCAATGATTGTTGTGTATCCGATTGGCAAGTTGATCTTCAACAGCTTCTTTGATCTAAGATTATCCGGTGGTGACGGGCAGGCAAAGTTCGTTGGTTTCGAAAACTATGTATTGGTTTGGCAGGATGCTGATTTTTGGAATGCTACGAAGAACACCGTCTTGATCACGCTCATCACTGTGCCGGGAGCTCTTGTTGTGGGGCTCGGGCTGGCAATGTTGGCGAATCTGCCCTTCAAACGCAAATGGCCTGTGCGCTTGGCCTTGCTCCTTCCTTGGGCCTTGCCTTTGAGTTTTGCTGGTTTGATCTTCGCTTGGTTTTTTCATACCGAATATGGCCTTGTCAACGACGTGCTGCGTAGACTTGGCCTATCAACCCAAGACAGTGCAACCATGTGGCTGTTGCGCCCTGGTTGGGCGTTTACTGCAATTTGCATCACGATCATCTGGAAAACCAGTTCTTTCATGGCGCTCATCTTGCTCGCGGGCCTACAGATGATTCCGAAGTCACTGTACGAAGCTGCAGATGTGGACGGCGCGAGTAAGTGGCAGCAGTTTTGTCAGATCACGATACCAATGCTGATGCCTAGCATCATTGTGGCGCTGATTTTCAGAACGATCACGGCTCTACAAACCTTTGATATTCCCTATACGATGACTAAGGGAGGCCCCGGCAACTCTACCGAGACTTTGGCGATGCTGATTCATAAGACTACTATTGAGTATCTGGATGTGGGTTATGGATCGACCTTGGCCGTTTTCATGTTCGTCATTTCTTTGTTTATCACAGGCTTTTATCTCAAGCGCGTCGGCTCCAACGCCCAGTAGAAGTCTGTCCTATTTAAATCACCTACTCACCGAGATCGCTGATCGTGACGCTACCAGACTGGACCTCTCGCCAATTGCGCCTGATCGCCGCCGGGATTGTCGTGATCAATGGATTTTTTCCGGCGGTTTGGATTTTGTTCACCTCGCTGAAAAATGAGGTTGAATTGGTCAAAAAGCCGATCACGTATTGGCCACACAATCCCACTATGCAGAATTATGTGCAGGCTTTTACAGATCAGCCCTTGCTGCTGTACTTAGGCAATAGTTTTGCAGTGGCGTTGTTATCGACAGCGTTGACTCTGGTGATTGCTTCTTTCGCCGCCTACGCTATAGCGCGCCTCAATCTCAAGCGCCGCAAGCTGATATTGACTTGCATCATTGCCTCTAGCATGTTCCCGCTGGTGACTTTGCTGGTGCCCATTTTCGAGACGATGCGCACGCTGGATTTGCTCAACACCTATACCGCGCTTGTGCTCCCGTATACCGTATTGAGCTTGCCAGTTTGTACCTTGGTGTTGGTGAGCTTTTTCCAAAGCATTCCCAAAGATCTGGAAAACGCAGCCATGATCGATGGCTGCACGCGGCTAGGTGCGCTTTGGCGCGTGGTTGTGCCGCTGGCAGCGCCGGGCGTTTTTACCGCAAGCATTTTGGCTTTTGTGAATTCGTGGGACGAATTTCTGCTGGCCTTGTCACTCAACTCCAGCGCAGCGATGCGCACAGCCCCGGTCGGCATTACTTTGTATCAGGGTGAATTCGCTTTTCCTTGGCCGATCATTTCCGCAGCTTTGATTGTCACCATCGTGCCCGTTGCTGTGTTGATTGCGATTTTTCAAGAGCGTGTTGTGGGTGGGTTGACGCAAGGTGGTCTTAAGGGCTAGAAGATGAACACCCCCGAGCGGCTTTGCCGCTCCCCCTCAAGGGGGCGACGCTGATGGCCTGGCAAAGCCAGATCCATAGCATCTGCTTGAAAAGACACTACTCTTTATATACGGCGTGAACATGAACCAAATCATTCGTTACGGCATCATCGGCTGCGGCAGCATGGGCAGGGAGCATATTTTGAATTTGCTCTCGACTGACGATGTGCAGATCACCGCATTGCAAGATCCTCACAAGCCGAGCATTGATGCCTCATTGGCTTTGCTGCGCAGCGCTGCCGTGCAGCCTAAAGTCTTCGAATCTGTGAGCGCTATGCTCGACAGCGGCTTGTGTGACGCGGTGGTCGTTGGCACGCCGAATTTTACGCACGCAACGATCCTGCGTGAAGTGCTCGCGGCTGATGTGCATGTGCTGGCCGAGAAGCCGCTCGTCACCAAGATGGAAGATGGCTTGGATCTCGTCAAACGTGGTAAAGGTAGAAAAAAAGTCACTTGGGTGGCTCAAGAGTATCGCTATATGCCGCCCGTGGCCGAGCTGATTCGCTTGGCGCATGCGGGCGAGTGTGGCACGCTGCAGCAAGTGGCGATCCGTGAGCATCGCGAGCCGTTTTATCCGAAGGTGGGCGATTGGAATCGCTTCTCGGCGAATACCGGCGGCACGCTGGTGGAGAAGTGCTGCCACTATTTCAATTTGATGGATCACATTTTGCGCGAGCAGCCAGTGAAAGTATTTGCCAGTGGCGGCCAGCGCGTGAATCATTTGAGTGAAAAATATGAAGGCAAAACACCAGATATTTTGGACAGCGCTTTCGTGATTGTGGAATACCCAAGCGGTGCACGTGCTTCGCTCGATCTGTGCATGTTTGCCGAAAACAGTGTGGACAACGAGCACATCAGTGTGGTCGGATCAGAAGGCAAGATTGAATCGCTGATTCCCTCGCTCACGCTGCGCGTGGGCCGCCGCGAGGATTGGGGTAAGCGTGAGGTGTGGGGGCAGGTTTCCGGCACTGGCCGTGGTGTGTCTACTAGGCGCGTTTGGGATACCAATATTCGCTACGGCGGTCAGCACTTTGGTGCGAGCTGGATTGAGCATCAGAAGTTTGCCAAAGCGATCCGAGAGGGTTTGCCCGCTGAGATTTCGCTCGAAGAAGGCTTGCGCAGCGTGGCCACGGGCATGGCTGCGCATCGCAGCATTGAGACCGGGCAGGCTGTGTTGCTCAGCGATATGATTCCCTCCGTCTTATAGAGAAATTTAAAGGGAAAGTAGTGATTCGCCGGCATGAAATCTACGCATTTAGCTATAAATATGATAGCAATTAATTTTGGCGATCTGAGGCTTCATGTGCGCCCTGATATGGGTGGATGTATCGAAGGGCTGTGGTGGCGTGGTCAGCCGGTGTTGCGCTCTAGTGAAGCGGGTAGCTTGCGCAATGTACGGCTCTCGGCCAGCTATCCGCTGATTCCGTTTTCCAACCGTGTGGCGCAAGCCAAGCTGGTGTGGAATGGTACAAGCCATCCGCTGGTGAAGAATTTCGACGGCGAGGAGCACAGCATTCATGGTGTGGGTTGGTTGCGTGCATGGCAGGTGCTGGAGCAATCGGCAGACTTCTGCATGCTTAGCTTGGAGCACGCGGCTGATAGCGCATGGCCTTTTGCTTTTGATGCCTCGCAAACCTTTCGTCTTCACGGCAATGCGCTAGAGATGACGATGAGCATCACCAATCAATCAGCTCAAGCTGCTCCTGTAGGGCTGGGCTGGCATCCATATTTTGTGAAGCGCAGCGCATCAAAGATTGCGTTCGATGCCAGCGGTATTTGGCAAATGAGCGCAGAAAAGTTGCCCACGGCCTTGCAAGCCAGCGCCGGGCTTAAGCAAGACTGCGGCAGCTTGGCCGTTGACAATTGTTTTGAGGGCTGGAGCGGTAAAGTGGCGCTGCATGATGAAGTGATGCGGATTGACATTGAATCGGATATGCGCCGCTTGGTGGTGTTTACCGCGCCGGGCAGGGATTTCGTTGCGATTGAGCCGGTGAGCCATGCCAATAACGCGATGAATGCTGTAAGTGCAGAAGAATCTGCGGCGCGCGGCGTGGTGACGCTGCAGCCCGGACAATCATGGCAAGTCTCCATGCAAATTTCTGTGAGCCCACCATGACAGTCTGGAATCAAGTTACGTCCACGCCATCCATCCTTGGCGAGAGCCCGTTTTGGCATCCGCAGGAGCAGATGCTCTATTGGGCAGATATTGCAGGCTGCAAAGTGCATCGCATCAATCCTTTGATGGGCGATGTGGAAACTTGGGCAATGCCAAGTGAGCCTGGTTGCTTTGCGCCAACCAAGCGTGGAGGCTTCATCATCGCCTTGCGAGATCGCATCGTGCGTGCGCAAGCTTGGAGTGGTGAATTGAAGTTGCTCACCATGATCAACCACGATGCCAGCACAACCCGCAGCAACGATGGCAAATGCGATCCAGCAGGGCGCTTCTGGGTCGGCACGATGTTTGAGCCGCGTACAGCTCCCAATGCGCAGTTGCTCTGCTGGGATGGCCAAGCTGTGCAATTCAAGCAAGGCAATGCGATAGTGGCTAATGCGCTGGCCTTTTCGCCTGATGGCAAAACAGTCTATTGGGCTGACACGCCGCAACACAAAATTTGGGCTTGGGATTTTGACGGCGCAACCAGTGCCATGACAAACCAGCGCGTCTTCAAAGAATTTGCCGCCAAGCCCGCTGGCTGGGTGAGCGGGCTACCAGCCAACGGTGGCTATGGCGGCAGGCCGGATGGCGCGGCGGTGGATGCTCAAGGCAATCTCTGGGTGGCGATGTTCGAAGGCAAGCGGGTGGTGCAGCTGTCTCCAAGCGGTGTTGAGCTGCAAAGCATCGAAGCACCTGTGACTACTTGCACTATGCCCGCGTTTGGCGGCGACGATATGCAGACCCTCTATCTCACCAGCGCACGCCACAATCGCAGCGAAGAAGAGCTCAAAGGCGAGCCGCAGATGGGTTGTGTGTTCAGCATGCGTGTGAATATGGCTGGCCTGCCTGTGAATTTTTATTCGGATTGATTGAAATGCTCACTCTTTACCCCAGCCTCAAAAACAAAGTTGTCTTCATCTCTGGTGGCAGCTCTGGCATCGGCGCAGAGATTGTGCGCGCGTTTGCGGCGCAAGGCAGCATGGTTGCTTTCAACGGCACGAAGCCAGGCGGTGGTGATGCGCTGATCGAAGAGATCACCAAGGCAGGTCACGCTGCGCCGTATTACGAGCCCTGCGATGTGCGCGATATTCCTGCGTTGCAAGCCATGCTCAACCGTGTGTGTGACAAGTTCGGCGCGATTGAAGTCTTGGTCAATAACGCAGGCCGCGATGATCGCCATGCGCTCTCCGAGCTCACGCCAGAGTATTGGGACAATTGCCTCAACATCAATCTGCGCCATCAAGTATTTGCTACACAAACTGTAGCTGCCCGCGCAAGATTGGCGGGCGTTAAAGCCTCAATCATTAACATGGGCAGCATCAGTTGGATGCGTGGCCGCCCGAATTTGATTGGCTACACCTCCAGCAAAGCCGCTATCAGCGGCATGACGCGCAGCCTCGCGCGAGAGCTGGGCGAGCATGGCATTCGGGTGAATGCGCTGGTGCCAGGTGCCATCGTCACTGCGCGACAAAGCGAGCTATGGCGTAATCCAGAAGAAGATAAAAAATTCATCGAGCTGCAATGCCTCAAATTCCGCTTGGAATCCATCCATGTGGCCAAGCCTACGCTGTTTTTGGCGAGCGACGACTCGGAAGGCATCACTGGGCATAACTTGATCGTCGATGCGGGGCTGGCGCAAGTGTCTGTGGTCGGCTGAAGACAAATCCCGTGTTAGGCTAGTGGAAATATTGCGTTTCTTCTATGCCTATCCATCACGATTTTTCCAGTCTGTTTGAGTTGCTGCCGATTGGTGCTTACCGATCTGATGCGCAGGGCAAACAATTGCGCGCCAATCAAGCGATGGTCAGAATCTTTGGTTTTGAGACCGAGGCTCAAATGCTATCGACGGAAAAATCGAGAGCAGCCGGTTGGTATGTGGATCCTCAGCGGCGAGCACAGTTTAAGCATCAACTCCTTGAGACAGGCACGCTGCGAGATTTCGTCTCTGAAATGCGCCGAGACAATGGCGAGACTTTCTGGATCAGCGAGAACGCCCATTCTGTTTTCAATGACCAGGGTGAGCTGCTTTATCACGAAGGAACCGTAGAAGACATCACGAGCCATGTTCTTGCGCAGCAAGCTGAAAACGCAGCCCAATCTCTTTTGCAGGAGAGAACTCAAGCGCTGCAAATCACGCTGGACAACGCGGGCCGAGGGATCATTCGTGTGAGCAAGCAAGGGCGAGTGGTGCTGTACAACCAACGCTTTTTACAGCTGCTTGATTTACCTCAGGCCTTGCTGGAGAGCAAGCCGATGGCTACCGAGTTGTTGGCCTTCCAAGAGCAGCGGGGCGATTTTTCGGGAGTCGCCTTGAATTCAGACCACGCCATGTCTTTGCGTCGGCAAGTCAATCAAGATGCGCAAGGTATTTTCGGCGAGGGCACTTATCTGCGCAAGAATCGCAGTGGGCTGATGCTTGAAATTGCCACCGTCATGCTTGCAGACGGTGGCATCGTGCGAACTTACTCTGATGTGACCGCTTATTTCAATGCGGAACAAGAATTAGCCGCAAAAACCCAGACTCTCAAACTCACTATGGATCACATGAGCCAGGGTCTCGCAACGATAGATAGCGAAGGGCGTGTGACAAACTCCAACAAGCGTTATCGTGAGATGTTGGGCTTCTCAGAGGAATTGATGGCCAAGCAGCCCACCATTGATGAGCTAGCGAAGCTACAGATTGCCCGTGGGGATTTCTCAGATGATGCGCAATCCATTGCCGAGGAGGCGGACCGCCGAATGGCACGCGGTGAGCGCCTGCCCTCGTCGGGTCCGGAGATTTGGACGAGCGCTGCTCAGGCTGCTTTGGGCATGAATCAGATACCTGCCACGTCATCGCAGTCGGTGACCTACCTGCGTAAATCACGCGGGCGGACGCTGGAGGTGATGTCGCAGGCCTTATCAGACGGCACTATGGTGCGTACTTTCTCGGACGTCACAGGTTATGTCGATACGCAAGAGGAGCTCAAGCAAAAACAAACGCAGCTCAGCGCCTTGATCAACACCCTGCCAGATTGGATTTGGTTAAAGGACGAAAAAGGCGTTTATCTCTTGTGCAATCCAGCCTATTGTGTGCACCACAATATGCGGCAAGAGGACATGATCGGTAAAACCGCTGAGCAATTGTTTGGATCGGAGCATGCAGACCGGTTTCTCGCGAGTGATCGATTAGCGATGACAACGACCGAGCCTTTGGTTTATCAAGAAAAAATGGTGAAGGGCACGCAAGCGGTGCCAGGATACTCTGAGCTGATCAAAGTCGCCATGCGTGATGCAACGGGCAAGTGCGTTGGAATACTAGGGATCGGGCGCGACATCACAGAACGAAAGCGCGATGAGCTTGCATTGATTGCCGCAAAAGATGCCGCGCTTGCCGGCGAGAAAGCCAAGGCAGAATTTTTGGCGAACATGAGCCATGAAATCCGCACGCCGATGAATGCTGTGATCGGCATGAGTGATTTGCTGCTGGAGACGGCATTGACGCCACCGCAGCGTGAATATGCGGAAACGATCCGCACCAGCGGCGACGCACTGCTTGGCTTGATCAACAATATTTTAGATTTCTCCAAGATCGAATCTGGGCATCTTGAGCTGGAGCGCCTGCCCGTTGATTTGGCTACTTGTGTTGAAGGTGCCCTAGACATCACCAGCAGCCCGGCACTTGCCAAAGGGCTTGATCTTTTGTACTGGATTGAAGACGAAGTGCCACGCTTGGTGTTGGGGGATGTGACCCGATTGCGCCAGGTGCTGATTAACTTGATCAACAACGCGATTAAATTCACGCAGCATGGCGAGATTTTGGTCTCACTGTCTTATCGCAAAGATGAGCGGACAAACCAACAACTTCTGCATTGCTTGGTGCGTGACAGTGGCATCGGCATTCCGGCTGATCGCTTGGATCGGCTCTTTCATGTCTTCAGTCAAGTCGATGCATCGACGACCCGCCAATATGGTGGCACGGGCTTGGGCCTAGCGATTTGCAAAAAGCTCGTTGAGCTCATGGGTGGCCGAATTTGGGTAGAGTCCAAGCAAGGTGTGGGATCGAGCTTCCAGTTTGAAATACCTTGTGAGCCAGTGCCTTCTGTACCAAGTAGCTATCTTGGGCGCAAGACAAGCAACTTGGAAGGTAAGCGCGTGCTTATTGTTGATGACAATGCAACCAACTGCCGAATACTGACCTTGCAAAGCTCACGTTGGGGCATGCAGCCCCGCGCGGCGGCATCAGGCGAGCAGGCGCTCGCCTGGCTGGATGCAGGAGAGGTTTTTGATGTTGCCGTGTTAGATGTTCATATGCCCGTGATGGATGGTTATGCTTTGCTCTCTCTCATTCGCCAACGCTTGAGCGCTGAACAATTGCCGGTGTTGGTGCTGAGCTCAGGAGGATCGAGTGGGGATCGTGGCCTAGGGCTGGGCATTGCGCAGACTTTGATGAAGCCCATCAAAGCGACTGTATTGCATGAGGCCTTGCTGCAATTGTTTGACCGTCGTGAAGCAACTCTAGCATCTCAGCCGGCCGCTTTGAAGGCGCTTGGGCCGACCAAGCCGCCACGCTTGGCTGATGAAATTCCACTGCGTATCCTGCTCGCTGAGGATAACTTGGTCAATCAGCGCGTTGCCACGCTCATCCTTAACGGCTTGGGCTATGAGATCAAACTTGCTGTGAATGGCCAAGAGGCGCTAGATGCAGTGCTGCGGTCCATCGGGGAAGGACAAACCATTGATGTGATTTTGATGGATGTACAAATGCCGGTGCTTGACGGCTTGGCTGCCACCCGCGAGTTGTGCAGCCAATACCCCAGTCCAGTGCGTCCGTGGATCGTAGCGATGACGGCCAACGCGCTTGAAGGAGATCGAGAGATTTGCCTTGCTGCGGGTATGGATGATTACATCAGCAAACCTGTGCGAGCCCAAGCCTTGGTGGAGGGTTTGCGGCGGGCGGCAGGAGGTTTGGCTGAGCGCAAAAGCTGAAAATTGATTTGCGAACGGATTTCAACGTGATTGTGTTGAAAATTCAAGTCCAAATGAGGCTGCTAACTTCATTGGCGCGTTAGTATCCAGAGATGGAACCTTCCTTAGCATCACTGATTGACCAAATTCAAGCCGCCATCGCGGCCAAAGCGCCATTGCGCATTCGAGGTGGGGGCAGCAAGGATTTTTATGGCGAGCCGTTTGACGCGGCGCTGCCGGTGCTCAATACGCGCAGCTATAGCGGCATCGTGAGCTATGAGCCGAGCGAATTGGTGGTGACAGCTAAAGCCGGTACATCATTGGTTGAATTAGAAGCTGCACTGGCAGAACAAGGGCAGTGTTTGGCCTTCGAGCCACCGCACTTCAACGCGGGTAGCACGGTCGCAGGCATGGTCGCAGCTGGATTGGCAGGGCCTGCACGCGCCTGCGTCGGTGGCGTGCGAGATTACGTCCTCGGTGCTCACTTGGTCAACGGCAAAGGCGAGCTGCTTGAATTTGGCGGACAGGTGATGAAGAATGTGGCCGGCTACGATGTATCTCGTGCTCTTGCAGGCAGTATGGGCACGCTGGGCTTGATCACGCAGGTCTCGCTCAAAGTGTTGCCAGTTGCAGTGGCGCAGGCCACGCTTCGCTTTGAAATGGATGAGGCTACAGCCATTCGCAATTGCAACGAATGGGCGGGTCAGCCGCTGCCACTTAATGCCAGCTCGTGGGCGATGGATCAAGGCGTGCCTGTCCTTTATCTACGTTTGCGTGGTGCTGTCGCGGCGGTGGAATCAGCTTGCCAGCGTCTGGCCAAGGAAGCTGGTGGCCTACGGGTAGATTCACCAGAAACCTTGGCCGACTGGAGAGCTGCTCGTGATTTGCAACTGCCGTGGTTCAAAGCAGGCCATGCACGAGGCGATGATTTATGGCGTATCAGCGTGCCGCAGACCACGCCGCCCTTGGGTTTGGGCAGCACGATGATCGATTGGTTAGGCGGTCAGCGCTGGCTGTTCACACCCGCCTCCGATCGCTCACAGTCGGCTCAGCGTATTCGTTCAGCCGTGGTTGCAGTAGGCGGGAACACTACTCTTTTTATAGCTGCTCCCGCAGATTCTACGCCAGCAAGCAGCCGATTTGATGCTCAAAAAGAGCCATTGAACACGATTCAGAAGCAATTGAAGATGCAATTCGATCCAGCGGGTATTTTTAATCCAGGTCGGCTAGGAGTTATTTGATCATGCAAACCAACCTAGCTGCGGAATACAAAAGCCGCGTTGAAGGCCAAGAGGCTGAGAGCATTCTGCGCAAATGTGTGCATTGCGGCTTTTGCACAGCCACGTGCCCCACATATCAACTGCTCGGCGATGAACTGGATGGGCCGCGTGGACGGATTTATTTGATCAAGCAAGTGCTCGAAGGAGAAGCGCCTACGCGCAAGACGCAGATGCATTTGGATCGCTGCCTCACATGCCGAAATTGCGAAAGCACCTGTCCGAGCGGTGTGCAGTATGGGCATTTGGTGGATATTGGGCGCAAATTGGTAGATGAGAAAGTGGCGCGGCCTGTGGGCGAATCAGCGCTGCGATGGGCTTTGAAAGAAGGATTACCTTCGCCGTTATTTGCACCAGCGATGAAGGCGGGGCAGATCGTGCGCCCCTTGCTTCCGAAAGCTCTCAAAAACAAAGTGCCTGAAAAGCGAGATGCTGGTGAGCGACCCACGCGAATTCACGAACGACAAGTGCTGATGCTCGAAGGCTGCGTGCAGCCCAGCATGTCGCCCAATATCAATTCAGCCACGGCGCGTGTGCTTGATGCTGCTGGTATTCAAAGTATCAGCGCGCCCAAAGCAGGCTGCTGCGGTGCAGTGAAATTCCATTTGAATGATCAAGACGGCGGCATGACGCAAATGCGTGCCAATATTGATGCTTGGTGGCCGTATTTGGAAAGCAGGCAAGTCGAGGCCATCATCATGAATGCTTCAGGCTGCGGCGTGACAGTGAAGGAATATGGTCATATCTTGCAGCATGATGCCGCGTATGCCAGCAAAGCGGCCAAGATCAGCGCGCTTACAAAAGACGTCAGCGAGCTGCTGCCAGAGCTCGTGAAAGCATTGAAACCCAAACTTCAAGCTACAAATGCAGAGCAGCTAGCCTACCACCCGCCTTGTACCTTACAACACGGCCAGCAGCTCAAAGGCGGCGTTGAAAAGCATTTATCAGAGCTTGGTTTCAACATCAAAACCGCAAGCTGCGAAGCTCATCTGTGTTGCGGCTCCGCGGGCACCTACAGCGTCTTGCAGCCTGAGTTGTCATATCAGCTGCGTGATCGCAAGTTGGGCAACTTGGCTGAGATCAAACCAGCCACGATTTTGAGCGCCAACATCGGTTGCATCACGCATCTGCAAAGCGGCACAGATGTGCCAGTGCGGCATTGGATAGAAGTATTGGATGCGGCCTTGGGCTAGAGGCGATCAAGGCGCTTTCATGAAGCCAAGATCGTTAGCGTAAGTCAGTGTCGTGCCGTTCACAGTCAGCGCGCGGCCTGCAAAATTATTGAGAAACGGCAGCACGCTGTTCGCCCCTGTGAGATCACCTGCTTCAACACCAAACCATTTGGCAAGAGTAGCCGCGTACTGATCCACGCTGGTGGTAGGCAGCAAGCGGCCCTGGCCGACATGCCATTGATCTTTTACATCAGTGGTGTTGCCCACACTCACTGGCGGTGCATAGCCATAGAACTTTCCGCCATTGACCGCGCCACCCACGATCAACTGATGTGAGCCCCAGCCATGATCCGAACCATCGCCATTTGATGAGAGCGTGCGGCCAAAATCCGTAGCAGTAAACGCTGTGACTTTATCGGCTACACCCAAAGTCGACATCGCATCGTGGAAAGCCTTCAAGGCGGAGCTCACACGGTCCATGTTTCGAGTGTGATCGGAGATCAGGTTGTCGTGCGAATCAAAGCCGCCGATGGAGACCATGAAGACTTGACGCTTCGTTTTCAGTGTGTCGCGCGAAGCAATCAAGCGTGCAACCATGCGCAGCTGATCAGACAGTGAATTGCCCGTGGGGAAGGCATTGAACGGGGCATTCGTCGTGGGGAAGGCTGCAATCGCGCCCGTGATCGCACCTTCAGCATCCACCGCGCGTTTGGTCACCGTGCTGTATTCACGCTCTAGCAGGTGTGTGCGGCCATTGGGCGAAATGAGTTGATTGATGGCTGTGCCCACTGAATTGAAAGAGTAAGGCGAGCCAATCGCATTGATCTTCACCGCACCGTTTCTACCCACTTGATACGACAGCGCGTTGTCTCCAGAGAGAAACACGGCATTACCTGTGATCGAAATGCAGGTAAACAGCGAGCTACCTCCATTGCTGTTGAGGGCCAAATCACCAATATTGCCGCCCCAGCCAATGGTCGAGCCCTCGGGGGATGAAGATTGCCAAATGGATTGCTGATCGTTGTGCGAAAAGAGTTTTGGGGGTACGGGAAAGAGCGTGCGGTTGCCACTGTTGTAATTGGCCTTGGAGAGCGGCATCACCAATGGACCGCAATTGAGCAACACAGCGGCTTGCCCGCTGTTGAACAATGTCCTCAAGCCGCTCATGCTCGGATGCATCGCGTATTGCAAGCCAGTTAGTCCAATCGCAGAGACTGGATCGCCGCCAGCTGCAGGCGTGAGTAAAGAAGAGTTGATGCCAGGCACATTGACACCACCGATCATCTCGGGCGTTCGACCCAAGGCGATACCGTTTTGTAGGGTTGAGCCGGTCGTGCCGCGAATGGTTTGATAAGCAGCATAGCTGGCTGCATCGGCGGGGATCAGCGTGTTGGCGTAATCACTGCCGCCATAGAGAAACACGCAGACCAAGGCTTTGTAATCGTTGCCTGCATTGAAGGCAGCAGCTTCGCCCAAAGCGGCTAGATTGATGGCGGTAGGCAGCGCTGCGCCTGTGAAAGCGAGTTGACCTGCGCGCTTTAAAAACGCGCGGCGGCTGTGTTCTTGCGGTTTGAGTAAGTACATCGTGATCTCGCTTTATTTTTGAATGAGGTAATCAGGGCAGGCCAAAATCATCAGCAGCGCAGCACAAATCGTCTCGCGCTTGTCGTTGGCGCTGCTGCTGCTTTTGATTTGCCGTTGCACCATGCCGTCACGTAGTGCATTGATCATGATGGTCAAGCTTGCAGCATTGAGTTGGCCGGCGCACATTTGTGCATTTAGCTGCGTCACGATAGCGCGCGCTACAGGCTCCGTATTGGTTGCTGTCGTCCCTGTGTTGGTGATCAAGGCCGTCAAGGCGTCATAGTTTGCGACAAAGTCTGGTGTGTAGGGCTGGCCGTAATCGACCACCGTTTGATCTTTCTTCGATGTGTAGATACCTTGCCTGATCGCGTTTTGCATGAAGTTCAAATAGCCACCCACCGTGGTTTCATTGACCAATTGGAATTCTGGTGCGGTCACGCCGATGCCTGGTGGCACATAGCCGGGTCGGAAAAAATTAAACACCGAGGGTGAGCGCAGAGGGCTCTGACCTAATGAATCGGAGGTATCCGATAGATCGAAGAGCTTCCAGGTGCCGAATTCTGATTTGGCTTGGAAGCTCCGAGCCCATTGCACAAAGCGCACGATCGGTTCGCGCAATTTACCGAAACCATTATTCGCAAGAGTTGAAGGGCCGCGTGCTTCATCATCAAGCAAGATAGCCGTCCATACAGCTTTCATGTCACCGCGAATCCCAGCCCCGTTGTTGTTAAAGGCGCTGGCTACGCGAGCTACATAAGCTTGAGATGGGTTACTGGTGACCAGGCGCTGAATCATCTGGCGGCCAAAGAAGGGGCCGACATTCGGATGATCGAACAGGGTATCAAGCGCGGTTTTGAGGGCGGCTTTGCCATCGGTATTCGCAGCGATTTTGGCACTTAAAAAATCGACGGGCAAATTGGAATGCCTGTTGCTGTCCAGCGTCATGGATGCACGCGCGTAGCCTCTGCCCCACACACTGTATTTCCCGCCGGGGAAAGGGCGGCCATTGGGCGAATTAGGCGCAAAAGCCTTGTCGTAGTCGTAGCCTGTGAAAACTCGGGCCAGTTGGCTCACATCATCAGAGTCATACGTCTCGAGTTGTTTTCCTGCATTGGTTTTAACACTGCCATCCAAGTTGAGCTCATACACCCCGATGGTGAACAGTTGCATCACCTCGCGCGCATAGTTTTCATCCGGCAAGCGGCCCTTACCATCTTCTTTTTGATTTCCCCGGGTATTGAGGAAGTGACCCATCGCTGGGCTGAGTGTGACGGCCTCTAGCAAATTACGGAAATTCCCAAAAGCATGCTCGTTGAGGGTATCCCAGTAGGCCGCCATGGCATAGCCACGCCAATCGATTTCCATCGAGCTGTGCGACACCACAAAAAATTCCGACAAAGCCAATGACACGCGTTTGCGAAGTGCATCGGGTGCGCTCATCAAATCACGCCACACCGCCATGTCTGCGATGGAATTGTTGTACACGTATTTATCGATCGTGGCATCATCACCATAGCCTTGCTGTTCAAGCCAATCCCAGGCTTTTCTGATGGGCTTGGCAAATTCCAGTTGCAGATAAGATGAAAAGGGTTTGGTACGCGATGCGCTGACCTCAGCAGCTGTTGCTGAGAACTGAGCTTGCAGCAGAAAGCGCGCCGTTTCGTTGTCGTTGATGGCCTTGGGGAAATTATTGAATCCCGGTGCGTTCGGGATGTCTACCAATTTGACAGGTGGCTCAGCACTGCTTACATCACCACCACCACCGCTACCTCCACCGCCTCCGCAAGCAGCGAGCAAAGCTGATGCGAGAAGAGTTAAGGCATGAGGTGAGAAGTCTTCGAGGCTTGAAGATGAGGGATTTTTAGAGGATGCTTCAAGCGAAAGATCCGATGTTTCAGCGCTCGCAATCGGAGGCGTTTTGCTGCGGGTAATGGTGGTATCTTGCATGGCGGCGATCTGTTATGACGTTAAGTCACGTCAATTTAACGCCGATGCTTGCTTTTTGTTCCGAATTTCAAAAGGAAAATAGATACCATTCCCACTAAGCTGTGACGAGCTGTTAGCGCGCTTGGATGAGCGGCTTTTTCGGCGAGACAAACGGTTTTATGACAAAACTGTCAGTACCGAAAGTTGAGTCAATCTGGCTTCGCACGCTGCAACATATCTCGCGTCTTCAACGCTTCTGTGCGTGCAGCTTTTGCAAAATCATCATTGCTTGATGCGTACAAAATCGCGCGTGATGAATTGACGATGATCGGTGCATCGACCCGCCAACCTGCGCGGACAGTAGCTATTGCATCACCGCCTTGCGCGCCAACTCCCGGAATGAGCAGCGGCAAAGAAGATGCGATGCTGCGCACACGCTCGATCTCTTGTGGATAGGTTGCGCCTACGACCAAGCCAAGCTGCCCATTCAGATTCCATGGCCCTTGCGCGAGCTTGGCAACGTGCTCATACAAAAGCGGCTGACCTTCGATGGAAGAGAGACGCTGGTTTTGCAGATCATCTCCGCCTTTGTTGGAGGTGCGGCACAGCAGGAAGGCGCCTTTGTCGTGATACTTCAAATACGGCTGCACAGAATCAAAGCCCATGAAGGGTGAGAGCGTGACGGCATCTGCGCCGTAGCGCTCGAAGGCTTCTATCGCGTATTGCTCGGCTGTTGAGCCAATGTCTCCTCGCTTGGCATCTAAGATGATCGGCACTTGTGGAGCGGTGCGGCGCATGTGCTCCATCAGGCGCTCGAGCTGGCCTTCAGCGCGGTGGGCGGCGAAGTAGGCGATTTGCGGTTTGAAGGCGATCACGGCGTCCGCTGTGGCATCAACGATGGCTGCGCAGAAATCATAAATCTTGTGAGCGTTGCCTTTGAGTGCGCCGGGAAAGCGGCTCGGCTCGGGATCAAGGCCGACGCAGAGCATGGATTGGTTTTGAGTCTGGGCGGCTTGGAGTTGTTCTAAAAATCGCATACGTCAATTTTAATCGTCGCAATTCGTAGGCGAAAAAAAGCCCGCCACAGCTAAACACGTGGCGGGCTCGTCCTGAGATCAGAAAAAATTAGAGTTTGCTTTGTTGCAAGCGCGCAATGCGCTCTTCAATCGGCGGGTGGGTGGAGAAGAGCTTGCCCAAGCCGCCTGCAATGCCCATGGCCGCCATGCTCTTAGGCAGTTCGCCGGGTGTGAGGCCGCCCAAGCGAGCGAGAGCGTTTTGCATGCTGCGGCTTTGCCCCATCAGGCCAGCTGCACCTGCATCAGCGCGGAATTCGCGTTGGCGGCTGAACCATGCCACGATCATGTGAGCCAAGAAGCTGAGCAAGATATCGAGCACGATGGTGGTGACGTAGTAGCCAATGCCGGGGCCATCGCTGTTGTTGCGCAGGATCACTTTATCGACAAAGTAGCCGATCACGCGCGAGAGGAAGACGACGAAGGTGTTCATCACGCCTTGGATCAGCGTCATCGTCACCATATCGCCATTGGCGATGTGAGCCACCTCGTGGCCAATCACGGCTTCCACTTCTTCACGCGTCATGCTTTGCAGCAGCCCGGTGGAGACAGCCACCAAAGCGGAGTTTTTGAATGCACCGGTTGCAAACGCATTTGGCTCGCCTTCATAGATGGCAACCTCTGGCATGCCAATGCCGGCCTTATCTGCAAACTTCTGCACGGTGCCGACGATCCACACTTCATCGGCGTTTTGCGGTGCGCTGATCACGCGAGCGCCGGTGCTCCATTTGGCCACCGGCTTGCTGATCAGCAGCGAGATGATCGCGCCGCCAAAGCCGATCACCAGCGAATACACCATCAGCGTGGGGATGCTGAGGCCGCCGGGGCCCATGAAGCGGTTGAGGCCGAAGACGCTGGTGATCACGCCGAGCACCAGCATCACGGCAATATTGGTCAAGAGAAACAGAAAAATGCGTTTCATGTCAGATCTTAGAAAACAGCGCACGAAGGTGAGCCGATGGGGCGAATGGTAAGGCCTAGCTGCTCAATTTCAAGGGCGGGGTGGCCGAAAGACCGTACTGTCCGTGTAGAAATCGGGGCTTTCGTTGGCAGCCCACCAGCTAGGTACGCCCAGCACCTGCAGCGGCACGAAAGGCTTCGGGATCAGGCTGCTCTCGCTCAGCTGCGCAGCAACAGCCGCATCAATCGCTTCTAAATTCATAGCGCTTCGCGCAGGAAAGACATGGGCTACGATGGATTTATAGGGTAAAACCAGCTTTTCAAGCAATGCATGGCCAAAAAGCACCGGTGGATGCTCAGCCAGCAAGCTGCGGTGCGTTTGAAATGCGGTCTGCCAATCATGCTGGCGCAACGCGGCAATCACAGGCGCATGTAAATCTGTGCAAAGAAAGGCGGCGTTTTCGTCAAACAGGGTGAGCGCGTCTCTGAATGCTCCACGCAGCTGCTGCACGCCATGTTTCTGAATCTCCGCATGTTGCAGAGCATTCAGGCGTGCTTTGATGAGAGGAAACCGCAGCCAAGCCAAGCCATTGAAAAAATCATGCAGGTTATCCCGCGTGGGCACGGTTTTCGTCTCGAAAATGAAGGCTTCATAGGCTTGACCTTCAGGCAGCGCAGATTGCGCTACAAAACGGACGGGTGTCGCCTGAACATACGCATTGAGTGCCTCGTAGACGCTGAAGCCCAAGTGGACATCTGTTGCCACTCGCTCTCCCAAGTCTCGCCAAGGTTGCCACCAAGGAGCTTGCCAATCGATGGCAAGCTCGCTTTTGCTTTGAAAGGCTCTGGAATGTGTTGCTTGGGGCACGCCCAGAGTTTACTGAGGCTTGAGTCCGACTGATTTCGCCACGGCTGCGCCAGCTGCGATTTCGTCTTTGTAGAAGCTGTCCAATCGGCTGAGCGTCATCGGTGGTGCGAGGATCACGCCGGTGGCTTCTACCGATTTGCGGACATCGGGCTTGGCCAAGGCGGCGAGCACGGCGCTGTTGAGCGCTGCGGCGATGGCATCAGGCGTGTTTTTGCTCACTTGTAGGCCGATCCAGATGCTGTAGTCGTAGTTGCCGAAGCCTGATGTGTCGCGCACGGAAGGCACTTTGGGCAGGCGGGCGATGGGGGCGGGTGCAACCACGGCGATGGCTTTGATTTGACCGGATTCAATCGCGCCAGGCACGGGGCCAGCGACGGGCAACACGCCCCAATCGAGCACGCCGCCCATCAAATCTTTGAGGTAGGGCGCGAGGCCGTTGTAGGGCGCGTGAAGAGCTTCGTATTTGCCGATCTTGGCTGCGTCTTCAGCCATGAGGTGATAGAGCGAGCCCACGCCGGTGCTGCCAAAGGCCAAAGGCTTGGGCGCTTTCTTGGCATATTCAATCAACTCTGCCAAGGTGTTGACGGGCAAATCTTTACGTACGGCGATCAGCATCGGCGTGCGGCCCATGAGGGCTGCCATGCGCATGTCGTCTGGCTTGTTTTTCGCAGCGGCGATGCCCAGCGGGGTGTAGATCAATTCGAGCGGTGAGCCTGCAAGAATGGTGTAGCCATCAGCAGGGGCGTTGGCCACTTTGAGCACGCCTAAAGCGCCGCCTACGCCGACCACGTTTTCCACGATCACAGGTTGACTCGTGTGCTCAGCAATCGCTTTGCCCATCACGCGAGCGACCACGTCCGATGGCCCGCCCGCTGGGAAGGCGACCACCATGTTCACTTGGCGCGCAGGGTATTGCGCATGAGCTGCGCCCATCAACACTAGGCCAGCCAAGCTCGCCATCATCATCTTTAATCCACGTTTCATCTCTGTCTCCTCAAGTGAAAACAACAGGCTCAAAACCATTGCACGAACTCTTGCCTGAATTCAAATTCGTGCCGAATACATCACCTCAAGTAAACGCAAAATCCACTTCCGGCGCGAGGCCGCTCACGATGCGCGCGATGCTCTTGCCCGAGCCGCAGGCATGCGTCCAGCCCAGCGTGCCGTGGCCGGTGTTCATGAATAGATTGCCAATCTTGCTTTTGCCAATGATCGGCACATTGCTGGGCGTGGCAGGGCGCAGGCCCGTCCAGTAGCTGGCTTGCGTGGAATCGCCCGCGCCGGGAAAAAGCTGCTCCACACGGCGCACGATGGCTTCGCAGCGTACGCGATTTAGGTCGCGGTCATAGCCGTTGAATTCTGCTGTGCCGGCGATACGTAAGCGGTCGCCGCGCGGGTCACCATCTTTGGGTGTGAGGCGGGAGAAGACGAGTTTGTATTCATCATCCGTCAAGCTCACTTGATGCGCCATGCTCGCGTCTTTCACGGGCATCGTCACGGAATAGCCTTTGGCGGGATAGATCGGGAGATTGATGCCCAGCGGCGCGGCGTAGAGCGGGCTGAGTGATCCCATGGCGAGCACATAGCTGTCTGCACTCAGCTTTTGAAACCGGCCTTCGCCATCGGTGGCTTCCACATGATCGAGTTTGCCGCCAGCTTCGCGCAACGCGGTGATCGTGTGGCTCATCAGAAACTTCACGCCCGCCGTTTCGCACAGCTTCATGAGTTCGCGCGCAAAGCGATTCGCATCGCCCGATTCGTCTTCGGCGGTGTAGGTCGCGCCGGCCAGTTGTGGGCGAATGTGGCGAAGGGATGGCTCCAGCTTCACGGCTTCATCTGCGCTCACAACGCGCCGATCACAGCCCAGCTCGCGCATTTGTGCAGCAGGTGCATGCGACGCTTCGAATTCTTTTTGCGATGTGTAGAAATGCAAAATGCCTTGTGTGCGTTGGTCGTAATGCAGGCCTGTCGATTTGCGCAGCTCCTGCAGCATGTCGCGGCTGTAGGTGCCTAGGCGCACGATCTGCTCAATGTTGTGCCGCGTGCGCGCGGGCGTGCATTCGCGCATGAATTGCAAGCCCCACATCCATTGCCGCATATCCGCCCGAATGCGAAACAGCAGCGGCGCATCTTCTTTGCCCAGCCACTGAAGCACTTTGAGGGGCGCGCTCGGATTGGCCCAAGGCTCAGCATGGCTCACCGAGATTTGCCCGCCATTGGCAAAGCTGGTCTCTGCCGCAGGATTGGCCTGGCGATCGACCACGGTGACTTCGTGGCCAAGTTGGGAGAGGTAATAAGCGGAGCTGACGCCGAGTAGGCCGCTGCCGAGGACAAGAACTTTCATTTTTTAAAGCTTTTTAAAGGGTTAGCCGGCATAGAATCTGCGGGAGCCACTATCAAATAAATAGCGAGCGCTTCATCTAAGCCATGCCGCTCCCCCTGTCCTCGGTACCTGAGAGATTCACGCCAGGCCATGTGGCCAAGCATTTGCTCCTTCGGTGCGCTCACAAGGCATGAGCGGCTCTCCAGACGGCTTTAACAAAAAGATGCAGTGGTGGTGACCTGAGCGTGTATGGGAGTTTGCGCCTTCGGTGGAAGCAACATGCAAAATGATGCTGCAACTCTCTCCTGCATAGTTGAACTATATTGCATGTTTCTTGGGTTGGCAAGCTGATTTGCCCGTTAAACCGCAAAAATCGGGCAGTGGAAACCCTAGGAAATAGCAGATTTGACTGAAAACTACTCTGCGCGTGTTTTTCTCTGGATGGCCACTGGATCACCAGAAAAATTGGGGCTTTGGCTCAAAACGCCAACGTGAGGCAGTCAGTCGGGAGCACTTTCGCTGGTAACGCTAGGCACGTCGGGAGGTTGAATCTTGGCTGCGATGATCCCGTCGCGTTCGATGAGTAGACTGAATCCCTTCAACTCAACTTGATTCAAGTAGTACTCAGTGCGCAGCTTGAGTTCGTCTTCGGTGATGGTCAAAGTGGGCCGAGATGTCATTTGAGAACTCCAAGTGCAAATAAGCTAAAAATACTTAATGAAGCTTGCAAGAGCGTTAGTTACTTCGGAAGCGGCAGAAATTGCACTCTGTTTGGCTTTGTTGCTGGCTCAAGCTTAAATGACTTCATGAATTTCTTGAATAGCTTTGTCGAAGACGCACTCTTTGCCAAGATTTTTTTATCGTGTAGTTGCTTAGCAATTGCACTGAGCGGTTGCCACTCACCGCTCATGAGAGTCGGCGCAGCATCCAAGATATCCTCGATGGAAGGACTGGCAGATTGCACACGCGCGACCGTTTTAGGTGCCGGCTTCGGCGACGCTTTCTTTTGAGCTATTTGTTTGGGTTTGACTTGTTTCGCAGGAATCTGAGCGGAGGTTGTTTTCTTCGCGATCTTGCTGGCAGGTATTAATTCCTCAATCTCGGCGGTAGATTGAGGCAAGTCTTGAATAGTCGCCGAATTCACATCAACGTAAAAAATTTCCTGAAAGAAAGGCTTTGCGTCTGCACTCATTTTGCTTTTCTTGGTGGCGCAAAGAACTTTGATGCCTTTTTCTCTCAGTCGCACAGCCAATGGCGCGAAATCTAAATCACCAGACCCAATGGCGACCAACTTCAAGTTGGGTTCAGTACATGCTAGCTCGACAGCATCAATTGCCAGAGCCATGTCTGTTGTGTTCTTAGGCAAGAAAAGATTGAGAACGGGACGAATAGCTAACACTCTGAGAGTTTCTGCCAAGCCCTTTAAATTCTCAGCACTTCCATAGGCGCGTCGTATCGCAATGAACCCATGTCGTCGCTCAATCGCTCGAAATGCCTCTTCAACCCAAATAGGCGAATTGAGGTTGTCGGCATCTATTAGAAAAGCAATCATGTTTATGTATATGCAGATTCTTCAATCCACCCGCGCCCCACTCGCCTTCACCGGCTTCTCATACCTCGCGCGCTCTTGTGCCATGAAGGTGGCGAATTCTTGAGGGGTGCCTGGGGTGGGTTCGGCCATCAGGGCGGCGTAGCGGGTTTGGGTCTCGGGGAGTTTGAGGGCGGCGGTGAAGGCTGCGTTGAGTTTGCTCACGATGTCTGCGGGAGTGCCTGCGGGGGCGACCAAGCCCCACCAGGTGTCGATGGCGAAATCTTTGAACAGATTGGGCATGGCCTCGGCCAAGCTGGGCACGTCGGGCAGATTAGGCGAGCGCTTGAGCGCGGTCACGCCCAGCGCTTTGAGCTTGCCGCCGCGGATGTTGGGGGCGGCGGTGGCGAGGTTGTCGAAGTTGAAATCGACTTGCGCTGAGAGCAGCGCGAGCTGGGCGGGGTTGCCGCCGTTGTAGGGGATGTGGACTGCGAAGACTCCCGCGCGCTGCTTGAACATCTCGCCCGCCAGATGGCCGCCTGAGCCATTGCCGCCGGAGCCGTAGTTGAGCTTGGCGGGGTTGGCTTTCGCGTATGCCACGAAATCTTGCAGGGTGTTGATCTTCAGGCGCGCTGCGGTCTCGGCATTCATCACGAGCACCTGGGGCACGCGCAGCATTTGCGTGATGGGGGTGAAATCTTTGCCTGCATCAAACGGCATCTTGGCATACAGCCATGGGTTGATGGCGTGGGTGGCGAGCGCTGCGATGCCAATCGTCGTGCCATCGGGCGCGGCTTTGGCAATCAGGTCTGCACCGATGTTGCCGCCTGCGCCGGGTTTGTTGTCGATGATGATGGTGCCGAGGCTGCTTTTGGTTTGCTCTGCAATGAGCCGAGCCGTCACGTCGATGGGGCCGCCTGCGGCGTAGGGGACGACGAGGCGGATGGGTTTTTGTTGGCTAAAAGCGGGGATTGCCGGCATAGATATTGCGCAAGCAGCTATTGATTTGGTAGCAATCGAGATAACTTGTCGTCTATTGATCATGTTGAATTCCTTGGAGGGAGGTGCGCTTGCTGAGCGCTAATGACAATTGATCATAATGGCACATATGGAAACAAAATGGCTAGAAGATTTTGTGAGCTTGGCTGAAACCCGTAGTTTCAGCCGCTCGGCGCAATTGCGGCATGTGACGCAACCTGCATTTTCGCGGCGCATTCAGTCGCTCGAATCCTGGGCTGGCACGGATTTGGTGGATCGCAGCTCCTATCCTACGCGCCTGACGCCCGCCGGCGAGACACTGTATTCCCAAGCCTTGGAAACCTTGCAAGGCCTGCAATCGACCCGCGCTATGCTGCGCGCCCACTCCGCAGCTGGGCAGGATGTGATTGAGTTTGCTGTGCCGCACACGCTCGCCTTCACCTTCTTCCCGACGTGGCTCACCACGCTGCGCACGCGCTTTGGCCCGATCAAGAGCCGCTTGATTGCGCTCAATGTGCATGATGCTGCCATGCGCTTGGTAGAGGCCAGCTGTGATGTGATGATTGCTTATCACCATCCCTCTCAGCCGCTTCAGCTCGACCCCGATCGCTATGAATTTGTGAGCTTGGGCACCGAAGTGATTGCGCCGTATTCCCAAGCCGATAGCCAAGGGCAGCCGATTTTCAGCCTGCCCGGCCGTGCTGCCTCGCCGCTGCCTTATCTTGCCTATGCGCCGGGTGCATATTTAGGGCGTGTGGTGGATGTGATACTTAAAACTGCACCATTACCTGTGCATTTGGATCGCTTGTATGAAACCGATATGGCTGAAGGCCTTAAAGCCATGGCTTTGGAAGGCCATGGCATCGCTTTTTTGCCGCATAGCGCCGTGAAAAAAGAGCTGCGCGCCAAGCGGCTTGTGGCAGCTGATGCGCCGGGCAGTGAAATGCAAATGACGATGGAGATTCGCGCTTATCGCGAGAAGCCAAGCTTGCGTGAAAGCAAAGAAGCCAAGAGTGATAGCCAGCGCCCCTTGAAGCGTACAGCACAGGTGCTCTGGGAATACTTGGCGGAGAGCAACAAGCCCAGCCTCGGACATGCCAACAAGAGCAAATCCTGAGGGTAATTGCTAGGATTGATCAATGCAATTGGCGCATGGCATCTAATATATAAATAAAACGCATAAAGCGGCGCGCAAATAGCATTGGCTTTTTGTGTCACTTGTTTCTACAGTTCGCTCCAGTCATCCCATCGGGTGGCCAACACCAAAGCGAACCCATATGACCACTGCCACCACCGCCATGCAAGCTGCACAAGCAGCCGCCAAACAAGCGCTCACCCGCGCTGAGCACGATTTTTTGGGTGAGAAACAGATTCCAGCGCAAGCTTATTGGGGTGTGCATACCGCACGTGCTTTGGAAAATTTCCCGATCTCGGGCACGCCGATCTCAGCCATGCCCGATCTCATTCGCGCTTTCGGCTTCGTGAAGAAGGCCGCTGCACGAGCCAATGCCGATCTTGGTGCGCTGGATCGCAAACGCACAGCCGCCATCATCTTGGCCTGCAATGAACTGATCGCTGGCCATTACAAAGAGCAATTCGTGGTGGATGTGATTCAAGGTGGCGCGGGCACATCCACCAATATGAACGCCAATGAAGTGATCGCGAATATTGCTCTGGAAAAGCTGGGTTTTGAAAAAGGCCGCTACGACGTATTGCATCCCAATGATCATGTGAACGCCTCGCAGAGTACGAATGATGTGTATCCCACGGCAGTCCGCATCGCGCTGTGGACGGGCATTGATCGTCTGCTGGGCTCGATGGAGACTTTGCAGCGGGGCTTTGCAGCGAAGGCCGATGAATTCAAGGACATCCTCAAAATTGGCCGCACACAATTGCAAGATGCGGTGCCCATGACTTTGGGGCAAGAGTTCTCCACCTACGCCGTGATGATTGAAGAAGACGTGCTGCGCTTGCGCGAGGCCAGAGCCTTGATCGAAGAAATCAACCTCGGCGCGACAGCGATTGGCACGGGCATCAACGCGCCAGCAGGTTATGCCGATATGGCCTGCGCGTTCCTTGCGGAAGAAAGCAAAATTCCCGTGAAGAAAGCGCCGAATTTGGTGGAGGCCACGCAAGACACAGGCGCATTCGTGCAGCTCTCCGGCGTATTGAAGCGCATCGCCTGCAAGCTCAGCAAAATTTGCAACGATCTTCGCTTGCTCTCCTCTGGCCCGCAAGCCGGCTTTGGCGATATCAAGCTGCCTGCACGCCAAGCAGGCAGCTCCATCATGCCGGGCAAGGTCAATCCTGTGATTCCCGAGGTGATGAACCAAGTGGCCTTTGAAGTGATCGGCAACGACATGACGATCACTATGGCCTCTGAAGCCGGGCAGTTGCAGCTCAATGCCTTTGAGCCGATCATGGGCTGGAGCCTTTTCAAGAGCATTGAGCATCTTTCGCAAGCATGCCTGACCTTGCAGGCCAATTGCGTGGCCGGTATCGAACCCAACCGTGAATTACTCGCCAAAAGAGTGCGCGAATCCGTGACGCTGGTGACGGCACTCAATCCGATCATCGGCTACGAAAAAGCTGCACTCATAGCAAAGACGGCAATTGCTACTGGCCAGCCGATTGATGAAGTGGCTGAATCTCTAGGTATTTTGAGCAAAGCGCAAATGGAAGCTTTGCTGGTGCCCGATAAGCTCACGCAGCCTATGCGTTTGGCAGCCTAGGCCAAGCGTGCGCAATTCGCACCCACCGCCTTGGCGCAAACCCTCTATGGCCTGGCACAGTTCTTGTAACAAAATCCGCGTGAGTTATGGAGGCCTAGCCATGAAACGTTTAATTTTGTCATCGATTGCACTTGTCGTGTCGATCGTTGTGAGCAGTCAAAGCCCTGTTTTGGCGCAAACCAGTCCGGTGATGGATCGCATCAAATCTGGCGGAAAAATCATGATCGCACATCGCGAATCATCGATACCGTTCTCCTACCTAGATGCCAACAAAAAACCCGTTGGCTATGCACTTGATTTGTGCGTCCGATTGGCTGAAGCAGTCCGCAAAAAGGTCGGCGCAAAGGGTGCAGAGGGCATTGAGTATGTGATGGTCACACCCGCAAATCGCATACCCTTCATCGCTGAGGGCAAGGCCGATATGGAGTGTGGCTCTACGACAAACAACAAAGAGCGTCGCGAAAAAGTGGCTTTCACCGTGCCGCATTTCATCACCGGCGCGCGTATGTTGGTCAAGGCTGGCAGCAAAGCAGAACGCTTAGAGGATTTGAATGGCAAAACGGTTGTATCAACCAAGGGGACAACACCTCTCAAAGCCGTTGAATCGGCCAACCGAGAGCGCTTGCTTGGCTTGAAAATTGTTGAAGCACCCGATCATGCGCGCGCTGTCGAAATGGTGGAAAAAGGTGAAGCCGATGCTTTCGTGATGGATGACGTTTTGCTCTACGGCTTGGCAGCCAATCGGCCGAATCCCAAAGCTTTGAAGGTGGTGGGGAAATTCCTCACGACGGAGCCTCTGGCCATCATGCTGCCCAAAAACGATGTGGAATTCAAGCGGCTGGTCGATGAAGAGATGAAGCGCATGATTCGCTCACGCGAGATTTACCCCATTTATGACAAGTGGTTCTCGCAACCCATCCCACCAAAAAGCATCACACTGAATTTGCCTGCGAGCTATTTGCTGCGAGATTTTTGGAAATATCCGACAGATGTTGTGCCGTTTTGAACCTATGCAAAAAAAGCATTAACCAGTCATTGCGCAGGAATAAATCGCGGGATAACCCTAGCCATAACTTTCTTAGAATTCCCGCAGTTCAAATATGAGCATGGCTTCAAATGCGCGATGAAAACATCTCTTGATCATCTTCAATTCAAAGCACTGCTTACTCTGAACGCTCACGTAAACCCCGATTAGCAAGCGACGTGAGCATGGCTACACTGCCGCCAAGTTGGCAAGATTATTGCTTCCTTGTATTGCTTATTTCTTTTAAACCATCTCTTGGAGAAACCATGAAATTTTCGAGCGCTAAACTCGCTTTGACAGCACTTGCAGCCACTGCATCGATGCTGGCTACACCTGCATTCGCAGGAAAAACACTCGACGCCATCAAAGCACGCGGCCAAGTGGTTTGCGGCGTGAACACCGGCTTGGCAGGTTTCTCTGCAGCGGATTCCAGCGGCAACTGGTCTGGCCTTGATGTGGATGTTTGCAAAGCCATTGCTGCAGCCACCTTGGGCGATGCCACCAAGATCAAGTATGTGCCTTTGAATGCGCAGCAGCGCTTCACAGCCTTGCAGTCTGGCGAAATCGATGTGCTCTCGCGCAATACCACCTTCAGCTTGACCCGCGATGGCTCTCTCGGCCTGCACATCACCACCCCCACTTACTATGACGGCCAAGGCTTCATGGTGACCACCAAGAGCAAGATCAAGAGCGCCAAGCAGCTCAAAGGTCAAACGGTTTGCGTGCAATCTGGCACCACCACCGAGAAAAACCTCACCGATTTCTCCCGCGCCAATGGTTTGAACATCAAGCCCGTGGTGTTTGAGAAAGTCGAAGCCGCCACTGGCGCTTACTTCTCTGGCCGCTGCGTGGCCTACACGACAGATGCTTCTGGCCTCGCTTCCGTGCGCAATAAAGAAGCCAAGAATCCTGATGAGCATGTGATTCTTCCTGAGTTGATTTCCAAAGAGCCACTGGGCCCCATGGTTCGCCGTGGTGATGACGAGTGGTTTGCCATCGTCAAGTGGGTGGTTTACGGTCTCCTCGAAGCTGAAGAGTATGGCGTGACCGCGGCCAATGTGGATCAAATGAAGAGCAGCACCGACCCGGTCGTGCAGCGTTTGCTCGGCACCACGGAAGACACCGGCAAATTGCTCGGTTTGGACAAAGAGTGGATGGCTCGCGCGATCAAGACCACCGGCAACTACGGTGAAATCTTCGAGCGCAATGTGGGCCCGAAGAGCGCGCTCAAATTGCCGCGCGGCGTGAACAATCTGTGGAACAAGGGCGGCCTGATGTACGCCTACCCGATCCGCTGATCTAGGCCTGGCAACTCAAAGCAAAGCCAGCGGTAGGGTGCCCATCCGCTGGCTTTTTCTTTTCACTGTTGGTGCAATCTTGCATCTGTTTTTTCACGAGACACTGAGCTTTTGAGAGCTTTGTGATGCGCTGATGACATCTCCTTCTTCGATCTCCAAGACGCCACCTAAGAAACCGTTTTCATTCCGAAGTCAAGCTTTTCGAGGTTTGGTCTATCAGGTGATCATGGTCAGTGTGGTGGTGGCTGTGCTCTGGTGGCTGGCTACAAACACCGCCTACAACATGAAAGTGCGCGGCATCCAAAGCGGCTTTGATTTTTTAATGCAGGCGGCGGGCTTTGATATCGGCGAGAGCTTGATCGCATATGAATCCATCAATGCGTATTGGCGCGCTTTCTTGGTCGGCTTGACGAACACGCTGCGCGTGGCCATTATTGGCATCATTTTGACGACGATTCTTGGCACGCTGATCGGCGTGGGTCGTTTCTCCCGCAATGCCTTGGTACGCGGCTTGTGTTATGCGTATGTCGAGGTGTTCCGCAATATTCCCATCTTGCTGCAATTGCTGATGTGGTATCTGCTCATGACAGAAGTGCTGCCAGATACCAATAGCGCTTGGCAGCTCGGCTCCGTCTTCTTGAGCAAGGGTGGTTTGAACTTTCCCAAACCGATTTGGGAAGCAGGCTTTACCTGGATGATCTTTGGGCTGGCCGCTGGCTGTGCACTGGCGTGGGTGTATCGCCGTTGGGCGATGAAGCAATTTGAAGCGACAGGCAAGATTCGCAGCATGTTTTGGGTGCCCGTTGCGATCGTGATCGCTCTGGGTTTTGTGGGTTGGTTGGTGGGTGGTGCGCCGTCTGAACTCAACTACCCTAAAAAAGGTGAATTTGCCATTGAAAACGGCGGCAGCTTCACACCAGAGTTTGTCTCCGTCCTGCTCGGCTTGACGGTTTATACGGCAGCCTTCGTGGCCGAAGTGGTGCGCTCGGGTATTCAATCCGTGGCGCGCGGTCAGAGCGAAGCTGCTGCGGCGCTGGGGCTTTCTAAAGGCCAAGAAATGCGTTTGGTGATGCTGCCGCAAGCGCTGCGCGTGATCATCCCACCCATGACGAACCAGTTTCTGAATCTCACGAAGAACTCTTCGCTGGCCGTGGCGATTGGTTATCCGGATGTGGTGTCGATTGCCAACACCGCGATCAACCAAACGGGCCGCGCTGTGGAGTGTATTGCGATTGTGATGTTGGTTTATCTCACCACATCGCTGACCACATCCGCCTTCATGGGCTGGTACAACAAACGCTCGGCGATCAAAGAAAGATAAGGAGCCTACACATGACTGCAACTGTCTTTCAATCTATCGAAGCTCGACCAGCGCCTGTACGCACGGATGGTTTGGTGGCGTGGAGCCGTGCCAATCTGTTTGCTGACTGGAAAACCAGTTTGGCCACGGTGCTGATCGGCTCTTTCCTGATTTGGTATGGGCTGCAAGCGCTGAGCTGGGGCTTGCTGCGCGCCGTTTGGTCGCCTACCGCTGATTTGTGTCGCGTGGAAGGTGTGGGCGCTTGCTGGGGCGTGGTCGTTGAAAAATACCGCCTCATTCTTTTCGGGCGCTATCCTTTTGAGCAGCAATGGCGGCCCTTGGTGGCGACAGTGCTGATGCTCAGCCTACTGATCGTGAGCTGTATCCGCTATTTCTGGAAGCCTTGGCTGGCGGTGCTGTGGGTGATTGTGCTCAGCCTGTTTTTCACGATCATGTATGGCAACACCTTGGGCTTGTCCAAAGTGGAAACGGATCGTTGGGGCGGTTTGCCGCTGACCATTTTACTGGCCACGCTATCCATTGCCATGGCTTTCCCGATTGCGTTGCTGGTGGCTTTGGGCAGGCGCTCCAATTTGCCAGCGATCAAAACCTTCTGCACGGTCTATGTCGAGCTGATCCGAGGTGTGCCTCTGATTTCCGTGCTTTTCATGGCCAGTTTTATGTTTCCGCTGTTCATGCCGCATGGCGTAACGATTGATGTGCTGATCCGCGTTTTGGCAGGCATCACCTTGTTTGCGGCGGCTTATATGGCCGAAGTGATTCGCGGTGGTTTGCAGGCAATTCCCAAGGGGCAAATTGAAGCAGCGGCAACGCTGGGCCTGTCGTACTGGCAAACCCAGCGCAAGATCGTGCTGCCGCAAGCATTGGCGATGGTCGTGCCCGGCATCATGAACAACTTTATTTCGATTTTCAAAGACACCTCGCTGGTGACCATCGTGAGCTTGTATGAGCTCACGGGTGCGATGAGCCTCGCGCTCAATTCCGATGCCGATTGGCGGCCTTTCAAAATTGAAGCCTACCTGTTCATTGCAGCCATTTATTTCGTCTTCTGCTTTGCTATGTCTCGCTACAGCCTATGGGTTGAAAAGCAAGTCAACAAAGGCAAAGCCCGCTAATCGCAAAGCACCCAACATATTTCGATAGGATCACCCATGAGCGACAACATCATCCAGTTCGACAAAGTCAACAAGTGGTATGGCAACAATTTTCATGTTCTGCGCGATATTGATTTGCATGTCAAGCGCGGCGAGCGCATCGTGATTTGCGGGCCTTCTGGCTCAGGAAAATCCACTCTGATTCGCTGTATCAATCGCTTGGAAGAGCATCAGCAAGGCAGCTTGATTGTGGATGGCACGGAGCTCACCGATGATGTGAAAGCCATCGATGAAGTGCGTAAAAACGTCGGCATGGTGTTTCAGCAATTCAATTTGTTTCCGCACCTTACCGTGTTGGAAAATCTCACGCTCTCGCCGATGTGGGTGGGCAAGCTGCCCAAGAAAGAGGCGGAGGAGCGCGCCATGACTCAGCTCAAGCGGGTGCGTATTGCCGAGCAGGCTGATAAGTACCCGCTGCAACTCTCCGGCGGTCAGCAGCAGCGCGTGGCAATTGCTCGCGCGCTCTGCCTCACGCCCAAAATCATGCTGTTTGATGAGCCGACTTCTGCCCTCGATCCAGAGATGATCAAAGAGGTGCTGGATGTGATGATCGAGATGGCCGGCCAAGGCATCACGATGCTCTGCGTCACGCACGAGATGGGCTTTGCCAAAGCGGTGGCTGATCGCGTGATTTTCATGGATCAAGGCCAGATCGTGGAGCAAAACACGCCGCACGAATTCTTCAACAATCCGCAAAGCGAGCGCAGCAAAGATTTCCTCTCCAAGATCTTGGGGCACTAAGGCGGTTCTTCAGCTTCTCGGCAAAATCAGTGATTCGCCGGCTTAATATCTGATAAGTTCGCTATATAATTTATAGCAACTGATATGTGTGAACTTCTAGGCATGAACACCCGCCAGCCGGCGGCCATCACCTTCTCGTTTCGCGGCTTTGCCAAGCGAGGCGGTGAGACGGGGCATCACCGTGATGGCTGGGGCATTGCGTTTTACGAAGAAACGGGATGCCGCGTCTTTCTGGATGATCTGCCTGCTTGCAGTTCGCCGCTGGCAGCTTGGGTACAAAACTACCCCATCAAATCGCGCATCGTTATGGCGCACATCCGCAAGGCCACCCAGGGCGCTGCCGGCTTGGCCAATTGCCATCCTTTCCAGCGCGAGTGGCAGCGCAAAGCTTGGACCTTCATTCACAACGGCAATCTGACTGGCTACGCGCCGCTGCTTGATGGCACCTATCGCCCCATCGGGCAGACTGATAGCGAGCTGGCTTTTTGTGCGCTTTTGCAGCATCTGCGCGAGCGATTTCCCAATGATGGCATGCCCGATGCGATTGAGTTGGCGCAAGCTATTCATGAAGCGGCCACGGGAATCGCCCACTTTGGCAATTTCAATTTTCTGCTCTCGCAAGGCGATCTGCTCTTTGCTTATTGCACCAGCAAGCTGCATTTTGTGCAGCGCCGTGCGCCTTTTGATCGGGCGCAGCTGGTGGATGAAGATGTGAGCATCGATCTGCGTGAGATCAACGATCACGACGATTGCATGGCCATCGTAGCTACCGCGCCGCTCACCCGTAACGAATCCTGGCAGAAATTTGAAGCTGGCACGCTCAAACTGTTTGAAGCCGGTGAGCTGCGCTGGCAATCCAGCGTCAAGCCCGTGCCCTATTTCGCACCAGCCGTCGATCCTTCGCAGTAAGGTAGTGTTTCTAGGTCTCGAATCCGCCTCGCGATCATCATGCGTCATATGGCGGCGGCAATCTAGGGCTTCCTCACCCTTCACAAAGCCTTTTCACTTCGGTCAAACGCCCGCCAGAGCAGACGCAAAGCCACATCCGCGACAATAGAGGGATGACACAAGAATTAACTCTCACCCGCCCCGACGACTGGCATGTGCACTTGCGCGATGGTGATGCGCTCGCTACTGTGGTGCCGCACACGGCTGCGCAATTCGCCCGCGCAATCGTGATGCCCAATCTCAAGCCGCCTGTGACGACGGCAGCACTGGCGATCGCCTACAAACAGCGCATCATGGCTGCTGTACCAAGCGGCGTGAAGTTTGAGCCCTTGATGACGCTTTATTTGACGGACAACACACCACCCGATGAAATCAAACGCGCCAAAGATGCTGGCGTGGTCGCGCTCAAACTCTATCCAGCAGGTGCGACCACCAATAGCGATGCCGGCGTGACGGATCTGCGCAAAACCTACAAGACACTTGAGGCGATGCAGCGTGAGGGCATTTTGCTTTTGGTGCATGGCGAAGTCACCAGCAGCGATATTGATCTGTTTGATCGCGAAGCTGTGTTTATCGACACCCAGCTCATTCCGCTGCGCAAAGATTTCCCTGAGCTCAAAATCGTGTTTGAGCACATCACGACGAAAGAGGCAGCGCACTATGTGGCGCAGGCTGATCAGTACACCGCTGCCACGATCACCGCCCATCATTTGCTCTACAACCGCAACGCCATCTTCACCGGCGGCATCCGCCCGCATTACTACTGCCTGCCCGTGCTCAAACGCGAAACGCATCGCCAAGCTTTGGTGCAGGCAGCGATTAGCGATTCCGACCGATTCTTCCTTGGCACAGACAGCGCACCGCACCCCGCGCATTTGAAAGAGCATGCCAGTGGCTGTGCGGGCTGCTACACCGCGCTCAGTGCGATGGAGCTCTATGCAGAGGCTTTTGAAACTGCTGGCGCTTTGCACAAACTCGAAGCCTTCAGTAGCTTCTATGGCGCTGATTTTTATGGCCTACCACGCAATCGCGAGACGATCACTTTAGCCAAGCAAGCGTGGACATTGCCCGAGACCTTGCCCTTTGGGCAAGCGGAAGTCAAACCATTGCGCGGCGGCGAAGAAATGGCTTGGAAGCTGGTTTCTTGAAGGAAAAATGGCACTTGGCCGGCAAGAATACTGCGCAAGGCGCTATAAATTTAATAGTAATTCAAAGATCACTGCTGCTTGCGCTGCACGATCAAATTGCGCTTTGCGTCTTCTGGATAAGCGAAGGTGATTAAACTGTTTTTCACTTGTCCCATCACGAGCATATTGGATGTGATGGCATCTTTGTCGCTAGTAGAAAATGGCTTGTCATAGGTGGCCACTACGCCGTAGTACACACGAGGCATATTTTCGAGCGCTGCTTTGATGGCAGGCCCCGTGACATTGCCGTCGCGAATGCTGAACATGGAATACATCAAGATATACATCGCGTCATAGCCTTGGGCAGCAGCGACAGGCACAGTGATGCGTTTGCCTGGATATTTACGTGCGTAAGCGGTGAGAAATGATGCGCGTCTTTCGTTGCTGGGTTCGGCGATGAATGTTTGCACCACGAGTGCACCCTCAGCGGCCTCTTTTGCGCCATCAATGAAAAAGGGGAAAGACAGCGTCCAAGGGCCGACTTGGGGCACTTTCCAGCCAATGGCTTGCTTGGATTTAGCAATCACAGCATTTTCTGGACCCACGGTGTAGCTAAAGACGACTTCTGCACCAGCTGCCTTGGCTGCCTTCATCTCTTCGGTCAAATCTTTCACGCCCACATCAAAGCGAGCGACATGCACGGGTTTAACTTGTTTGGCATCCAAGGCTTTGAGAACATCTTGTAAGCCTGCCTCGCCATACCCAGATTTGTCTGCAAAGATGGCGATTTTGTCCCAGCCACGCTTGAGAATATCGTTCACTACGAAAGGAGCTTGGATGGCATCACGAGCAGAGGTGCGAAAAATATAGCTTTCAGGTGCAGGGAATTTAGCGGTCAATGGCGAACCTGTCGAACAAGGGATGATCAATGGGACTTTCGCTGTTTGATAGACATCCAGAGATTTTGCAGCCACTCCCGTATTGCAAAAGCCTACGACAACGCTGACCTTTTCTGCGATGAGAGCCTGCGATTGTTTCAAACCCTCGTCGGGATTGGCTTTGTCATCCTTGATCACGAGCTCGAGCGGCCTACCAAGGAAACCGCCCACTGCATTGATTTCATCCACTGCTAGCTTGATGCCATTGAGCATGGGATTGCCAAAATCAGCCGATGCGCCAGTAAAGGGGCCGATGACGCCGATTTTTAGCGTTTGGTTTTGTGCAAAAAGCGGGCTGCAAGCTATCAGCAAAACACCTAAAACAGCGCGCAATGTATGAGCGAAAAAGCGAGTATTCATGACATGCTTAAAAAGAAAAAATACAACAAGGATTATGTTTTCTATTTTGTGCCAATGTGTTCGGGTTTACCTATCCATGCTGCAGCAAGGGGATTTAAATCAAGGCGTCGATGACTTGGTGGGCGTTTTAGGTTTTTCACCAGAAGCCAAGCGTTCACTCATCCAGCGCAGCAAATCCAGCCACATTTGCCGCATCTCGGCATTCAGTGGCGTTCGAAAGGCGCTTGGCAGCTCAATCGTTACCACCGGCATGCCTTTGTGGACGCCGCCGTAATTACCCAAGCTTCCTGGGAAGATGCCTACTTGATCGAGATAAAGCCGTCCAAGCTTAGCGGGTGGCGTGGTGGGGCCATCGAAATCAAGCACACCGTAAGGCGCATGGATGCTAACGATCAAATGCGGCTTGAAGCGCTCCATCTCATCGTGCAGGAATTTCGACTCGGGCTCTGACAGAGGCTTAGGCCCCGGCCAGCGGCGCGGATCGCGCTTGACCTTTTGCTCCCAATAAATCTTGGCCTCGCGCTCCCAATTCGGCGTGGGGAAATTGCGGTTCAAATCCACGCCATTGGCATTCGTGCGCCGCGCGGGCGTCGAGAGCAGGCCATCGGGGTTGAGCAGGGGGATAAAACGCCAATGCGCATCTGCAGGAATTTCTTTGGCGAGTTGCAGCCAATACAAAGCGAGCGATGCGGTGGAGAGCTCATCGCCATGAATCCCGCCCACCACCAACACGCGCATCTTGGCGTCTTGCCGAGGCAAATCCTGCGTGTAAATGGGTTGCCCCTTGACCGAGCGCGCACCAGAATCACTCAGCTGCGCTTGTTGGCACAGCTGGAGGCTCACATTCGGTAAATGTTTAGAAAAAGTGCTGCATGCCGGCGTGGAATATGCGGCAGGCGCTATGAAATAAAGAGCTGAACACCAAATGCCAAATACCGGATGCAGAAGACGCAGAGGTTTCGCAGAGGGCGCAAAAGAAATACCAAAAGGTGTTTTTCTTTTTTGCGTCCTCTGCGTAACTTTTGCGTCTTCTGCGTCCGGCTGTTCGGTTTTCTCCCTGGTCATGCGCATACCCCAATCAAGCCGCAGCTAATTCCTGCCCCGCATCGTCACGCAGCAATCGCAGCACTTCTTCCCCATAAGCTTCCAGCTTCTTCGCCCCCAGCCCGCTGATGCCTGCGAGCCCAGCCAGGCTTTGCGGTGCGGCGGTGGCCATGGCCAGAAGCGTAGCGTCATGGAAGATCACATACGCTGGCAAAGCATGCTCGCGCGCCACTTCGGCGCGCCAGGCTTTAAGCGCGGCGAAGCGCCGCTGCGCCACCGCATCCAAAGCAGCGAGCGTCTCGGGTGTTTTGGTTTTGGATTTGCCATCACCTTTTGTGCTGCTTTTAGCCCTGCGCACGTTCTCGGGCAAGGCTTCACGCAACAGCACAGTGTGCTCACCTTTGAGATAGCTTTTAGCCAAGGGCTCGAGCTTCAAGGTATTGAAATGCTCCGCATCTACGCTGACTGCACCTAGCGCGATCAGCTGGCGCAGCAAGGCTTTGTATTGTTGTTCACTCACTTCTGCGCCGATGCCGAAAGTTGAGAGCTGATGATGCGCAAACTGCGCCATCTTGTCGGTTGTCTTTCCGCGCAGTATGTCAATGATATGCCCCGCGCCAAAGCTGATGCCGCTGGCTTGCTGCACGCGGTAAATGCAGGAAAGCAATTTTTGCGCGGCTTGCGTGGCGTCCCAAGTCACTGCAGGCGAGAGGCAGTTGTCGCAGTTGTTGCAGCGGTAATTCAGTCTCGCATTCTCACCACCGATTTGTTCACCGAAATAGCCGAGCAGCCTTCCACGCCTGCAGTCTGTGGCCTCGGCGAGTGATAGCAGTGCATCTAGCTTGCCGCGCATCACAGCTTTGTAGTCTTCGTTGGCAGGGCTCTCGTCAATCATGCGGCGCTGGTTCACCACATCTTGCAGGCCATAAGCCATCCAAGCATTCGCTGCTTGCCCATCACGCCCCGCACGACCGGTTTCTTGGTAATAGCCTTCGATGTTTTTAGGTAGGTCCAGATGCGCCACAAAGCGCACATCAGGTTTGTCAATGCCCATACCAAAAGCAATCGTGGCCGTCATCACCACGGCAGTGCCTTCCTGCGCATCACCTCGCAGGAAGGCATCTTGATTGGCCTGCCGCTCGCGCTGCTCCATGCCAGCGTGATAGGGCAGGGCGCGGATGCCTTCGCCGCGCAGCCACTCAGCGGTTTCTTCCACCTTCTTGCGCGATTGGCAATACACAATACCTGCTTCGCCTGCATGCTCATCTTCAATGAAACGCAGCAGTTGCTTGCGTGGATCGGTTTTCTCAGATATGCGGTAGCGGATGTTCGGCCGATCAAAGCTACTGACCAATTGTGCAGCGCCTTCCAGCTGCAAGCGCTCAATCATGTCTTGCCGGGTGAGATCATCGGCGGTGGCGGTGAGCGCTAGGCGAGGCACATCGGAATAACGCTCATGAAACAGCGCCAGCGAGCGATATTCAGGCCGGAAATCATGGCCCCACTGGCTCACGCAATGCGCCTCATCAATCGCAAACAGGCTCAGCAACTTTTGCTCATAGAGGCATTGCAAGAGCGCCAGAAAGCGCGGCGTATTCAGCCGCTCAGGCGCAACGTAAAGCAAGGCGAGCTCGCCGCGAAGCATTTGCTGCTCCACTTCTCCGGCTTGTTGGCTATCCAACGTGGAATTGAGAAAAGCCGCAGGGACACCGAGCTCATGCAACGCCCCCACTTGATCATGCATCAAAGCAATCAGCGGCGAGACGACGATACATACCCCCTTGCCCTGCTGAGCTCGCAAAATAGCCGGGATCTGATAGCACAGTGATTTGCCACCGCCCGTCGGCATGAGCACCAGTGCATCGCCGCCTGAGAGCACCTGCTCAATCGCGGCTTGTTGTTGACCGCGAAATGCGCTGTAGCCAAACACATCGTGCAAGACCTGGAGCGGAGAATTCGTATCGCTTTGCATGATGATTAACTACTAAAATTGTAGCAGTCTGCGCAGTAAATATGCCGGAGGTAGGCCAAAATCTGTATGAAAATGAAGTTCAAGGGCGTTTAACAACCCATTCGACCAAGGCATCCAATGCAGGCCGTGCTGCGCCTGCATTGGGATGGTTGATGATGGCAGCCAAGCTATAGCGTTGGCCGCTCAATGCGCTGGCATAGCCTGCCACGGCTGCGACATCTCGTAGCGTGCCTGTTTTAAGCTGCGCTTGGCCGATAGCGGCAGAAGCTGCATTGCGATCACGCATGCGCGCCACCGTACCATCCACGCCTGCGATGCCCATTGAGTTGGCAAACACCAGCGCTTGCGTGCTGCTGGCGGCCAATTGCAGCAAGCTGTTGATGCTGGCTGCGCTGGCGCGCTCCTGCCGCGAGAGGCCTGAGCCGTTGTCGAGCACTGGCTCAGGTATGCCAGGTAAATTCTTCTTCCACCAAGCTGCCACATTGCGCCGAGAAGCGGCAAAGCTGCCAGTGCGCCCAGTAGTGGGCAGCTCAGACGATAGCGTAAGGAACACTTGCTGCGCCATCACGTTGTTGGAGAATTTATTCACATCGGCAATGATGTCTGAGAGCGGCAGTGAGGGCTCGGTATGCAGCAAACGGGCAGTGCGCGGCAGAGCATCTTCACGCACAGTGCCCGTGAGCCCCCCTCCCGATTTTCGCCACATGGCCTCGATCACGCGTGCCGCATACTGACGCGGCGCCACATAAGCCACAGGCCAGACGCGCTCGCCGCAAGAGATGGCATAGCGGCCAGAGAAAGTCACGCGATCGGGATTGGAAAAATCGCCTTGCAAACTACCGCGCCAGTCACCACAAGCACCATAGGATGCCGAGATCTCGGCGGGGAATTCCACCCGCGATATCGGTGGATCGACGCGCAAAAGTACGCGCTTGTTGGTCACATCGGGCGAGAAATTAAAGATCAGTGATTTGAAATTCACCAACAAACCGTCAGGCACGGCGTTATAGGGGCGCAGCGGCTCATCGTCAAAATCTGCAGGGTTTTTGTCTGGCACATCAAAGACGCGGCGATCCAGCACGATATCGCCCCGCACCTCGCGCACACCCTTAGCTCGCACTTGGGCAAACAGCTCCTCAATCCGCTCCAACACGAACTTCGGATCGCCGCTGCCGCGCAAAATCAAATGGCCTTGCAATACGCCGCCCTCCAGCGTGCCGTCGATATACACGCGATTTTTCCAAGTGAAATCTGCGCCAAGCTGATCAAGCGCAGCATAGGTGGTGATCAGTTTCATCACGGAAGCCGGATTCACGCCGACCTCAGCGCGATGCTTGATCACAGGTGCTTCAAGCGTGGCCGTGGCACTAGCTGCGCTGGGAATCGTCTGCACCACTACGCTGATCGCCGAGGTCGGCACGCCAGCTCGCGCCAGCCCTTGCAGCACCTCCTTAGGCAGTGGCTGGGCATGGCCATGAATGGCGAATAAACCGAGGGAAAGAAGAAAAAGGCGAGGAAGATCAAACAAGCGCATGCCCGATTATCTCAGTGCAGAAATGTGATGGTTTTGAGGTGATAATCGCGCCATCCCCATTTTTGGAGCAAACCCTTGGATACCTACCCCAGTTGGTAGCTTCCCTGGCAGGCGGATTCATTCACGCAGGCACGGGAAGCACATATTTACTTCCCGTTCAACCATTTAAGTTGGAGCCTGCACCATGCTCAACATTTTTACGCTGGCCAATGGCCGCCTCTTCCAAGAAGAGATTGAATCGCTCGAAGAGCTCACCAAATTTCAGCCCATCTGGGTGGATTTGGAATCCCCCACTCCTGAAGAAAAGGCTTGGATCAAGCAGCACTATGGCCTTTCCATTCCCGCAGACGCGATGGATGAAGATATCGAAGAGTCCGCACGCTTTTACGAAGCAGACAATGGCGACCTGCATATCCGCTCTGACTTTTTGATTGACGATGAAGAATCCCGCACCGAGCGCGTCGCTTTCATCTTGAATTTGAACAATGCCGATCTCAAAAGCAAAGGCGTATTGTTCTCGATTCACGATGAATCCATTCCCATCTTTCGTTTGCTGCGCCTGCGCGCCCGCAGCTTGCCAGGCTTGATTGAAGATGCCCGAGAAGTGCTGCTCAAGCTCTATGACGCTGATGCTGAGTACTGCGCCGATGCGCTAGAAGGTATTCACGATGAGCTAGAAAAAGCCAGCAGCCAAGTCTTGAAAGGCGATGTAACGGACGAGCTTGCCGCTGACGTGCTCGCCAATATCGCCAAGCAGGAAGACTTGAATGGCCGAATTCGCCGCAACATGATGGACACGCGTCGCGCGCTGTCCTTCATGATGCGCAGCAAGATGCTTTCCGCCGAGCAATTCAACGAAGCGCGGCAAATTCTGCGCGACATTGATTCGCTGGATTCACACACTGCCTTCCTGTTCGACAAGATCAACTTCTTGATGGATGCCGTGGTCGGTTTCATCAATATCAACCAAAACAAGATCATCAAAATCTTCTCGGTGGCCAGCGTAGCTCTGCTGCCACCCACCTTGATCGCCAGCATCTATGGCATGAATATGCAGATACCCGAGGTGCAAGCCCTTGGGAGCGCGGCGTATCCCTTTGTCGTTGTGTTGATGGTGGCCAGTGCCATTGTGCCGATGTGGTATTTCAGGCGGCGTGGCTGGCTGAAGGGCTGATTTTTAAGGCTTTTGAGCCATTGGCCGGCGTATTTACTGCGGGAGAAGCTATCAAAATAATAGTGATTTCGCGCTATACGTTGAACAAGAAATTCAGCACATCACCATCTTTGACGATGTATTCCTTGCCTTCGGCGCGCATCTTGCCTGCTTCCTTCGCGCCATGCTCGCCTTTGAAGGCGATGTAGTCGTCAAACGCAATGGTTTGCGCGCGGATAAAGCCGCGCTCGAAATCGGTGTGGATCACGCCTGCGGCTTGCGGGCCTGTCGCGCCAATCGGCACCGTCCAAGCGCGCACTTCTTTGACGCCAGCCGTAAAGTAGGTTTGCAAGCCCAGCAGTTTGAAGCCCGCGCGAATCAGGCGGTTAAGGCCAGGCTCGCTTTGGCCCAGATCTGCCAAGAAGGTCGATTTGTCTTCGTCGCTCATGTCGGCCAATTCGGCTTCAATCTTGGCGCAAATCGCCACCACAGGCGCGTTTTGCCCTTTGGCGTATTCTTCTAGTTTGGCCAGAAATGGGTTGTTGTTAAATCCATCTTCGGCCACATTGCCCACAAACATCGCTGGCTTGGCAGTGATCAAGCACAGCGGCTTGAGCGTAACGAGCTCTTCTTTGGAAAAATCGATGCCGCGCACGGGCTTGCCTTGATTGAGGGCGGTTTGGCATTTCTCCAAGACGGCCACGAGCTTCACCGCCTCTTTGTCGTTGCCTGTCTTGGCCACTTTGGTGTAACGCTGCAAGCTTTTCTCGACAGTAGTCAAATCAGCAAGGCAAAGCTCCGTTTGAATCACTTCAATATCAGAAATCGGATCAACCTTGCCCGAAACGTGAATCACATTGGGATCTTCAAAGCAGCGCACCACATTCACGATGGCATCCGTCTCGCGGATATGTGACAAGAATTTGTTGCCCAAACCCTCGCCTTGCGAAGCGCCAGCCACCAAGCCCGCGATATCGACGAATTCCACAATCGCCGGCACAATTTTCTCTGGGCTCACAATGGCGGCGAGTTGCGCCAAGCGCGGATCGGGCAGCTCTACGATGCCCACATTGGGCTCGATGGTGCAAAAAGGGTAGTTTTCGGCAGCAATGCCCGCCTTGGTGAGTGCATTAAACAGCGTCGATTTTCCAACGTTGGGCAGGCCAACGATCCCACATTTCAAGCTCATGATTGAATTCCTAGCGCATGGTCTGCGCGTCTTTTGGCAAAGCTGCTAAGTGTATGCGAAGCCCTAAAAGCGAAGTGACCCAGCCGCTTTTTGCCCCACAGCCAGCGGCAAATCAAACGGCGCATCATCCGCGCGCACCACCATCGCATTCATGCCAAAAGTGATCGCGCCGTCCACGCGTGCATCCTGCCGGTAGGTTTGCAGCATCTGGCTGACTTCGGGGCTGCTCACAGCGGTTTGCGGGTTCACATCGGGAATCGGGCAGCGCGGGCAGGGCTTGATCAGGGCCAGCTGAAAATCCGTCTCGCCACCGGAAATGTTGAGTTCATCCGTTCTATCTTCGTCATGCGATTGCAAGCCGGAGAGCACGATATTTGGGCGGAAGCGCTCGATGGTCACGGCCTCTTGGCCAGCTGCCGTAAGCCGTGCGTTGAGATCATCCAACGAAGCTTCGCTGAGTACCAAAATGGGGTAACCATCCGAGAATTGGTTAAGCGCTTGCTTGCCTTTCGTCCACTTCACATTAGAAGCACGTTTGTGCTCAGGATCAAAGCGCACGAGGCGCAGCTTCATCGCGGGCAGGCCAGCAGGGCGCTCGTGCATCAAAAAATCGGTGAACCATTGCGCAGCGGTATCGCCCATGTCGAAGGCGGCGCATTCATCGTTCCACACGCGTACTTTGCAGGGCTGCTCAACGGCATCCAGCGCAATATGCAGTGCGAGCATGCCCGGTGCTCGCAGTACCATCTCAAATTGTTTGAGTTGGGGCTGGATGAGCGCCATGCGTGGCAGCTCGCGCTGGCTGAGAAATTCGCCTTGTTCGTCAACGACCATCCAGGCACGGTCAAACTCCAGCCCCGTTTCAATCACCAGCGTTTCTTTGAGCTCGACACCCGCGCAGGATTTGACGGGATAAACGAAAAGGCGGCTGATGGTGGCGTTCAGGTCAAAGTCGGACATGGCGGGCTCGCGAAAAGGTCAAATGATGAAAAACTGCACCCAATTGTGCCGCCTTCTACAATTCTCTGAATGAAAACCGAGATTTGTATTCGAGGTGCTGGCGTAGTCGGGCAAGTCTTGACGCTGCTGCTGGCGCGCGCCCGCATTCGCGTGAGTCTGCAAGCCGCCAAACCAACAGCCGCAAAAAGCAGCGATATTCGCAGCTTCGCCCTGAACGCAGCCTCGCGTCAGATGCTCATAGATTTGCGAGTGTGGCCGCAAGAGGCTACGCCCGTGCAGCATATGAAGGTCTGGGGCGATCAATCTGGGCATATCGCCTTTGATGCGCAAGCTGAGCCCTTGGCGTGGATTGTGGATGCCGCAGCCCTGCAAGAGCGCCTCACACAAGCCATGTCTTTCGCCAGCGAAGTCAGCGTTGTGAACGAAGCTTCTGCCCAAGAGGCTGCGCTCACCGTGATTTGCGAAGGCCGCGTGAGCCAAACCCGCGAGGCTACCGGCGCTGCGTTTGAGCAGTTTGCCTATGAGCAAACGGCCATTGCTGCACACATCAAGTGCGACATGTCGCATGAAAATACCGCTTGGCAATGGATGGATGAATCCCAAGTCTGCGCCTTGCTTCCCCGAGGCGAAAGCCAAGCGGGGAACTCTGCTGCTTTGGTGTGGTCAGTCTCCCGTGAGCGCGCGGCGAGTCTGCAATCGATGAACGAAGAAGAATTCGCCGATGCCTTGCAAGAAGCCACGCGTAATCAGCTGGGCGAATTGCAGCTTGCCAGCGAGTGCGCCAGCTGGCCTCTCGTGCTCGCGCAAGCGCAGCAATGGTGTGGGCAAGCTGACTGGGGTGCTTGGGTTTTGGCGGGGGATGCGGCGCATGCGGTGCATCCCTTGGCAGGGCAAGGTTTGAATTTAGGCTTGGGTGATGCGGCAGAGCTGGCCAGTGTGCTGGCCGATAAGCCGTATTTCCGAAGCTACGGGGATATGAAGCTGCTGCGAGCCTATGAGCGAGCGCGCAAGGCCGATGCGGCCATGCTGCGTTTGGCGACAGACGGTTTGCAGCGCAGCTTCAGCCACCCAGACGCACGTGTGCAAAGCCTACGCAACTGGGGGATGAAAAGCCTAGATGCGGCCTCGCCACTCAAATCTTGGCTAATGCGCCAAGCCTCGGGTGTGCGCTGATGCAGTGCGTGTTACCTTGGGATAAAGTGTTGAGTTCTCTTGAAAGATAACGATGTTGATTAAAAAATACCTAATTGCTATTAAATTAGTAGCTGCTTGCGCAGTATTTATGCCGGCGACCGGCGCTTTTTCTCAATCAAATGGTGCTTTACCTGCTGCGCAGGATGCCGCTGTGCGCAAAACACTGGCCGAGCGCCTGCCCAATTTGCCCAAGATTGACGAAATCAGCCGCTCAGCCATGCCTGGCTTGCTCGAAGTGCGTATCAACGGCTTCGATATCGTCTATGCAGATGCAGAAGGCAATTTCCTGATCCAAGGCAACCTGATTGACACCAAAGCGCGCCGCAATCTCACGGAAGAGCGCATCGAAAAGCTCACAGCGGTCGATTTCGATGCATTGCCCTTTAAAGATGCCTTCACCATCGTGCGCGGCAATGGCAAGCGCAAAGTCGCCGTCTTTGAAGATCCCAATTGCGGCTACTGCAAGCGCTTTGAACGCGATCTACAGAGCGTCAACAACGTCACCATCCATATGTTCCTCTATCCCATCCTCGGGGCAGACTCCACAGCGAAATCCCAAAACATCTGGTGCAGCAAAGACAAAACCAAAGCCTTCCTCGATTGGATGGTCAAAGATGCCACGCCCCCAGCCGCAGCATGCGATGCCAGCGCGCTGGCGCGCAATGTGGAGTTCGGCAAGAAATACCGCATCACAGGTACCCCAACATTGATCTTCGCCGATGGCTCACGTGTGCCAGGCGCTATTCCCGCCGCTCAAGTCGAGAAATTCCTCTCGGAAGCCAAATAAAACGGCTCTTTTGGAAGAAATATCAAAAAAGCTTGCGCAGAGCCCAAATTCCGGTATATACTAGCGAGCTCTGCTGATGAGAAACGATAAGGGTTTACCCGAATCGTGATGGTTCTGAAAAGCGCCATCGGCATCAAAAGAAATCTCAAAAAATTGACGAAGACAAGTTTTTCGGTATATAATTTGAGGCTCTGCTGAAAACGCGGTCAAGTTGCTCTTCTAGGGCAAGCAGCCAAGAAAAAAGTAGAAAAAATCTGACTAGCTTGACGAATTAACGAAAAGTGTGTCATAATTCAAGGCTTCGCTGATCGCAGTGAAGAAAACGAAAAAGAGTTAAATCTGCTTCGTTGTTACTTAAAAAATTACAGCCGATAAGCGTGGGTGTTTGAAGGCAATTGCCGAAAACGTCAGAGTCGAAAGACCGAGACACAAACACTCATGAGAAATTGAATGAAGATATATCTTCTTCAATTCCGATTGAGTAACAAGATCAAACTATAGAGTTTGATCCTGGCTCAGATTGAACGCTGGCGGCATGCTTTACACATGCAAGTCGAACGGTAGGGTAGCAATACCTGAGAGTGGC
>JAAFJC010000017.1 GCA_013297925.1 Comamonadaceae bacterium
GCCCGGTGGTGATTACGGCTTCGCGTTCACGCCGCATGGGCAAAACGCGCGCGATCTTGAATTTTTTGTGAAATACCTAGGCTTCACGCCTGCGCAAGCTTTGCGCAGCGCCACGCAGTTGGGTGGTCTGATCATGATGCGCCCGAATGATCTTGGTTTGGTGAAAGAAGGCTACCTAGCTGATCTGCTGTTGATCGACGGTGACCCTCTGGCCAACTTGAGCATCTTGCGCAAGCCGGAGCGCATTCTGGCCGTGATGAAAGATGGCAAGTTTGCAAAAATGCCGGCGATGGATGGCCGCAGCAGCGCTCGCGGGTGGGCGGCATGACGCGCAATCAAAAAATCGCCTTGTGGGTTTTGATCGGCGGCCCGATTGCTGCCTTCAGCGCATGGGCGATTGCTGACAATCTGCGCCTGTATTTCGTGACGATGCTCAATGGCCTGACCTTGGCATCGCTTTATTTCATCGTTGCCAGCGGCTTCACTTTGGTGTTTGGCTTGATGCGCAATGTGAATTTGGCGCACGGATCACTCTATTTGCTGGGCGGCTATGTGGGCTACATCGTTGCGGCCAAAACAGGTTATTGGGTGCTCGCGATTGCTGCAGGCTTTGCGGCCTCCGCACTGGCTGGGCTGTTGATGCAAGTGCTGATCTTGCGACATATGCAGGGGCAAGATTTGCGACAGACGATGGTGACGATTGGCCTATCTATCGTGATCGCAGATATTATGCTCTGGATTTTTACAGCTGAGGTCTATCAAATGCAAGCGCCTGAATGGCTGCAAGGGCCGATCAGAGGTATCCCCATCATCAATGCCTACTCAGCTTATCGCCTGAGCTTGTTGGGCATGGGCATCGTGATTGGCGTGGGCTTGTGGTTGTTGCTCAACAAGACGCGTGTGGGCATGATGATTCGCGCAGGTGTGGATGATCGCGCCATGCTCTCAGCAGCAGGTGTGAATGTGAATCTGATTTTCGCGATCACCTTTGCACTCGGTGCCGGCTTGGCTGGCTTGGGTGGTGTGATCGGTGCAGTGGAGCTGTCTATCGTGCCCGGTGAAGACACGCGATTGCTCTTGGCTTCCTTGATCGTGGTGATCGTAGGCGGCATGGGCTCGGTGGTGGGTGCAGCGATTGGTGCGGTGATTTTGGGCTTGGCCGAAACTTATGGCTTGGCTTATGCGCCGACGTACAGTGTGGTGTTTACCTTTGTGATCCTGATCTTGGTCTTGGCATTCCGCCCACGCGGCATCATGGGGAAAGCAGCATGAGCGCAGCACGCTGGCGGCAAGCCATGAATCGGGACGCGGGCGCTGCTGTGCGTCAGGGCGCATTAACGTCCAATTCTGTTGGATCATCTGCTGCCAAGAAAGTCAGCGCGCAGGAGCAGCCTTCCTTCGAATGGTTGCGTGACACGATCAAAGCGATTGGCATCCACCACGTCGCGATCATGCTGTTCGTGTTGATTTTCCCATTCGTCGTTTCACCATTCATTGCCTTCCAAATTGGTGCGCAATCCTTGATCTTCGGTTTGATCGCTTTATCCCTCACCTTTTTGGGTGGCTACGGCGGCATGGTGTCGCTGGCACAAATGACAGTGGCTGGCATTGCAGGCTACTCACTCGCTATTTTGGGAGCGAGCGGCACGCCAGAAATCAGCTTGGGTTGGCCGTGGTGGGTGGCGATTATTTTTGCGCTCTCGATCGCCACCGCATGCTCCATCTTGATTGGCTGGTTATCGGTACGCACCGAAGGCATCTACACCATCATGATCACGGTGGCGATTGGCGCCGCTTTCTATTATTTGGTGCTGCAAAACTACAGCATCTTCAACGGTTTCCAAGGTTTCCAGAAAGTTTATCCACCGAAATTGTTTGGCATCGATTGGCGTGCGCCACTGCCTTTCTATTTTCTCTGCTTGACTCTGGCTTTGATGGGATATTTCTTTGTCAAGCATTTGATCCGTGCGCCCTTTGGCATTGCTTTGCAGGGAACACGAGATAACGCGCGGCGGATGAATTCTCTGGGTTTCAACGTCTTAGCCCATCGCTTGGCAGCCTATGCAGTCTCTGGCTTTATCGCTGCGCTAGGTGGTGTGCTGCTGGTTTGGTACAACGGCTTGATCACCCCAGGCTCGGTCAATACCGGTTGGCTGATCAATATTTTGGTGATCTCTGTTTTGGGCGGCATGAAGCATCCCATCGGAGCATTTTTGGGTGCGATTATTTTTGTGTTGCTCCAAACATTTGCGATCGATTTGATCAATCGCGAACGCTTCAATCTTGTCATTGGTGGCGTATTCCTAGCGATTGTTTTGTTTTCCCCTGATGGCTTGCTTGGGTTGTGGGCGCGTTTGAAAGCGCGCTTATCACCCAAGAAATCTATCAAATCCACCGTGCGCTGACACGCACCTCATCAACGACGAAGGAGACTACTGTGAAGACAACGAAGAGATTTTTAGCCCGTAGCTTGGTGGGCGCTGCGATTGCAGCAGCTTGCTTGCCCATGAGTTTTGCACAATCCGGTGCGCCTGTGAAAATCGGCCTGCTGGCCACGCTGGAAGGCCCGTTTGCTGCTGGCGGTGCGGATGGCATGCGCGGTGCAGAGTTGGCTGTGATGCAGCGCAACGGTGTGGTGGCTGGCCGCAAGATTGAAATCATCAAGGCATCCTCCAATGCTCAGCCTGATGTGGCCGTGAACGCCACGCGCAAGCTGGTCGAGCAAGACAAGGTGGACATCATGGTCGGCCCACTGTCTGGCGGTGAAGGCGTTGCAGTCAAGGATTATTCCAAGACACAACCTAATATCACCTTCATCAACGGTAGCTCTGGCGCACAAGCCGCTACCTTGGTGAATCCTAGCCCCAATTTCTTCCGCTTCAATACGGATGGCAGCCAATGGATGGTGGGCCTCGGCAAGGCAGCGATGGACAAGGGCTACAAGCGCACCATGATCATCGCCGAAGACTACTCCTTCCCCTATTCACAAATCCAAGGCTTCATGGCCGAATACTGCAAGCTTGGCGGTAAAGTGCCACTGAAGGCTTGGGTACCACTGGGTGGAAAGGACTATTCCTCGGTGATCGCACGTATTCCTAAAGATGTGGATGCTTTGCTGATTGTCTTGGGTGGCGCAGATGCCGTGAACTTCTTGAATCAGTATGAAGCAGCGGGTGGTGACAAACCACTCATGGGCGGCTCGATCACAGTCAGCCAAGACGTGCTCAACTTCCGTGGCAAGCGCCGTGATTCGCTGGTCGGCACCATCTCGGGCGCGCCATACGCTGACGCGCTGGACACGCCAGAGTGGAAAACTTTCGTAGCCGACTATAAGAAAAACTTCACCGTAGCATCCGGTGCCTACCCCACACCGAGCCTGTTTGCCTGGGCCTATTACCTCAATATGAAGGCGGCTTTGGATGGCTTAGCAGCGGTCAATGGTGATTTGTCTGGCGGCCAAGCCAAGTATCGCGATACCCTTAGCAAGATGGTGCTGAAGTCGCCCACAGGTGATGTGCGCTTGGATGCGAATCGCCAAGCTATCGGTACGAGCTTCGTGGTGGAAGTGACCAAAGACGCACAGGGCAATCTCTTTAACAAGGTGCTCAGCCGTACCAACAATGTGGATCAGTTGTTGGGCATGAAGAAAGAAGATTTCGTGATCGGTACACGCGATTTGCCTGTTTGCCCATAAAGCTCGGTGACCCCAAGATTGCATTTTTCTTTTGACATATGTTAAACACATCCGCTCGTAAGCTTCAGGGCGCTATGCCCGCGAAGCCATCCGCGCTCGCATCCAACGATGCCTTGGTGCTCAAAGGAGTCACGCGTGCCTTCGGTGCGCTGCGCGCAGTCGATGATGTGAATTTGACAGTGGCTGCGGGCCAGAAATATGCAGTCTTGGGCTCTAATGGCGCGGGTAAAACCACGCTGTTCAACGCCATCACTGGCGATTTTCCGCCCACAGCCGGGCGGATCCATTTTTTCGGCGAAGACATCACTGAGCTCACACCGTACGAGCGCATTCGCAAAGGCATGCGCCGCACCTATCAGTCGTCTTTGCTGTTTCGCGAGCTCACGGTTCGCGACAATTTGTTTTTAGCGGTGCGAGGAGTGGCCTCTGGGCGCTACAGTTTTCTGCGCCCAGGGACCAGGCATGCTTCCACGCTGGCGACGCAAGATTTGCTCGAGCGTGCGCGCTTGACGCATATCGCAGACGAAACAGTGGCTAACCTTGCACACGGCCAGCAAAGACAGCTTGAAATTGGTATGGCTTTGGCTGGCGCACCACGCTTGATATTGTTTGATGAGCCAGCTGCGGGTTTATCGCCTGCCGAGCGTAAAGAGCTTGTCTTGTTATTGACTTCCTTGCCGACGCACATGAGTTTCGTTTTGATCGAGCATGATTTGGATATCGCGCTCAAAGTGGTGGAGAAAGTCACGGTGATGCATAACGGGCGTGTGATCAAAGAAGGCACGCCTGATGAGATTGAAAATGATGCGCAGGTGCAGGCTATCTATATGGGAGGCAAGCACTGATGAACTGGTTTAGTAAAGATCGCTCTGACAAGACGAGCGCGTCTGTGCCCATGCTGGAGATCAAGGGCCTCAACGTCTATTATGGGCGTGCACATGCTTTGCAGGATGTGAGCCTCACGCTGGATCGTGGAGTGACAGCCATCGTTGGTCGCAACGGCATGGGTAAGACGACGCTCTGCAATACCGTGACGGGCGTTGTTCCAGGCACCGGCAGCATTCGCGTGGCAGGGCAAGAAATTCTAGGCTTGCCATCCAATCGCATTACCAAGCACGGCGTAGCTTATGTACCGCAAGGCCGGCGTGTGTGGCCATCGCTCACGGTGGATGAAACATTGGCCCTCGTTGCGTCCCGCAAGCGTGATGTGCAACGCGTGTACGACATGTTCCCGCGCTTGGCGGAGCGCAAATCCAATGGCGGTGCACAACTCTCTGGTGGCGAGCAGCAAATGCTGGCCATTGGGCGGGCGCTACTTTTGCAGCCACGCTTGCTCGTGATGGATGAGCCCACAGAAGGTTTAGCTCCGGTGATTGTGGAACATGTGGCCAAAGCTTTGCGTGAATTGGCGGCTGAAGGCTCCATCGCGATTTTGTTGATTGAGCAGAATTTGGGTGTAGCGATTGATGTGGCGGATCGCATTGGCGTGATGGTCAATGGCCGCATTGCACACCAGATGGACAAAGCCGTCTTGGCAGCAGACCGCGAGCTACAAGAGCGTTTGCTCGGGGTGCGCTCTAGTGGTGACGGTGATGCAGAAGAAGAAGCGCCTGCGCTGCCAGAGAGCACCGAGACCAGTCCCAAAATGTGGACGGTGAAAAGATCGCATGCCGATGGTTTGCAGGCCTTGCCAGATCCTGCGCCCAGCAGTGTCCGCGGCTTCAATCGTTGGAACAGCGGCAGCACACAAGCGGCTATGACCGATATTGAGCGCCAAAGTGCCAATGTGACATCGCTTCTCGCCCCGCAAAGTACTGAGCCAGCCAAGGCTTTGGCTTTCAGTTCAGCAAAAGCGCAGGTTTTACAGCTGCCGGTGGCTGCCAGCAGTACGCGTGCAGCTTACGTCGTGGGTACGTTTGATACCAAATCACGCGAGCTTTTGTTCATCCGGCAATGCATAGAAAAAACTGGATTGCGCGTTGTGACCGTGGATCTTTCCACCTCTGGCCGAACCTCCACCGCAACAGTGCATCCACGCGAAGTGGCGCGCTCGCATCCGCAGGGAGAAAGCGCTGTATTCAGCGGGGATCGTGGGAGTGCAGTGAGTGCAATGGCCGTTGCATTTGAGCATTACATTCAAACGAGGCGCGATGTGGGCGGCATCATCTCGGCCGGTGGTTCAGGCGGCACGTCGTTGGCTACGCCGGCCATGCGCGCATTGCCTGTAGGCGTGCCGAAGGTGATGGTGTCTACCGTAGCATCTGGGGATACGCGTCAGTATGTGGGCCCCAGCGATATTTGCATGATGTATTCCGTCACTGATGTGCAGGGCATCAACAAGATCAGTGAAAAAGTGCTCAGCAATGCGGCGCATGCCTTGGCAGGTATGGTGGCGCAGCCAGTGACACAAAGTACTTCAAATAAACCGACAGTGGGGCTCACCATGTTTGGCGTGACCACGCCTTGCTTGCAAGCGGTGACCAAGCAGTTAGAAGAGACCTACGATTGTTTGGTCTTCCATGCCACAGGTGTGGGCGGGCAATCGATGGAAAAACTGGTGGATTCAGGCTTGCTGTGTGGCGTGCTGGATATCACCACCACTGAGATCCCGGATGAGCTGGTGGGCGGCGTTTTCTCCGCAGGCCCATCGCGCATGGATGTCTATGCAAGGCATGCTGTTCCTTACATTGGCTCTTGCGGCGCGCTCGATATGGTGAATTTCGGCGCGATGGATACCGTGCCTGAGAAGTTCAAAAATCGTAAGCTCTATAAACACAATGCATCTGTGACTTTGATGCGCACCACAGTGCAAGAATGCCAGCAGATCGGCGAATTTATCGCGCGCAAACTCAACGCTATGAAAGGCCCTGTGCGCTTTTATATTCCAGAAGGTGGCGTATCCGCGATTGACAAGCCAGGCCAAGCTTTCCACGACCCTGAGGCCAACCGTGCGCTCTTCAGTGCTATTGAGCAAAATTTCCGTTCCGGCAGCCAGCGCCAGCTGATTCGCTTGCCACACCATATCAATGATGAAGCGTTTTCTGATGCCTTGGTGCAGGCATGGCATGACTTGATGCGAGATCCCAACGCTACAGGACAGGCCAAAAACCAAGCCAAGAAAAGAGCTTTTTAAATCTATATACCCAAAGAAAGAATAACGATGCCAAGAATAGTAAGAGAACATATCCTCGCTAGCTTACGAAAAAAGATTGACGCAAGAATCCCCATCATCGGTGGGGGAGCAGGCACAGGCTTATCTGCCAAATGCGAAGAAGCAGGCGGCATCGATTTGATCGTGATCTACAACTCAGGCCGCTATCGCATGGCTGGGCGTGGTTCATTGGCAGGCTTGATGGCCTATGGGAATGCCAATGAAATCGTTTGCGAAATGGCGCATGAGGTGCTGCCGGTCGTGAAGAACACGCCGGTGCTCGCAGGCGTCAATGGCACTGATCCTTTCATGATTCCCGATCAGTTTTTGCAGCGCTTGATCGATTTGGGATTTTCCGGCATACAAAACTTCCCCACGGTCGGCTTGATCGACGGTAACTTCCGATCCAATCTGGAGGAAACCGGCATGGGCTATGGCCTCGAAGTGGAAATCGTTGCCCGCGCTCACAAGATGGGTTTGCTCACCACGCCTTATGTGTTCAGCGAAGCCAATGCCAAAGACATGGCCAAGGCTGGGGCGGATGTCGTGGTGTGCCATCTCGGCCTCACAACTGGTGGCGCGATTGGCGCGGAGACCGCGCTCAAGCTCTCCGATTGCGTGGCGCCCATCAACGCATGGGCGCAAGCGGCGAAAGCCATCAATCCCAATGTGATCGTGCTCTGCCATGGCGGCCCGATTGCGACCCCTGAGGATGCGCAATATATTTTGAAGCACTGCCCAGAGTGCCACGGTTTTTATGGAGCGAGCTCAATGGAGCGGCTCCCCACGGAAGTCGCGTTGACAGAAACAACACGCCGCTTTACCCAAATTAAACGCGCTTGAGTACCCAAGGAGATCATCATGACTGGCAGCGATTTCGGAGCTTTCATTCTTGGCTTGATTGTGGTGGTGATTGTTGTCGCCATCATCGTTTGGCTCTTCCATTGGCTTTATCTGCGCAGCAGCAAGGAGCGCGCGTTTGTACGCACTGGTATGGGCGGGCAAAAAGTGGTGCTCGGTGGCGGCGCGTTTGTGTTGCCCATCGTGCATGATGTGATTCCGGTCAATATGAATACGCTGCGCTTGGAAGTCTCACGCGGACGAGACAAAGCCTTGATAACCAAGGATCGCATGCGTGTGGATGTGATTGCGGAGTTTTATGTGCGCGTGGCTGCAACCGAGGATTGTGTAGCCGCAGCTGCTCAAACCTTGGGCTTGCGCACCATGGAGCCAGATCAACTCAAAGAATTGGTAGAAGGTAAATTCGTAGATGCCTTGCGCACCGCAGCAGCAGAGATGACGATGGAAGAGTTGCATGAGAAGCGCGGCGCGTATGTCAAGCGTGTGCGAGAAGCGGTGGCGGAAGACCTTACTAAAAACGGTTTGGAGCTGGAGGCGGCATCGCTCACGCAGCTCGATCAAACCTCAATGGAGTATTTCAACCCCAGCAATGCGTTTGACGCGGAGGGTTTGACGCGCCTGACTGAACAGATTGAGCATCGCAAAAAGCAGCGCAATGATGTGGAGCAAGATACGCTTATTGCGATTCGCAATAAGAATTTGGAAGCTGAAAAACTCTCGCTCACGATTGACCGTGAATCTGAATATGCACGCTTGACTCAGCAGCGCGAAGTGGAAATCGCTCGCGCTCGCCAGCAAGCAGAGCTGAGCAGTGAGCGCGCTCAGAGCATGCAAAATTCCGAGAGCGCGCAAATCTCGGCGAAATTGGCGATTGAAGCTGCGCGCATTCGCTCCGAGCAATCCATTGAGCAAGAACGCATTGGCAAAGAGCGCACGATTGAGACGGCAGAGATTGAGCGCCGTAAATCTTTGGAGCTGGCTGAGCAGCAGCGCTCGATTGCCTTAGCCAAAGAAAGCAAGAATTTGAGTGAGGCGCAAGCTGCCGCTGATACAGCGCGTGCGACAGCAGTGCAAGCTGAAGAAAAAGTATTTACAGCTCGCGATGTGGAAATGGCGCTGCGTAAGAAGGCCGTGGAGCTGATTGCTGCTGCGCAAGCCGCAGAGCGTGAAGCCTTGCGGCTTACATCAGCTGCCAAGGCAGAGAAGGATGCCAGTGCGGATCGCGGCGCGGCTGTACGCGCGCAAGCACAAGCCGATGCAGATGCTTTAACCATCAAGTCCAATGCCCAACGCATCAGCGCTGAAGTGGAGGCCGATGGCTTGCGCATGCTCAATGAAGCGCACAATATGCTCTCGCCAGCAGCAAGTGCTTCTGCCTTGCGTATGCGCTTGGTCGAAAAGGCCGAAGGCATCATCCGCGAATCCGTCAAACCGATGGAGCGTATCGAAGGCATCAAGATCATGCATGTGAATGGCTTGGGCGGCGGTGGCTCGGGGGGTGAGGGCGGCATGCAAAGCAGCGGCTTTGCCGATGATGTGACCAACTCTGCATTGCGCTTCCGTGCGCAAGCGCCCATCGTCGATCAGTTGCTCAAAGAAATTGGCTTGGATGGTGGCAACATCAACAAACTCGTGGGTGGTTTAACCAGTACAGCTAGTACACCCAGCACGCCTAGCAAAGAGTAAGCAGCATGGTTCGCATTTATGTTTCTAGCGTGATCGATGCCACAGCAGACAGCGTGTGGTCTCGTGTACGCGATTTCAATGCGCTGCCGGTGTGGCATCCAGTGATTGCTGACAGCCGTATCGAAAACAACGAGCCCAGCGACAAGATCGGCTGTATCCGCCATTTCCACACGCGCGATGGCGGCATGATTCGCGAGAAACTGCTCAGCTTGTCTGATTACGATTTCACTTGCACCTATTCCATCTTGGAAAGTCCGATGGGTGTGGATAACTACATTGCTACTCTCAAGCTCACTCCGATCACGGATGGCGCACGCTGCTTCGTGGAATGGAGTGCGGAGTTTGATTGTGCTGATGGGCGCGAACGAGAGCTGTCTGATTCGATCAGCAATGGTGTATTTCAAGCGGGCATGGATGCATTAAAAAATCACTTTGGCCGTCGCGGCTAAACGTTTGAGCGTTTCAAGTCATGCTGCAAAAAGTTGTGCGTTCTACTGTGATTGATGCACCGATTGAGCGCGTCTGGGAAGTGCTGCGCGATTTCAACAGCCATGATCGCTGGCATCCTGCGATTGCCAGCAGCTCGATTGAAGGCGGTGAGCGCAGCGATCAAGTGGGCTGCGTACGCAATTTCAAGCTGCAAGATGGCAACCATATCTGTGAGCAGCTGATCGCACTGTCAGACATAGATCATGTCTTGACCTACTGCATTGTGCAAAGCACCGTACAGCTGGAGCGCTATGTGGCGACTGTGACGCTCAAGCGCGTCACGGATGGCAACCGCACGCTCTGGCATTGGGAATCGAGCTTTGCCACGCCACTCGGCCAAGAGCGCGCCTTGGGTGAGCTGGTTGCCAGGGGCGTGTATGAGGCAGGCTTTGAGGGGCTGAGGCGTTATTTGCTAGGCGGGGCTAGCCCAAGCTCTGGTCGCAGTGCAACTCCATCTCAAGGTGTGTCTATTGCCTCGCGCCAAATGCAAATCTCGCGCTTTGGCGATGCTTCTGTTTTGCAAATGCAATCAGCGCAGGCGCCTGCACCCGCTGCGGGGCAAGTGAGGATTGCGCAGCGCGCTGTCGGTGTGAATTTCTTTGATATCTATGTGCGCAAAGGCGCTGTGCCCGGTATTGTGGAGCCGCCAGCTTGCCTCGGCATGGAAGCCGTCGGCGCGGTGCTGGATGTGGGCGAAGGCGTGAGCGGCTTGCTGCCCGGGGATCGTGTGGCGTATCTGTGCCCGCAGCCGGGCTCGTATTGCTCGGTGCGCACGGTGAGCCATGATCAGGTGGTGCGCCTGCCTGCGGCGATTGACGATACGGTAGCGGCCGCTCTTCTGCTCAAAGGCATCACTGCGGATTACGTGCTGCGCGATTTGGGGCATGTGCGCAAAGGCACGCGGATCTTGGTGCACGCTGCGGCAGGCGGCCTGGGCTTGCTGCTGTGCTCTTGGGCGCGCTCACTCGGCGCCACGGTGATCGGCACGGTATCAAGCGAAGCTAAGGCGCGCTTGGCGAGAGATTATGGCTGTGAGCATGTGATCGTCACCCCAGACTATCGGTTTGCCGATGCGGTGCAGCGCCTGGGCGGCGCGGATCTGATTGTGGATGGCTTGGGCGACGCAGCGCGCAGCGAAAACATGGCGGCCATTGCATCCACCGGGCATTGGATCAGCCTAGGCCAAGCCAGCGGGCCACTGGCTGCGATTTCTCCCGAATGGCTCGCGCAAAAATCCGTCACGCTGTCTCGCCCGGTGGTGTTTCACTACACGGCGACGCAGCAAGCGCTGGCCGAGCGCGCCGCGCGTGTGTGGGCTGCGCTGGAATCCGGTGCATTGAAACGCCCACCGATTGAGCAATACGCGCTCAGCGCCGCTGCGCAAGCGCATGAGCGGCTAGAGTCTCGCCAGAGCGCTGGAGCCTTGGTGTTGATCGTGTGATCAGGCCGGTGCCATCATGCTGAGCTGCAATCGTTCGCGTTCAATCACTTTGGCAATCGATGGATGCTGAGCCAGCGTTTGAATATGCGGCCATGCGTGGGTGAATCGCGTGGGATCAATGCCGGCAATCGAGCCCCAGCGAGTGAGCGTGAGGGTGTAGGCATCGAGGGCGGTGAAGTGATCGTGGCCGTAGGCTGCGGCTGCGTATGTGCCACCTGCTGCTTTGGCTTGCCCAATCAGCGCATCAATCTCGCGCAATTGATCGGCGAAGAGCTGCACGTTGTGTGCCTTGATCGTGGCTTGCGCGGCTGCATCAGGGGTGAACTTTTGCGGCATGAAAATGTGGGTGAAGGTGGGGTGAACACTGTTGTTCATCCACGCTAAGGTTTGCAGCACGCGGGCTTTTTGCAGCAGGTCTGTGGGCAGGAAATGTGCAGCGGGGAAGTTGTCTGCGATGAAGGTGGTGATGGCGACGATTTGTGTGATGGCCGTGCCATCGGTCACCAGCACGGGCACTTGCGATTTTGGATTGAGCGCTTTGTATTCTTCGCCATACTGCTCGCCTTTGTGCAGCTTGACCATTTTGGGTTCGAAAGCAGCGCCTGCAGCTTCGAGCAAGACGTGTGGCACGAAGGAGCAAGCGCCGGGTGCGAAATAGAGCTGTAAAGACATGTTTATCTCGATATTTTGATCAAAAATGGCTGATCGCCGGCATAAATACTGCGCGAACAGCTATGAAATTAGGAGCATTAGAATTTCTCGCTACGCAGCACCTGCACATCGGCAAAGTACAGCGTGAGCCCGAAATCTTCTGCATATTCTGCCAGCAGATGGGCAGCGAGCGCATCGGCCACTTCAGGGCTGCAAATGGTTTTCATCTCGATGGTGCGGTCGTTGTCCCAGCTGCCCTGTCGGGTGCCGGCATCTGAGCCGCCGCGCACATCCCAGATGGTGTAGCCATGCGCGCCGAAGCGCTTGGCATCTTGCACGAGGCGCTTTTCTAGCGCGGCTTCGGCGAAGATGACGAGGAGTTTTTTGGGGTGTTTGTCCATGGCGCACCTCAGGAGATTTTTTGCGCGAGCCAAGTGTAGAGCGGCACGCCGATGACGATGTTGAAAGGGAAGCTGATGCCAAGCGCGGCGGCAATCGACAGGCCTGCATTGCCTTGCGGCACAGCCATGCGCATCGCGGTGGGTGCGGCGATGTAGCTGGCGCTGGCGGCGAGTGTGGCTAGGATGGCGATGCCGCCAGTTGAGAGGCCAAGCGCTTTGCCTAGACCCGCGCCAAGCAAAGACAGCACCAGTGGCGAGACGATGCCCACAGCGAGCAAGCGCAGCCCATAGCGCTTGACTTCGGGCAACTGCGCGCCAGCCACCAAGCCCAGCTCCAGCAAGAAGAGCGCGAGCACGCCTTTGAAGAGATCGGTGAACAGCGGTGCAATCGGCTTCAAACCTGCTTCGCCCATCACCGCGCCAATCACGAGGCCGCCAACGAGCAGCAGCACCGATTTGCCAAACAACACCTCATGCGCGAGCTCACGCCAGTTGCTCTTTGCTTCAACGGATTTACCTTCAAGAGCTTTGACGCGATTGAGCTCACGCCGCGCTAAGAACACACCCGCCACAATGCCCGGCGCTTCCATCACCGCCACCCACAGAGCTGCATGCGCTTCAAAGGCCACGCCTTGGCGCTGCAAATAGCTGGAAGCCACGGCAAAGGTCACGACACTCACTGAGCCGTAATGTGCTGCGAGCACGGCACTATCAACACCCGAAAAGCCCATGCGCTTGAGCACAGGCGTCATGAGCATGGGGATCACAGCTCCTAGCGCCATGCAAGCGAGGATTTGCGGCAGCACGGCTTGCAGGCTCTGCTTGTGCAGTTCAATGCCACCTTTTAACCCAATGGCTAGCAGTAGATACACAGATAAGGCTTCGTACAAAGCCTGTGGTAATTTCAAATCACTTTTACCTAGGCGGGCGATCACGCCGAGGATGAAAAATAAAACGACAGCGTCAATCATGTTTAGAGTAATAAAGGTGTCGAAGCAATCGCGGCTTGTTCGCGCTTTTCTGCCGCACGCTCGGAATAACGGTTAAAACGCCAGGATGTGCCCTCGGCTGTGATGCGTTGCCACACGCCGCGCTTGGCTGCCGGGCTCATCTCGGGCCAATGCTGCACCTCGGCAAACTTGCGGCCGCAGCCTTTGCAATAGTCATCGCCTTGGCTGGTGGAGCAAATCGCAATGCAAGGCGTATCTGGCGTGCTTTCATACCAAGCCAGCCAAGCTTCCATCGCCTTCTTCGGCATCGAAAATTCGCTGGCGCGATCCTGCTTGTGAAACACCAAGAGGGCGTAAATCTCGGCCAGCGCACGCAAAGGTGCGGCCAGCGTCACGCCATCGGGCGAGGGGCTTTTGATACGCCAGTAGTTGATCGCGGCTTCAATATCGCTGATGTGAATGCCGACGGGCTCGGTGCGGAAAGGATCGTGCAGGGCATCAGACATGGGAGTGGGATGATACCTGAGAGCTTTGATTGGCTGTTGATGCGGCAATAAGCTGTTGCACCCTGCGTGGTTTGGGGTGGCAGCCCGTGCGATGTGGCTTTGCGTCTGGCTCCATGTCCTCCGGCGGGAATGGGTCTTTTATTCTCCGGTCATGCTGTCTCCCGCCTCCCCCTTTACTTGCGCCAGACGCAAAGCCACATCACACGGGCATGGGCTTTTGTGACCCAGCAAGATGCGCGAACGTCCTAGTTTTAGGCTAACGCCACGTACACGTTTTGCACATCATCATTGGCATCAATCGCTGCCAAGAAGGCTTCAACCTCTTCTAAATCTGCGGCGGAAAGAGATGCAGCGCTCACGGGATTCTTCGGCTTGTAGCCCAGCTTGGCAGACAGCACATTGAAACCCTGCGCGGGCAGGGCGCGGCTCACTGTGTCTAGGTCAGCGGCATCGGTGGTGAAGTGAGCAGTGTTCTCTTCTGCATTCACCTCGAAATCTTGCGCGCCGGCTTCGATGGCGGCCATCTCTGCGTCAGAGCCTGCCGCGCCTTCGGCTTCAATCATGCCCACATGGTCAAAATCCCAAGAAACAGAGCCGCTGGTGCCGAGTTGGCCTTTGCGGAAGAGCACGCGCATCTCGGGGGCGGTGCGATTCACGTTATCAGTGAGGCATTCCACCATCAGCGCCACGCGATGCGGCGCGAAGCCTTCGTAGATCACATGCGAATAATTCACTGCATCCGCGCCAGTGCCTGAGCCTTTTTTGATCGCGCGCTCAATCGTGTCTTTGGGCATGGAGACTTTGCGCGCCTGCTCCAGCGCCATGCGCAGCTTGGCGTTGCCCGCAGGATCAGCACCGCCTTTCGCTGCAACGACGATGTCTTTCGCTAAGCGACCAAAAATTTTGCCGCGTGCATTTGCTGCGAGTTCTTTGCCTTTGGCTTTCCATTGCGCGCCCATGATTCGATGTCTTTCAAGAAAATAAATTAGCGTGACCTAAAAACTGGCTAGCTTTGCCGAAATGCCCGCAGCCGATGAAGGGCTCGGGCGGGCGAAGTGCAGACAGTGGCGAGGGGTGATTCGCCGTGAGGATCAGATGCCGTTGGTCTGTATTGTGCCGCGAGATCAAATCGCACTTGGCCTGCGCATGGCCGCCCCAGAGCAGGAAGGCCACGGGGGATGATTTCTTGGCGCAGGCTTCGATGAGCTGGTCAGTGAGCTGCTCCCAGCCTTTTTTTGCGTGGCTCGCGGGCTGGCCGTCTTCCACGGTGAGTGTGGTGTTGAGGAGCAAGATACCTTGCGCTGCCCAGTTCATGAGCGAGCCGTGTATAGCTGGCGGGATGCCGAGATCATGCTCCCGCTCTTTGAACATATTGCGCAGACTGGGCGGAATTTTTACGCCTTGAGCCACAGAAAACGCCAAGCCCTCCGCTTGCCCCGCACCGTGATACGGATCTTGCCCGAGGATGACGACGCGCACGTCTTTCAGGGCAGTGAGTGTGAGCGCTTTGAATGGCTCGGGGGGATAGATGATTGCGTCCGCGGCTCGGCGCTCGTGCAAATAGGTTTGCAGCGATTTGCCAGTAGCGCTGTTCAGAAAATCCTGCACGATGCTCTGCCAATCGGCATGAAGACCTTGGGAAGCGAGATCACCCTGCCAAGAAGCTGTAGCGAATAAGTCATTCATATGGCGGTCTATGCTGCTTTGAATATCCGGGACGCGAAAGACGCGAAAGTTACGCGAAAAGCGCGAAAAAGAAATTTATGAATGGGTATTTTTCGCGTCTTTCGCGTAACTTTCGCGCATTTCGCGTTCCGGATGTTTTGAATTCAAGCAAACAACTCAGCCAGCGCCAAGCCCGGATCATCCGCGCGCATGAAGGCCTCGCCTACCAAGAAGGCATGCACATTCGCTTCTCGCATGCGCTGCACATCGGCTTTGCCAAGGATGCCGCTCTCAGTCACGAGTAGCTTGTCTTTCGGCACATCGGCAAGCATGTTGAGCGTGGTGTCGAGCGTCACGTCAAACGTGCGCAGGTTGCGGTTGTTGATACCGAGCATGGTTTTACCGGGCACGTTTTTCAGCTTCAACGCGCGCTCCATCTCGGCGCGATCATGCACTTCCACGAGCACGGCCATATCGAGGCTCAGCGCGCAAGCTTGCAGATCTGCCATTTGCGCATCATCCAAGCAAGCGGCAATCAGCAAAATGCAATCGGCGCCCATCGCGCGAGATTCATCAATCTGATATGGCTCGATCATGAAATCTTTGCGCAGCACGGGCAGCTCGCAGGAGGCTCTCGCGAGCTTCAAATAGTCAGCGTGGCCTTGGAAAAATTGCTTATCAGTCAGCACCGAGAGGCAAGCGGCTGAGACGATTTTTGCTTTCGCCGCATCGCTGAGCTTGCTCGTCTTCTCCGCTTTCATCACAGCAGCAGTGTTGCCCAATGCATAGCTTTGCGCAATATCCGCCGCATCAAATTCTTCGCGCAGCACGCCCTTCGATGGCGAGGCTTTCTTGACTTCAGCGATCACGGCTGCGTGGCCATTGGCGATCTTCGCGCGGATCGCCCCCACAAAATCCCGCACGATCACACGGCTCTCCGCATCGGCGCGCATGGCGGCTGGAGAGATTTTTTGCTTGGCGGCGGCGATTTCTTCGCGCTTGATGGCGACGATTTTGTTCAGGATGTCAGACATGTGGTTTGGATAGTGTGGAATAGGTCGTGAGGTCTTTTGCTGAAATCTCAGCACTGCGTACCAATTTATAGTGATTTTCTCTGACTATTTTTACGTCACCTGCATCGGTGATCAATTCAAACATGGCGATTCGCCCATCGTCCATGAACTGGGCTGAGACTGGTCTACAAATCAAATGCGGGAATTTCTCAGCGCAGCATGCAGCATCTTGTAGGGTTTGAACCATGCCATGCTTGTCATTACCTCCTTTGGCTTGAACAGGAACGACAAATTGCCTTCCGAAATGATCAACACCAACATAAATCTCATCGATCTCAATTTGCCCCATCTCTTTGACTGTTGTGCGTAAGTGATTTTGTAGGGAGTAGCTTGTGATCCCTAGAAAGATGTCGATCAAACGGTTATAGCGAACCTTAGCAAGCAAGGCTTGTTCATCACCCAAGGCGTGCTTGGAGATGATCTCAGGGGTGGAATCAGGAATTTTGACTGTGAGTAGCTCTGCTCTTGGCACAATCCGATTGAATTTCACCATTCGGAAGCGGTAACTGGCCTTGCCAATTCCTTCGATCACCCACTCCATGTCCTTTTTAGCGGTTTGTGTGATTTGTTCTGGCAAATCAACACGGTAGCGAAAAGAGTAGATCACATCGCCTACATTTTTGGGTAATGCAATCTCTAAATCGCTAGCGATACTGACGATCTCATCGCGCTCGAATTTAAATTCAAGTATGCCTTTGCGGAAATGCTTTTTAAAGACAGCTTCAATGAGCGCACTGTATCGATTTTGTACAAGTTTGCTGGACTTAGGCATAGAGTTCGCCTTGTGGTGAATGCTGAATGCCTACAGCTGTGGCTCGATTGCGCTGCGGAATGACTTTGCTAGATACTTGAAAATACCGTGATGCTTCACTGATGTTGAAAGCTAGGTGCTCTGTGTTGCCACATTGGACGGGCTGGGGAGGTCTGCGCGGCTTGATGCCAAGTGCTTTGATGATCTGCCCTCCTACCGCTCTGGCGAGTAAGGGCGGTACGCTGTTGCCGATCTGGCGAAAGCCATGCCATTTGGTCATGTGCAAGCGAAACCAATCTGGATACGAATGCAGCCGCGCGGCTTCACGCACAGTGATGACGCGAGGTAAAGTGGGGTGGATGGGCCGGGGTGCGGTGAACGCGCCACGCTGGCTGTCTGTGCCAGCGCGCAGAGTGTTGCAAAGGCCGTCAAGATCGAGTTTAAAGAAACGACTGACGGGCTCAGTCGTGCCCGCAGGGGTTGTTTTAAAGCGCGTGCGTGACAAGTCGGTGTGAATGGTGCGCATACTCGATGTCAGTTGCTGCGGCTCAAACTCACGCGAGTAGCCGAAATCTGTTGCATCTTTCGATTGCCCACGAAGCCGCTTGGCGTAGTTGCTGCTCGTTGTCCATCGTAGAGGTAATGCGTCGGAGTCAAGCAACGCATCAAATCGATCTGCATCGGGCAAATCTGCAATTGCATCGAAGACAGTCACTTTGCGCTGTTCTGGCTCAGGGTATTTTGGCAATGCCAATCCCGCTCTTGCCGCTATGAGAAATAAGCGCTCTCTGCTTTGTGGCACACCAAAATCAGCGGCATTCAGGACGCGGTAGGGCGATTGCACGAGGTAGCCAATTTCTTGCAAAGCAGCAATGAGTTCATCTAGAAATTTGGCGTGCTTGCCGAGCGTCAGCCCTTTAACGTTTTCAAACAGGCAGTATTTGGGCTGAAGTTCCGACACAAGGCGCACGAAGTGCTGCACCAGTTGGTTGCGCGGATCATCCAGAGCACGTTTGCCCATCAGTGAAAAGCCTTGGCAAGGCGCGCCTCCGGCCAGCAAATCAACATCAATGCCCTGCAGGCCTGCGAGCTCACGGATTTTCTCTCCTGTCAATTGCGTCACGCTTTTACAAATGACCTTCGTTTGAGGAAAGTTGTATTCATGAACGGCGCAATGAATAGGGTCGATTTCCACAGCTGCTGCCACATCAAAGCCAGCCTGCTCAAGTCCTAAAGATAAGCCCCCAGCGCCAGCGAATAGATCAATGGCAATAGGTCTGGTGGATAGCTTCATAGTTGGAAACACACAATCTAAAATGGTATGAAATCTGCGTAAATATACAGTATTTAGATGCGCAGCGGCATGATGTGCGCTGCATCCAGCGGCACGGCGAGCGTGATCTCATGGCCTGTGTTGAGGCCCATGGCAGTGAGTTGCGCCGTGGGTAGATTGAGCTGGATCGTGTCGGGCGTGCCGTGCACAGCGAGGCGGCATAGGCTGATTTCGCCCAAGGGCAGCATTTCGCGGAGGGTGCAGATCAATCGGTTGGTGCTTGGATCGGGTGTGTCGTTTGCCTGCAGCACTTGCACAGCTTCGCCAGCCAACACCCAAGTGACTTGTGTGCCGCTTTGAATTTTGCCTTTGTCTTGCACACGCAGGCGCAGCTCACCCCAGTAGAGCAAAGCTTGTGTGCTGCCCGAGCTGTTGAACTGCGCATGAAAATGATTGTGGATGCCCACCAGAGCTGCCACGCGCGCATTGCGCGGGCTGCGGATCACGTGGGCTGGCGGGCCGCTTTGCAGGCTCTCGCCAGCATCGATGATCACGATGCGATCTGCCAATCGGCGTGCTTCGTGCAAATCGTGCGTCACCAAAACGATGGGTACATTCAGGCTTTGCCGTAGCTGCGCGAGCTCTCGGTAAAGCACCTGGCGCATGGGCGCATCCACGGCTGAGAAAGGCTCGTCAAGCAACAGCACGCCCCGTGTGCCTGCATCATCGCTGCCTTGCCCGCCTTGAATCCGCACCAATGCGCGAGCCAGCGCCACGCGCTGCTGCTGGCCGCCTGAGAGCTGGTGCGGCAGGCGCTCTGCGAGATCTGCCATTCCCAGCCGATCCAGCCACTCTTTCGCTAAATTTTGAGAGTCTTTTTGGCTATTCGCCGGCATGGAATCTGCGCAAGCAGCTATATTATTGATAGCATTCAAATGTGGAAAGAGAGCGTATTGCTGAAACACCAAACCCACGCGACGCTCTTGGGGGGCGAGAAACACGCCCTGCGCTGAGTCCATCCAAAGCTGATCACCGAGTTTGATGAAGCCAGCCAAATCCGCACTGCGATGCAAGCCAGCTATGCTGCGCAAAAGGGTGGTTTTGCCGCTTCCAGATGCGCCGACCAGCGCCACCAGCTCGCCCGATGCGCAATTAAACTCAGCTGCCAAGCGCACAGGGCTGTTACTGCTGAGCTGTACTTGCAAACCCATGCTCATGGCCGCGTCAGCCTTCTGCGTTCACTCATAAACACCGCCACCAAAGCCGCCAACGCACAAATCAGCAAACTGGCGGCCATCAGATGCGCGCCGCGCTCATCAAAAGCCTGCACGCGGTCGTAAATAGCAATGGAAAGTGTGCGCGTCTCGCCAGCCACTGAGCCGCCCACCATCAGCACCACGCCAAATTCACCGAGAGTGTGCGCTAACGTCAGTGCAATCCCAGCAAGCACACCGGGCGCGGCCAGGGGCAGCTCGATCTTGCGGAAAGTCTCCCAATGTGACAGTCCGCCCACCCAAGCCGCCTCGCGCACGCTGGGCGAAACTGCGGCAAAAGCGCGCTGGATCGGCTGCACCATGAAAGGCAGATTGATCAGCAGCGAAGCCAGCAGCAAGCCCCAAAAGCTAAACACCAAGCGCAGCCCCAACGTATCGCGCAGCCAGGCGCCCAGCGCCGTGCCTTGGCCAAAAGCCATAAGCCAGTAAAAACCAATCACGGTGGGCGGCAAGAGCAAGGGGAGCAAGAGCAGGGCTTCGCACCAAGGCTTGGCGCGGCTGGGCGTGAAGGCCAGCCAGCGCCCGAGCCATAAGCCCAGCGGCAAAAGCAAGGCTGCTGTAGCCACAGCCAAAACGAGGGAGACGCGAGCGGCTTGCCAATCCATCAGGCAATGATACCCTCGGTAGGCAAGGTTCTAAGCAATATTTATGCCGCCTTGGGGTACACTGGCAACAACAAATTATGATCACTTCGCCATGAAGATGCCTGCGTTATCTCTTTCTCATCGCTCTTGCCTGGTGGCTTGCTTGTGCGCGCTCTCGCTTGGCAATGCCTGGGCTGAAAAAGCGGATCGCAACAAGTCGATGAATGCCGAATCTGATTCGCTGCGCTACGATGAAGTCAAGCAAACCAGCGTATTCACCGGCAATGTGATCATCACCAAAGGCACGCTTGTGCTCCGCGCGGATCGCGTGGAGGTGCGACAAGACAACGAAGGTTTTCAGTTTGGCACAGCAGCAAGCACGGGTGGCAAGCGCGCATTTTTCCGCCAAAAGCGAGATTCAGGCGACGAATGGATCGAAGGCGAAGCCGAGAGCATTGTGTATGACGGCAAAGCAGACACCGTCACCTTTCGCGGCAATGCCAACATGCGCCGCCTGCGCGGCAGCACGGTGACCGATGAAACCCAAGGCGCTCTGATCACGTTTGACAACACCAGCGAAGTGTTCAACGTATCAGGTGGCGCCACGTCAAGCAGCGGTGGCGGTGCGCCAAGCGGCCGTGTGCGCGCCGTGCTCAGCCCCAAAGCAGCCGCTAGCTCGCCAGCTGCCAACACGCCACCCGCCACCCTGCGCCCGAGCACCACCTTGGGCGGAGAAAAAAAGTGAGCGTCGGTTCTGCGCCATCATCATTTCAATCGCTCGAGGCCAAAGGCCTGCAAAAGCGCTATGGCGCGCGGCAGGTGGTCAAGGATGTGTCGCTCTCTGTCTCGCAGGGCGAGGTGGTGGGCTTGCTCGGGCCCAACGGCGCGGGCAAGACGACCTCGTTTTACATGATCGTAGGCCTCGTGCGCGCCGATGCGGGCGAGATCAAGATCAATGGCCAGGCCGCGCAGAATATGCCGATTCACCGCCGCTCGCGCATGGGGCTTTCTTATTTACCGCAAGAAGCTTCTATCTTCCGTAAACTCAACGTCACGGAAAATATCCAAGCTGTGCTCGAGCTGCAGCGCGATGACAACGACAAGCCGCTGTCTAAAGACGCATTGAACGAGCAGCTGGAACGATTGCTCAAAGATCTGCGCGTGGATCATCTGCGCGATTCTCCAGCTTTGGCGCTCTCTGGCGGCGAGCGCCGCCGTGTGGAGATTGCGCGGGCTCTCGCCACCAATCCACAATTCATCTTGCTCGATGAGCCTTTCGCCGGTATTGATCCGATAGCCGTGATCGAGATTCAGCGCATCATCGGCTTCCTAAAAAGCCGAGGCATAGGTGTGCTGATCACCGATCACAATGTGCGCGAGACGCTGGGCATTTGCGATCACGCCTACATCATCAGCGAAGGCCGCGTGCTCGCCCGGGGCACGCCTGCCGAAATTGTTGACAACCCCGACGTTCGCCGCGTGTATCTGGGCGAGCACTTCAAGATGTAAGTGGACAGTTCAGCTCTTGGCTGAACACACACGATATGAAACCGGGATTAAGTCTTCGCGTCTCTCAGCATTTGGCGCTTACGCCGCAGCTGCAGCAATCCATTCGGCTGCTGCAGCTGTCCACGCTTGAGCTTTCGCAAGAGATCGAGCAAATGCTGCAAGACAATCCGTTTTTGGAGCAAGAGACAGTGGAGTTGGGCTACGAAGAGCAAATTGCACTGGAGCGCAGCCAGCGCGATGAGGAGAAATTACGCCAAGAGGATTTAGAGATCAGCGATGCTATTGATTTTATAGCGGCTCGCGCAGATTCTATGACGGCGAACAGCGAAGTAAGCTCTTCAAATGAGGCTGAAAGCGATACACCCGCCGTGAGCGAGCCGAATGATTGGGAGGGCGATGGCAGCCTAGATGTAGCCTCAGATGATGCGTCGTACGAATCTGATCTCGGCTCTGATGCTGGCTCGCGCAGCGCCAGCTCGCAAGCCAGCGATGATTTCGATCCCACGCAAAACAATGCGGGTGCAAGCACTTTGCAAGAGCATTTGCACCGGCAAGCGCTTTCTCTGCGCCTCTCCCAAGAAGATCGCGCTGCGCTGCATATGCTGATCGAATCGCTCAATGACGATGGCTATTTGGAAGATGATTTTGAAAGCCTTGCGGAGAGTTTGGGCGCTACATCGCTGGAAGACGTCGAGGAGCTGATCGCCAGATTTTCCATCGCGCTCAAATGGCTGCAAAACATGGAGCCCGTTGGCGTAGGCGCGCGCAATTTGGCGGAATGCTTGGCTCTCCAATTGCGTGCGAAGCCTGAGTTTGCGCACGATGAAGTGATGCAAGTTGCAGCGCAAATCTTGAAGCATCCGCTGGAGCTCCTTGCCAAGCGCGATGTGAAGCGCTTGACTCAACTGACAGCCAGCTCACAAGACTTGATCAAATCCGCCATTGCCCTCATCGCACGCTTAGAGCCCAAGCCAGCTCGCCAGTTTGCGCAGGTGGAGCGCAATATCGTGATTCCCGATGTGATCGTGCGCGCCGAGAAGCGTCGTGGGCAAGTCATTTTCGTCGCGCAGCTCAATCCTGAAGTGATGCCGCGTTTGCTGGTGAATGATCTCTATGCCAATGCTCTGAAGGGCAGTAAGAAGACGGAAGCGGTGCAAGGCTTGCAAACCCGCCTGCAAGAAGCGCGCTGGTTCATCAAGAATGTGCAGCAGCGTTTTGACACGATTTTGCGCGTCAGCCGCGCCATCATTGAGCGGCAAAATAGCTTCTTCAAGCATGGCGCAGTAGCCATGCGGCCGCTGGTGCTGCGCGAGATTGCCGATGAAATTGGTATGCACGAATCCACCATCAGCCGCGTCACCACCGCCAAATACATGGCCACGCCCTATGGCACCTTCGAGCTCAAATATTTCTTCGGCTCCGCGCTGACCACCGAGACCGGCGGCATCGCATCCAGCACCGCCGTGCGCGAGCTGATCAAGCAATTCATCGATGCCGAGAGCAAAGCCAAGCCCCTGTCTGACAACGCCCTCTGCCAAATGCTCAAGGAGCAAGGCATAGAATGCGCCCGCCGCACGGTGGCCAAATACCGAGAAGCCTTGCGCATCCCTGTGACGAGTTTGCGAAAGACCCTATGAACAACCTCCACCTCTTCCTCCCCTGCGCCGGAGGTGTTGAAACCTATCTCGCCGATGAAGCCACAAAAATCATCGGCGATAAAGAAGCCATCCGCCAAGAAATGGGCGGCGTCGCCGTCAAAGCCAGCTGGCGGCAAGCCTTGGAGCTCAATCTGCACAGTCGCCTGGCAAGCCGCGTGCTCGTTGGCGTGATGCAGCGCCCCTACCGTAGCGAAGACGATATTTACGAAGCCGCTTGCGATGTGGCCTGGGAAATCTGGTTCACTCACAAGCAAACCTTCAAGATCGACATCACCGCCACCCGCAGCCCACTCAAGAGCCTCAATTTCGCAGCGTTAAGAGTGAAAGATGCGATCTGCGACCGCTTTCGCCATAAAAGTGGCGAGCGCCCCAGCGTCGATACCCAGCGGCCCGATGCTCGCGTCTACGTCCACCTGAGCGCCGAGCATGTGAGCCTCTATGTCGATACGAGTGGAGAACCACTGTTCAAACGCGGCTGGCGGCAAGACAAAGGCGACGCACCCCTCAAAGAAACCTTGGCCGCAGCCATGATCGCTGCCAGCGGTTGGTGGGATTTGAAAAGTTCTGCTGCGCAGACCTCATTCCAGCCACTCTACGACCCTTGCTGCGGCAGCGGCACGATAGCCATTGAAGCCGCCCAAATCGCCCTAGGCATCCCCGCTGGCGGCCAGCGGCGCTTCGGTTTTGAGCGCTTGCTTCCCTTTCAAAAGCACGTTTGGGATGCTATGAAAACAGAAGCGCTTTCCGCAGATTCTGCGCGGGGAAATGGCCAAAAAGACCTTAAAAATATTGAGATTTACGGCTCCGATGTCGCTCACCGCATGGTCGATTTCGCGCAGCGCAATGCAGAGCTCGCAGGCGTGGCAGAAATCGTCCAGTTGCGTGGCGGCGATGCCCTTCAACGCAAGCCGCCTTGCGAGGTGCCGCCCCAAGGCGCAGTGATCCTCACCAATCCGCCCTATGGTGAGCGCATCGAGATCGCTGGCGTTGCCGCACAAAGCCGAGGCGCTCGGGTGCACACTGTGCGCGCCAATCATTCACCGCGCGGGTTGCGCGATGAATTTGATCGCCCGATTGAGGAATCACACATCCAAGCCGATGCGCGCCCCGTGCGAGCTTCGCGCGAAACGGCTGAATTCAATGCCGAAGAAGGCGATTTCTTCCCCCAACTCGCCACCCACTGGAAAACCCATTTCGATGGCTGGACAGCGCATCTGCTTGTGCCCGACATGAAGCTCCCCGGCAAGATGCGCCTCAAAGAAACCCGCCGCGTCCCGCTGTGGAACGGCCCCATCGAATGCCGCTTGTTCCGCTTTGATATCCAAGGCCGCAAAGAGCAAAAGGCGGCTCAAGCGTAGAATCCGCAGGTTAAGGAGTTATTGTTATGAGCCACCTAGCGCCAGCTCAAAAGGCAAAGACCAAAACCGTGAAAGCACCACTCGTGAAGCCCGAGTTATTTGGCATGACGAGCGAGCCCATGACCATCAACCGACCCAAGCCAAGCCCTGAGCGCATGAAATACCTCATGCAAAAGCATTTCCAAAAAATGAAGCTACCAGTAGGCATTAAAAACACGGTGGAATTGGTGCGTCAAGGCAGGGTAGAGCGTGCAATGGGTCGTTGATGCCAGTGTGGCACTGGCGTGGGTGTTTGAAACTGAAGGCCAGAGTCAACGATTTGCGGCAGAGATATATCATGCTCAGCAAGCGGGCGTGCTTAAACTCCATACGCCAGCTGTATTTCACGCGGAAATTGCTTACAGGCTCGCCAAAACAGGCCGCGCCAAAAAACTCAAATCTGTCACTATTCTTGAGCAAGCAGAAGTCATCGCCATGGCGATAGATTTCACCGAGCACCTTGGCAACTCTGACTGCGTCACGCTAACGCGATTCGCTTTGGAGCACAACATACAAGGCTATGACGCGATTTACTTGGCCTTGGCTCTTGAAAAAAGAATCGGCGTTGCAACGCTAGACAAAGGCCTAGCCTCTGCCTGCCGCCGCGCGGGTGTAGCCCTCTACACGCCGTAAATCTGTAAAGCCGCGCACCATCTAACGTCAGTCTTGCAAAGACTAGCCTGCCCATGCCTATCGTCGTTCTAGATACCAATATTGTCTTAGATATCTTCCTCTTCACTGATCCGCGCACTTCAGCCCTGCGCGAAGCATTGGGCAGCGGGCAGATCGTTTGGCTGGCCACACCCCATATGCGCAACGAGCTAGAGCGAGTGCTTGCCTACACCCATATCGAAGCCAAGCTAGCCTTCTATGAAAAAACTGCCGAAGGCATCTTGGCCGCCTTCGATCAAGCCGCCCAAATCACCGAGCCCCCCAGCACCAAGGCGCCCTACACCTGCAAAGATCCAGATGACCAAGCCTTCATCGATCTTGCCTGCCATCTGGCGAGCAGGAAGCCTGGCAGCCCCATCCATCTCATCAGCAAAGACAAAGCTGTGCTCAGCATGCGCAAAAGGTTAGAAAAACTTGCCGTAATTGTTAGATCGACAATTATGGCCTGACAAAAATGTCATGCATTGCCCAGTCACGTCTTGATACTTGTTCAGCCTCAAGGTGGAAGCAGCCAGACAAAGCGCTTGCGCGATCAAAAGCCGCCAAAAAAGTCACGCTTTAGTATTCAAATCCCAGCTTTGAGCCTGAGCGACAAGCAGAGCCACCGATTGGCACGCCGATTGCAATAACAGATCGCTTTCATTCATTTAAGGAGAATTTCATGAAGCGTTCTATTCAAAAGGGTTTCACCCTGATCGAGTTGATGATCGTGGTTGCGATTATCGGTATTTTGGCTGCCGTGGCATTGCCAGCTTATCAAGATTACACCGTGCGTGCACGCGTGTCTGAGGGCTTGGTAGGTGCTTCCGCTGGCAAACTTAACGTTGCCGACATTCTGGCTGGTGGTCGTAACTCTGCCAACGGCTACGCTGCTGGCTTTACTTCACCAACAACATCAGCAAACGTTGTGGGCATCAATATTGCGCAAGTTACGGGGCAAATCACGGTTGGCTACACTCAACGTGCTGGCAATGGTCACCTTGTAATCGTGCCTTACACTGGTGGTGCAGCTCAAACGGCAGGTTCTGGTACTGCACTTCCTGATGCTACTGCAGCCTTTACGCCTCCAGCTGATGCAGTGAAATGGCAGTGTCACTCAGGTACAGTTGCTACGGCAATTTCCCCAGCAGCAACGGTTCAAACTGTTACTGGAACGACCGCAGGTTTGATTGCAGCGCGCTTCGCACCTAGCGAATGCCGTTAATTCAAAGTTGTTCTAAAAAGAGCGCTTAGGCGCTCTTTTTTTGCTTAATAATTCTTCTATGGTATTCAAAGAACGCTTTTTAAGTGGTGTACAAGCTGGATTTATCCACTTACTTGTCTCTGTATTGGTCGCTAGCTTGCTAGCATTTTTGGTATTCGGATGGTGGTATCCCTATCCGTTACGAGAAATGGTTGGTGGTACAGAGTTGTTCTTGTTAGTGATAGCGGTAGATGTAATCTGCGGCCCACTGCTAACTGCAGTAATCTTTAGCCCTGCAAAAAAAAAGTGGCAATTGCTTCTAGATGTAGCTATCGTGGTTGTGATACAACTCGTGGCATTGATTTACGGGACGTATACAGTTGTGCAAGCTAGACCTATCTACGTAGTATTTGAAGTAGATCGCTTTAGGGTAGTAACGCTGGCTGATGTGGATCATAAGGATTGGAATAAAGCTTCTCCTCCTTGGACAGAAAAACCTTGGGGAACACCGCGATGGATCACAATTCGTGAGCCAATTGATAATGCTGAAAAACTCGAATCTATCGAACTCGCTATTGCAGGTAAAGATGCTGCGCTTCGGCCAAACTGGTGGAATGAGTGGAGCGCTGACACACCTGAAGCAATCTTAAGTCGCTCTAAAAGTATTTCTGATTTGCGCAAGAAGCTTGACATCGCGAATTTGATTATTCTAGATGGCGTATTGGTTCATTTACAGGTATCCGAAGATCGATTGCGGAGTTTACCAATGACAAGTTTTAAGACCACAAATTGGGTTGCGATTATTGATAGTCAAACAGCCAAACCATTGGCTTATGCGCCTGTAGATGGGTTTTAGTCCTTTATTTGGTGTTTTCCTAGTATCACTGCCATGGTTTATCGGTGCAGCGCCGGGGCCGGTGACTCAGACTGGGGCTTGGTTGGTTGCAGGCCTCGTTTTGAGTGGTCTGCTGATTCTTCCATCTGCGCGCGCTTGGCCGCAGAGCCTTTTGCTGGCGGCGCTGGTGAGTTTGGGCATTGCTTGGCTCCAGTATGCGGGGCTGGCTGCTTATTTTTCTCCTTGGATTGCGGAGGCTGCGCCGGGGGAGATGCTGGCTAATTTGCGGCAGCGCAATCAATTGGCGACGCTTTTGGTGTTGGGTTGGCTGAGCCTTTTTGCGCTTTCGGCGGGGCGCTCGGATTTGAAGCGCCTCGAGCGATGGCTACTGCTTGCTTGCTTGTTTGCAGCCATGCTGGGCTTTGGCAATGCGCTTTCGGGCTCGCGCACGGGGCTGCTGCAATGGATGGCTGTGCTGGGATTGGCTTATCTGTGGCGGCGCAGTGGCGGCGGGGCTTGGCGATGGCTGATGGCTGCTGGGGCTTTAGGTTATGTCTTGGGCTTTTTGATTGCTCCCCTTTTGGCCGAGCTGCTGGGGCATGGCAATGCAGGGCTGCTGTCTCGCGCCAGCGACAGCAATGCGTTTTCTCGGCTGGCGCTGTGGAGCAATGTGCTGGAGCTGATCGCGCGCGAGCCGCTGCTGGGGCATGGCTGGCGCTCTTTGGCTTATGCGCATTACAGCTCGGATTTTTCCGGGGCACGCTTCATGGAGATGCTGGATAACGCGCATAACTTGCCGCTTCATTTGGCAGTGGAGCTGGGTTTGCCAGTTGCTCTTGGGTTTTGTGGCTTAGTGGTTTGGCTGATCTGGCGAAATAAGCCTTTGGCTGAGGCTCGCGCTGATCGGCAACTGGCTTGGGGTGTGCTGATGGTGATTGGCATTCACAGCATGCTGGAGTATCCGCTTTGGTATGGGCCGTTTTTTATGACGGCTGGGATTGCTATTGGGGTTTTGTGTGGGGATTTATGGCGAAATTGGCTGATCGCCTTCACAGATACTGCGCAGCGTGCTATTCAATTAGGAGTGAAGGCTTTGGCTTTATCGCTGTTGGCGGGCACAGTATTTGTGGCGTTTGATTACCACCGGGTGAGCCAAATTTATCTTGCGCCTGAGCAGCGTAGCAGCGCTTATGCGGCTGATCCGCTGGTTGCGGCTAAGCGCAGCGTGCTCTTTCCATCGCAGGCCAAGTTTGCTGAGCTGCAGATCACGCCGCTTTCTAAGGAGAGCGCGCCTCGTGTGCTGGAGCTATCGAGTGAGCTGGTGCATTGGTCTCCCGAGCCGCGCATCATCGAGAAGCTGATTGAATCGAGCGTGATGATGGGGCTGGATGATGTGGCCGCTTTCCATTTGCAGCGCTATCGGGTGAATTACCCGGCGGCTCACGCGCTGTGGTCGCGGCGCGTTCTGTAAAGCCACTTGAAAAAAGCAAGCCCCGTGACTACCAGCGCGCTTTGATTTTGTTGTAGGCGTTGTCGCCCATCAAGCGGTGCGCGGTGGGGGCAAGATGGCGATCATCTGCATAAAGATACACGCCGTAACTGGCGTTGGTGCTCGCGGTGCAGCTGGTCACTGGCGTCGCGCCGCAGGCTGCGGCTGTCACGTTGCAGCCTGAGCCGAGTATGCCGGGGCTGGTGTGAATCGTAGTGATGTACGCCTCGTTATCCACCAAGAGCACACCGTTGGTGACGTTGGCTAAGGCGTTTTGAGGCCGTCGTTGAAGGCACGCGTGGCGGTTGTTAGCCCGGCGACACGAGCGGGTGCTGTTGTGGCGAGCGGAGATTTCCCAAGATCAGGCGCATTGGCAATCACGACGTGCTTGCCTCCTGCAGCTGTCAAACGAAGCACTTCAGTTGCAAGAGCACGGCCAGCGAGACCAGCAGCCGCGGCGAGGGCAACATCGTTCGAATTGGCAGCAGCTAGCGCCGCTAATTCGGCTACACCCGCATCTACGATGATGAGATCGCTTGCGCCTATGGTGTTCGCCACAAGGAATGCGCCAATTTGATCGGAGATTGGATTCGTACCTGGTGTATTCACACGGGCGCCACCACGTGCAAAGCCTAAGCCTCCGGGAGAGATGGAGGAGGTGATGGTTTTGCCATAGTTGGTGGCCACACGCTTGACCCAAATATTCACAGTGCCATCATTCACTGTGAACCGGGCGGTTGGGTTGATGTCAGACAAACCATCACCAAAACTGATCACACGGGTAGGCACCAGAGGCTCAAATGTAGAGCCCGACCCGCACGCAGCCAGCAGCGCAGAAAGCGCCAAGCCAGCGGCCAATACAAAAAAAGCTTTCAGTCGGATCAAACCTGTCATGGAAAAACTCTTCAAAAAAACAAACAATACGCGATCTTAACCGCGATGACCTTCAGGCAGCTGCGCGCTGCAAACGATCGCGCACGCCATCCCAAGCCACATCGGCCGGCACGGTTTCGACCCAGATGAGCTTGACTTGGTGGCCATCAAACTCACGCAACACCGCAAAAAGCTGCTGCGCGGTGGCGAGCGCATCTGCGGGCATGCGGCGAAGGATGATTTGATGACTCTTGGGTTGAAGTGGGCTGCGGGCGTAGATGGCGATGTTTTTACCGTCTGATCCAAGCAAATCGAGGGCGGTTTGCAGGGCTTTGGCATCCATGAGACGCAGCGGGGCAGCGGGGGCGTAGTGGGATTCGAGGGTGCCGGAGGCGCGGGGAGCGGGGGCTTCGGCGAGCTCAGCCCGAACGGGGTCGGTCAAGGGCAGACCCATCGCCGCTTCAAGCTGCGATGGTGTGAGCACGCCGGGGCGAAGGAGCACAGGCTTGCCGCGTGTGCAATCGATGATGGTGGATTCAATGCCCACGTCGCATGCGCCGCCATCGAGCACGGGCACAGCATCGCCAAATTCAGCCTTCACATGCGCTGCCGTGGTGGGGCTGACTTTGCCGAATTTATTGGCGCTGGGCGCAGAGATGCCATGTACGCCGAGCTTGGCGCATTCAGCCAACAGTTCACGAGCAAGCGGATGTGAAGGGCAGCGCAGACCAATGGAGTCTTGCCCGCCTGCGCTGGCCGCGGCCACGCCTGCTTTGCGCGGCACGATGATGGTGAGCGGCCCTGGCCAGAAGGCATCGATCAAGCGCTGTGCAAAATCTGGAATCTCCGCAGCGAAGTGCAGCGCAGCTTGTCGATCACTCACATGCACGATCAGTGGATGATCCGCAGGCCGGCCCTTGGCAGCAAAGATCTTTGCAACGGCCGAATCGCTAGAAGCATCAGCACCAAGGCCATAGACGGTTTCGGTAGGAAATGCGAGCAACTCACCTGCCGCGATCAAGCGCGCGCCTTCTGAAACACTCAGTTCAGCCATGATTTCAGGCGATATCCAGCATCGTTGGCTTGTAAGGCAAGCCCAGCTTCTCGGCCACTTCTAGCGCCACGCTACCGGCCATCTCAGGGCTCGCGCCAGTCACGGTGATATGCCCCATCTTACGGCCTTTGCGTGCTCCGGCTTTGCCATACAAGTGCAAGGAAACGCCCGGCAGAGCTAAAACACCTGCCCAATCAGGGGTGATCTCAGCGCCAGCCTCATTGAACCAAATATCGCCCAGTAAATTCAGCATCACCGAGCTGGCAAGTTGCACAGGCTGCGCCAGCGGCAAACCGCAAAGCGTGCGCACTTGCAGCTCAAACTGCGAGACGCTTGAGCCTTCGATGCTCCAATGCCCGCTGTTGTGGGGGCGCGGCGCAATCTCGTTCACGCGCAGCTCGCTCGCATCGCTCATGCCGCCTGCCGCATCTTTCAGAATGAAAAACTCGACACAGAGCACGCCCACGTACTGCAAATGCTCTGCTATTAATTTCGCAGCACTCTGCGCAGATTCCATAGCAGCCAGTGGCAGATTTCCCTCATAAATCTCACTGCTGGCCAAGATGCCGTCCACATGCACGTTGCGCGCTACGGGTATCGTCACCATCTGCCCATCTGCATTGCGCGCGAGAACCACGGAGCATTCAGCGGCCAAGGGCGCAAGTTGCTCTAAGACGCAAGGCACGCTACCCAGCTGCTTGAAAGCAATACTCGCTTGCGAGCGGGTGTTCACCTTCACTTGGCCTTTGCCGTCGTAGCCGAGGGTGGCCGTTTTGAGCAAACCGGGGAAGCAGTTGTCGGGCGCTGCGGTGATGTCAGAAACCTTTTCTACCGATATGAAAGGCACGGGCCCAGCATGCGCATTGCCACTGGCTTTGGCCACCTGGGCGAGCATGCTTTTTTCTTCGATGCGGTTTTGCGCGATGGCCACGCAATCTGCACTGGGCGAGACGACGCGCTGCGCGCCAAGCGTGACCATCGCAGGGGCAGACACGTTTTCAAATTCCGTGGTGATGGCCGCGCAGCGCTGCATCAGCTGGGCGAGTGCGGCTTCGTCATCCGTGCTGCCTTGGATGTGATAGTGCGCCACCGCGCCTGCGGGGCTGATGGGATCTTTGTCGAGAACAGCCGTGAAATAGCCCATGCGCTGCGCCGCTTGCACAAACATTTTGCCCAGCTGGCCGCCGCCCAGCACACCCAGAGTAGCACCGGGGAGGATCGTGCTCATAAGCCCACCTTCATCGCCGTGGCCGCAGCGGTTTGCGCCGCGCGGAAATCATTCAGTTTCTTCGCCAAAGAAGCATCCTGCAAAGCCAGCATCGCCACAGCAAACAAAGCTGCATTCGCCGCGCCTGCTGCGCCAATCGCAAATGTGGCCACCGGAATCCCTTTGGGCATCTGTACGATGGAATGCAGCGAATCCACGCCCTGCAAATGCTTGGAAGCCACCGGCACACCGAGTACGGGCACCGTCGTCTTCGCGGCCAGCATGCCCGGCAAATGCGCCGCGCCACCTGCGCCAGCGATGATCGCCTGCAAGCCACGGCCAGCGGCATTTTCAGCGTACGCAAACATCGCATCCGGCATCCGATGTGCCGAGACGACCTGGCATTCGTGAAGCACGCCAAAATCTGTGAGAATCTGCGCAGCGTGTTGCATGGTCTCCCAATCTGAGTTGGAACCCATCACCACACCGATGTTGATTGCTTGCGTCATCCTTGGATTGTAAGCAAGCGCCCCTATCTGCCTGTATACCCCGAATAACCCTAAAGAACCCGTTGCCATGATTGACGTGACCATCGCCACTTTCGAGACCGAAGTCGTCGAAGCCTCCAACACCATCCCCGTGCTGCTCGATTTCTGGGCACCTTGGTGCGGCCCTTGCAAAACGATTGGCCCGATGCTGGAAAAGCTTGAAACCGACTACGCAGGCCGCTTCAAGCTCGTGAAAATCAATTCGGATGACGAGCAGCAGCTTTCAGCCGCTTTCGGCATCCGCAGCATCCCCACCTGTATTTTGATGATGAATGGCCAGCCGGTCGATGGCTTCATGGGCGCGCTGCCTGAGAGCCAGCTCAAAGCGTTTTTAGACAAGCATGTGCCGCCGGCTGATGAGATGTCAGAAGCTTTAGACGAAGAGCCTGAGCAAGAAGCCACGCCGGAAGATCAGCTCGGCGCACTCAAAGCTGCGGTGGAGCAAGCGCCTGATGACGACAACGCCCGCTTCAACTACATCCAAGCCCTGCTGCTTGCAGGCGATGCCGCAGCAGCCCAAGCGGAGTTCAAACCCGCGCTTCCCAAGGTGAGCGTGGTGCGGCGTTATGAGAGTGTGCAGCTTCTTTTAGATGCTATTAATTCAATAGCTGCTCCCGCACATCTTGCGCCGGCGAAAGCCGTATTTGATGCAAAAATTGCGGCAAATAAACGAGATTTCCCTGCCCGCTACACCTATGCCCAAGCCCTGATCGCCGCAGGGCAGTACACCGCTGCGATGGACGAGTTGCTGGAAATTCTCATGCGTGACAAGCTCTGGGACAAAGAAGGTGGCGCGGAAGGCAAAGCCCGCAAGCTCTATATCGCCGTGCTCGATCTGATAGAGCAGCCCAAGCCCAAAATGCCCGAAGGCCACATCCCGCCCGATGATCCAGTAGTTGCCACGTATCGCCGGCGCTTGAGCTCGGTGGTGCTGAGCTGAGATTCATCCAAGAGGTTTTCACCAAATTTGTCACAAAGTCTCGGGCCCAAGGGCTTTTGTCTTTGGCGCGGAAGCGTTACATTGAACGCAGTATCTTTTTTGGAGACTCCTATGAAGCATTCCCGCGCCCTATCCCTTCTGCTTGCCAGCTTGCTCGCAAGCGCTGCCATCGGCATTCAAGCGCAGACGGCCCCTGCCGCGCCGCTGACGCCTGCGCAAGTCAAAGCGCAGCAAGATTTAGCTGCTGCCCAAGCGGCGGCTGATAAGGCCAACAAAGAAGCCGCCGAGGCACAAGCCAAGATCAAAGCCGCACAGGATCAAAAAGCCAAAACCGCCCAAGTGGCCGCCCTGTGCGACACCTGCGGCATCGTGACTGGCATCCGCAGTGAAAAGCGCAAAGGCAAGGGCGGCGCGGTGGGCATCATCGGAGGCGCGGTGGGCGGCGGCTTGCTGGGCAACCAGGTGGGCGGCGGCGATGGCAAAACGATTGCAACGGCTGGCGGTGCGGTGGGTGGCGCTATTTTGGGCAATGAAATTCAAAAGCAAATGACCAGAAAAACCATTCACATCACCAGCATTCAGATGAAAGATGGCAGCACCCGCAACTACGAATCTGAAAAAGCACCGACTTGGGCAGTGGGCAACAGCGTGAAACTCGACTCCGCGGCGAACACCATGATGAAACTTTAAGCTTTCTCAGCGCAACAAAAAACCGCAGCGAGACTGCGGTTTTTTGTTGGGAGTTTGAAGCTGATTAAGCAGGGCGTATTGTGCTGCCATCGAGCGTGACTTTGCTGCCCACCATGGGTGCGCTGCTTTGCTCAACCGTGCGGCTGGAGCCGTCTTCCATGCGCACGCGCACGCTGTAAGCCGTGGTTTTTTTCATGTTTTTCTCAATCGCATTGCCGGCCCAGCCGCCGCCGATGGCCCCCAACACAGTGGCTGCTGCACGGCCATTGCCCTTGCCCACTTGATTGCCCACCACACCACCCAGCACGCCACCGGCGACCACGCCCACGCCCGAGCCTTGGCCTTCGCGCGTGATGGGTGTGACGGCCTCCACTGTGCCGCAGTTGGTGCAAGAAGGCTTAGCGGGTGCTTGCGCCACCACGACGGGAGCTGGAGTTGAGGAGACGACGGGTGGATAACCAGAGGCCACTTCAGGGGAACTGTTTGGCGCTTGTGCCACAACAACAGGTGCGGGTGCTTTGGCCACTGGCGCAGCGATGGGCTTTGCTACAACTTTAGGAGCTGCTTGCGCAGGTTTTGTGCCGGCAACAGCTGGTTTTTCTACTGCTTTGTCCTCGGTGATCATGCCGCCAGGTGCTGTGAGGGCAGCAGGTGCATTCATCGCCATCGCAGAAGAAAGAGGTATCGAAGCTTGCGCCAAAGGCTCAGGGCGTTTGTTCACATTGACCAAGGTGGCTCCCATGGCCAGCACACAGACACTGAGTACACCAACCGCTGCCCACAGGGGCTTGGTGGATGAGGCAGCAGAGACAGACTGAGCAAGAGCAGGGGATGCAAGCGTGGCGTTCATAAGAACCTCCAATTGTTGATACCCACATTCAACGCCTTGGGCTTGCTGGCCGTGCACCTTGGATTGCAAAGAATCGTATCTGTTGTGTAAATTTCGTGGCAAAAGTCGCATTGCCTCGGAAAAGCTTGGGATCAGTGCCCGGCGAAATTCACCAAAGTAAAGAGAGGCAAGCCCGCCGCCTTCAAACGCGCAGAGCCTTGCAGCTCAGGCAAATCCACAATGGCTGCGCCTTCCATAACAGTTGCGCCCAGCTTTTCCAGCAATTTTTTGCCGGCCATCATCGTGCCGCCAGTGGCGATCAAATCGTCGATCAAAAGCACGCGTTGGCCAGGCTTCACAGCATCGGTGTGTAGTTCCACAGTCGCGCTGCCGTATTCGAGCTCGTAGGTTTCTTCCACTGTGGTGAAAGGCAGTTTGCCCTTCTTGCGAATCGGCACAAAGCCCAGGCCCAGCTCATAAGCAATCACCGAGCCCAAGATGAAGCCGCGTGCATCCAGCCCAGCCACCACATCCGGGCGCATGCCGCCTTCCATATAGCGATGCACAAAAGCATCAATCAAGACGCGAAAGACGCGCGGGTTTTGCAGCAAAGGTGTGATGTCGCGAAATTGCACGCCTTTTTCTGGCCAATCAGGCACAGTGCGAATATGCTGACGCAAAAAATCAGCGAGCGTATGCGTGAGGGAATCCATGCACTAGCGCAATTCGCCGTATTGCGTGCCGCTGAGGGCTGGCATCGGCTCATCGTCGTGCATTTCTGTGTCTTCATAGCCCGTGAGCAAGAGTTTGCTGCGCGCTTGCTCAAGCGTTGTGGGTGCGGGCGCTGCGCCGGGTTTGGCGGCAGCTGCCGCATCAGCAGCGGCGGGCTGAGCAGGCGCTGTGGGTTTCACAGCGACGATCGGTTGGGTGGCTGCGAATGAGGTGGAAGTTGTAGGCGATGTGGGTGCAGGGCTAGGGGCTGTGACTTGTGCCGCGCCAGCTGCCAAGGCACGCCGGAAGGCCAGCACTTCATCGTCGCCCAAATCTTCGGCAGGCGCTTTGGGCTGGCTTGCAGCTGCTTTTTGCGAAGCGGTCGCTCCGATGATGGGGAAAGCGCCAGAATTGTTGGCGATTGTTTGGAACGGTGCAGGCGCAGTGACTGGAGGTGGCGCTGCCGATGCAGTGAGATTGGCCAAGCCACCCATGCCATACAAAGGCGCTGGCCGAGAAATCGGTGCGTGCATCGCGCCGAGCAAAGGTGCTGGCGCACTGGCGGCTGATGTGGCGGCATTGAAATAGCGCCAATACACGGCTTGCACCACGATGTCGTAACGATGGCGGGCGGTTTGCGCAATGATGTTTTCGATTTCGGCGAGTTTTTCGGCTTCTCCGCTGAATTCCGCAGAGAGCTCAATCATTACCAAAAAGCTGCGCCCACGCTGATCGAGCGAGAGCACTTTGAATTTGAAGGAAGAAGAAAGCACACCCACGCGCACCATGGATTCGCGCACTGCTTGAAAAAGCAGCTCTCGCTTGGCATTGCGTTCTGTGCGGCGCTGCTCCAGCCGCGCTGAAGAGGCCGCTACAGCGGGCTGTGCCGTGCCATTTGTGCCGCGATGTATCGGCGGCGGGCGTGTGGGTAAATTGAATTGAGAAGCGACGCTATCTGAGGCAGAAGCTCGCGCAGACGCGGTGTCTTTTTTTCCGGAGAACCAATTGAGCCAAGCCATATGATATTTTTACCTTGAATTCTCTGGATGACAAGAAAAATAAAAGCGAAACAACAAGAGGTGTTGTTTCGCTTGAATGGTTCCTTGGAAAAGGAGACAGCTGCAGAAATCTGCAAGCGTGCAGCTGGGCTTAGTTATTGCCCCAGCCGCGATCGTTGCCACCACGGTCACCACCGTAGCCGCCACCACCGCCGCGTCGGTCACCACGGTCGCCGCCATAACCACCGCGATCTCCACCGCCGCCGCCACGGCGATCACCGCCGCCGCCAGCACCGCCACCGCCATAGGGGCTGCGGAAGCCGCCGTCATTGCCACCGCCACCACCGCCACCACCACCGTAGGGGCCACGACCACCGCCGCCGCCACCACCACCGTAGCCGCCACGGCCACCGCCGCCGCCATAACCGCCGCCGCCTTCACGCGGAGGACGAGCTTCAGCTGGGCGAGCTTCGTTCACGACAACCGTGCGGCCGCCGAGCTCTTGGCCATGCATACCTGCAATGGCTGCTTGGGCTTGGGCGTCGTCTGCCATTTCCACAAAGCCGAAGCCTTTAGAGCGGCCTGTATCGCGCTCCATCATCACGCGTGCGCTCGTCACAGAACCAAACGCGCCGAAGGCGGTTTGCAGATCGTTATCACGCACAGAATATGGCAGATTGCCAACGTACAGTCGATTACCCATCTTGTCTTTACCTATCAATGCCTGCGCCAATTTGTGAAGCGCTGGACTCCTAAAGGAAACTAAAAAAGCGACGGAGTCCTGAGCACTGCATAATTCCTCGAGCTGTACTTGCTATTCCGATCACCTGACCTGAGCAAAAGCTTCTTTTCGCGGACATGCCCGCAAGTCGAAACATCTACACGATTAAGATTATGAGCCAGAATCAAAAACTGTCAAAGTTTTGGCTGCAAAGCCTAGCCTTGGCATGAAAAACCCCCAGATTTAGGCTTTTTTTTGTGACTTCTGCGCCACGCATCGTCTGCCTCGTGCCCAGCATCACTGAGCTTTTGGTCGATCTCGGCTTGGCTGAGTTTTTGGTGGGGCGTACAGGCTTTTGCATTCATCCAGCGGAGATTGTTAAAAACGTACCAAAAGTCGGCGGCACGAAAGATGTGAATCTGGCGAAGATCAAAAAGCTTGGCGCCACGCATGTGATCGTGAACATGGATGAGAACGCGCTGCCGGTGGTGAATGCCTTGCGAGAATTCGTGCCAAGCGTGATCGTGACGCATCCGCAAACGCCGCGAGACAACATCGCTCTGATTGATCAGTTGCTCGCCGAGTTTGCTATGAATTCAGAAGCGCTCTGCGCAATGAATGTGCCGGCGAATGAGCTAAAACAGCAAATAAACTCAGGTTTAGGTAAGCTGAAATCCATAGCCAAGCACCAAGAGCGCGTGCTCTATCTGATCTGGCGCGATCCGTGGATGACTGTGGCGCGAGACACTTACATCAGCCGTATGCTTGATTTGATCGACTGGCAAACTTGGCCAGAAGTCGAAGGCGGCGAAACAGGTGCGGCCCGCTATCCCAAGTTAAACGGCGATGAGCCCTGGCTTGCCGATGTGCAGCGCGTACTGCTCTCTAGCGAGCCTTATCGCTTTGATGCCAGCCATTTACAAGAAGTGAAAGCGTGGATGCCGCAAGCCAAGGTGCAACTTGTCGATGGCGAAATGCTCAGTTGGTATGGCAGCCGCAGCAGGCGAGGCCTGGCTTACTTGGCGGAGCTCGCTTCAGACTCATCGCCCGCATAGTTGCGCCACTGCTTCATCGCGCTGTTCATCGTGAGGAATTGCTTTTCAAAGCCGGGGCATGCTTTGCAAATGGCCATGTGCAGGCGCAGAGCCGCCGTCTGTTGGAGGCTCAGAGGGCGATCTTGCATAGCCACCACCATGTGGGCGACTTCTTTGCAACTGCGACGGAGGGGATAGTCCATAAAGATTTGTATTTTAGGTCGCGTGCTGACCAAACCAATTCAATTGCAGACATTCGCGTAGCTTGAGGCGGGCGCGGTGCAGCTGCACATACAGGTTAGTAGAAGTGATGTTCAAAGTCTTACACACTTCTTCGGCATCCAGCTCCAGCCATTCGCGCATCAGGAAGAGCCGGCCTTGCACAGCGGGCAGCTTGGCAATGCAAGCATCCATCACGGCCATGAATTGGCGCTGGGAGAGATCCTGATCCGGGTTGCCCCAATCTGCTGGTTTGTCTGCAAAATGACCATCTTGTTTGAAGCCAATCGCATCGATCAAATCGCCTTCACTCATATCGTCTTCAGCATTGCCACGCATATCGGCCACATTGGGCTCGCGCAAATTGGTGCGCAGGCAATCCACCACTTTGTGTTTGAGCACGCCCACCAGCCAAGTGCGCAGCTGCGCTTTTCCGCCAAAAGCCTGCGGCTTGGCAATGGCGGCCAGCATGGTTTCTGAGACGGCATCCTCTGCCCAAGCCTCGTTGCGCAATTGCAGGCGGGCAAATTTCAGCAGATAAGTGCGCTGCTCAGCCACTTCACGCTCAAAGCTCATGGGTTTCTCCTTGTGTAAGTTTTTACCATCATTTCGCGACATATTGACCTGTACGCACTTTAAGGAGCTACCGGATGAACAAAAGTTTCTATGCCTTGTTGCTTGCGCTGAGCTTGTTGCTTGTTAGTGAGTTCTCTCAGGCGCAGCCCGCTTTGCCCAAAAACGCACAAATCCTTGGCAAGACCATGGATGGTCAGCCTTTCGACTTGGCCAAACTAAAGGGCAAAGTGGTGCTCGTGATGTTTTGGGCAACGGATTGCGCCGTTTGCCGCGACAAAATGCATGAGCTGCGCGACAACGCCAAGGGCTGGCAGGGCAAGCCCTTCACCACGGTGCTCATCAGCGCAGACCGCCGCGCCAGCGATGTGGACAGCTACAACGCGATCATCAATGCTTCTGTGCCTAAAGGCGAGCGGCTCACGCAGCTTTGGGCGTATGAGCCCAGTTATCGCGATAGCTTGGGTACGACGGAAGTCATGCGAAGCCGCACAGCAACGACATTGCCTTTGACCTTGGTGATCGATAAAAAGGGTGATGTCGTCAAGCGCTACCAAGGCCGGATTCCAGCCGAGGTGTGGGACGATATTTCTGAGTTGCTGTAAATATTTTCACGAAATAACTTTGAAGGTGTGTAAGAAGCATGCCTCTTGGCCGCACTAACAATCACCTGATGCGTGATCAATCAGATCAATGCTCAGTGTGATTTCATTTTCAACTTTTTTCATTGGAGATATTTTATGAACCAACGCGCATTTATCGCTGCTGCAGCTGCCACTTTGCTCAGCACTTCTTTCCTCGCCACAGCCGTGATGGCGCAGACTGCTCCTGCAAAAGAAAAATGCTACGGCATTGCCAAGGCTGGCCAAAACGATTGCGCCAATTTGGCAGGCACGCACTCTTGCGCTGGCCAATCCAAAGTGGACAACGACAAAGGCGAGTGGAAATATGTGCCAGCAGGCACCTGCGGCACCATGAAGGGCATGACGGCTGAGCAAGCCAAAAAAGCCGCGATGGAAAAGAAGAGCTGATTCGCAAGAATTGAGTCTTTTCAAGCGATGCCTGCGGTGCTTCGATGAATTCAAAAGCCCATCGCGCACCTACAGGCATCGGCTGGCGGCATCCGCACTATGCCGCTGTGCTTGAGCAGCGCCCTACTGTGGGCTTTCTGCAAGTGCATTCTGAGAATTTTTTTGGCTTTGGCTCCCCGGCTGGAGGCGCGGCCTTAGCAACGCTGGCCGCCGCGCGCGAACATTACCCGATCAGCCTGCATGGCGTGGGGCTCTCGCTGGGCTCGGCACACGGCATTGACGCTTGGCATTTGGATCAACTGTCGGATTTGGTCAATCGCATTGAGCCGGTGCGCGTGAGCGATCATGCTTGCTTTGCACGCGGAGTGCGTTCGAGCGGCAAGATGCTGCATGCCTCTGATCTGCTGCCCCTGCCTTTCACGCACGAATCGCTGGATGTACTTTGCGCCAACGTGAGCCAAGTGCAAGAGCGTTTGAAGCGCCCGTTACTCGTTGAAAACCTAAGTGCCTATGTGCAGTACGCGCAAGCCGATTTTTCTGAAGAGCAATTCTTGGGCGAGCTCGTGCAGCGCACCGGCTGCCAGCTGCTGTTGGATGTGAACAATGTGTTTGTCAATGCGCTCAATCAGCAAAGCATCGTGCCCCAAGGTCTTGAGCGTGATCGCGCTTTTGCCTTACATGAAGCCACGGTATTTTTAGATGGTCTGCCAGCCACTGCTGTCGGTGAAATGCATCTAGCAGGGCATTGCGAGATGGCAGACATCGTGATTGATGACCATGGCAGCGAAGTGTGCGAAGAGGTGTGGCAGCTCTATCAGCACGCCGTGCGCCGCTTTGGTGATGCGCCCGCGCTGATTGAATGGGATACCGCGATTCCTGATATCGACGTGCTGCTCGCTCAAGCCGAGCGCGCTGATCAAATCGCAGCAGAGGCGCTGGCATGAGCGCGCAGCTTGCCATGCAGCAAACAGCGCTGCTGGATGTGCTGCATCTAGATGCTATTAATTTAGGAGCGCTCCGCGCAGATTTTGTGCCGGCAGAATCCGTAAATGGCCATTTTTCTTTAAAAAATCCAGCTTTCACGCTGCGCGGCCTGCGTGCGTATCGCGCCAATGCGCAAGAGCTGAGCGCGCGGGCTTTGCAAACGGCTTATCCAGTATTGCAACAGTTGCTTGGTGCGGATAACTTTTCGCATATCGCGCAAGATTTTTGGCAAGCCATGCCGCCTAGGCGTGGCGATCTGGCGCAGTGGGGGCATGAGCTGCCTGCATATTTGCTGCTAGTGCCGCAGCTGCAAGCTTTGCTGCAAGAGCATCCCTATGTGAATGATGTGGCGCGCGTTGAGTGGGCGTTGCATGCCGCAGCTACTGCCTCAGATGCTGCTCTGGATGCTGCGAGCTTCCAATTGCTCTCCGACCAAAACCCTGCACAGCTTCGCTTGCAGCTGAGCCCCGGCTGCGCTTTGCTACGCAGCATCTATTCCGTGGTGGCCATTGTGCAGCTGCACGATACGCGAGCCTCTGAGCTGCATGCGGCTGCAAGGGAGGCGATAGCCCAAAGCCTGCCGCAAGCCGCACTCGTCTGGCGGCAAGGGCTTCGGCCTATGTTGGCGTGTACAGATGCCGCATCTTCTGCTTTGATCGAAGCCACGCTAGCAGGCCAATCTTTGGCTGCTGCAGTAGATGCTGCTTTCGCACAAAACGCTGAATTTGATTTCGGCGCGTGGCTGTCTGCCAGCGTGCAATCGGGCTTGTTGCTCGGTGCTGTGCAGACGAATTGATGTCTTCAGCCTTCATTCAAAAAACCAAATGTCAACGCAAACCCCTTCTTCCTCTTCCTTCTCTTTGATCGAAACAGCGATTCATCTCTGGATGCCACTGCGTAAAGCGCTCGATGCGCTGCAAAATCCCGCGCTATTGGCTGCTCGTGTTTATGTGGCCTGGGTCTTCTTCGCGTCGGGCCTCACTAAATTGCGCGATTGGGAAACGACGGTGGCATTGTTCACGGAGGAATACAAAGTGCCCTTGCTTTCGCCCGCTGTGGCTGCTTTTATGGGAACGGCGGGCGAGCTGATCTTGCCCGTGCTCCTTGTGGTCGGCTTGGCCACACGCTTTTCTGCACTGGGTCTTTTCGTCGTGAATGCTGTGGCCGTGATTGCGCTGCAAGAAATCGCACCCGCTGCCTTGCAGCAACACATCCTCTGGGGCGCATTGCTTGCGGCAATTGCAGTGTTTGGCGGTGGGCGCTGGACGGTTGAGCGCCGCTTTTTAAACTGCGCTTGAATCGCCAGCTTGTAGTTCGCGATAGGTCTGCATCGCCAGTAGCAAGTCTGCCCAAGCCTTGGCCTTATCGGGCAGGTTGCGCAGTAGGTATGCGGGGTGATAAGTCACGATGACGGGGGCTTGGTAGCTCGCGTGCTTGAGCGTATGCACACGGCCACGCAGCTTGCCGACGGGATCGTTGCTGCCGGTCAAGGACAAAATAGCAAATTTGCCCATGGCCAAGATGATTTTCGGGCGCAGCAGCTCGATTTGGCGCGCCAGATAAGGCTCACACATCGCCACTTCTTCAAGCGAAGGATTGCGGTTCGCAGGTGGGCGGCATTTGAGGACGTTGGCGATGTACACGCCTTGGCTTCTCGTGAGACCCGCTCCATTGATACCAAGCTTCATCGCCGCGAGCATGTTATCCAGCAGTTTGCCGGCTTGGCCAACGAAGGGCTCGCCTTGAATATCCTCATTTTCTCCGGGCGCCTCGCCAATGATGAGCCAATCGACTTGCGGGGTTTGTGTGTTGTCTGCAGGTGCTTGGCCCACGCCAAACACCGTGTTCTTGCGTGAAGCACAGAGGCTGCAGGCTTGGCAGCCAGAGACTGTGCTTTGCAAAGTTGGCCAATCCATTTGCTCGATGCCTGAGGGGCGCGGAGCAAGTGCGATACTGGCTGGCATTGGTACAGCAGTTGAAGAAATAGGCGCTATTTTTTCTATAGCTGGTTGCGCAGTATTCATGCCAGCTATCGGCTGCTTTTGCTCTGAATTCTCTGTGGAAACTGCTTGCAGAGGGGCTTGGGCAGCCACTTGTGGCGCAGCTTCGGCTTCAGGCTCAGGCAGCCACATCTTGATGCCCATCGCATCAAGCATGCTGCGCTGGCGCTCATCAAGCGTGTAGTCAAATGAGGTATCTTGTGTGGCTTCAGTCATGGTTGGCTGCTCATCACAATCGCGTCTTCTCTCCGCAAGCCATCGAGCGGATAGTAAGCCTTGCGCACGCCTACGCGGCGAAAGCCGTATTGCTCATAAATGGCAATGGCGCGGGTATTGCTTTCACGCACTTCCAGCCACACCCATTGGCTCCCAAGCTCACGCGCCCAATCGTGCAGGTTATCCAGCATCACGCGCGCCCAGCCTTGTCTTTGAAAAGCCGGCGCTACCGTAATATTGAGCAAATGAACCTCTTGCACGCCGGGCATCGCGATGTAATAGCCCAGCAGCTCGCCACCGTTGCCGCGCAAGGTTTGGCAGCATTGGCCTTGGACGATGCTCTCGCGGAGATTGCCTTCGCTCCAAGGCCAGGGATAGGCCTCGCGCTCGGCATGCATCACCTCAGTCAAATCTTCCACGCGCATCGCAGCAAAGCTGGCCTCTTGCGGGAAGAGGCTGGCATAGCCGGAGGGCAGAATGGAGGCCAAAGATGTGGCGTTTGTGCTCATGACTTGGTATTGTGTGCTTCACGCTCTGCGGTTGTCAAAGCAACTTTATCGCGAATATACAAGGGCAGCGCTTCGTGCGCATCAACCAAGCCGCCGGCGGCGATCAAGGCGGGTGCAAGTTGGAGCAGAGCACGTGCCGTAGGCAGGGCTTGGATGTATGGCAAAGCCAGTGCTTCTGGGCTGAGGTGCGCATCCAAAATGGGGCGGATATTGCCTGCGATCAAAACAGGTTGCGAAGGCGAGTTCTCAATGAGATTTTGAGGCTTTTTAAGCAGTTCGCCGGCATAAATGCTGCGCAACACGCTATTGAATTCATAGTGAGCTGCATACACCTCACTCATCCGTGCGTCCAGCGCCGCGAGGATGTGTAGTGCTGTCTCCCCACGTGATGCAAGCTGTATCTGCGCTTCTTGAGCTACTGCCATCAAGGTGTCCACTGGCAACACTTTGATCCCCGCGCCAAAAGCCAAGCCCTGAGCCACTGAGCAAGCTGTGCGCAGCCCGGTGAATGAGCCAGGCCCGCGGCCAAACACGAGTGCATCGAGCTGCGCGTATTGCAAACTGGCCTCGTTCATCAGCTTCTCAATCGTTGGGATCATGGTGGATGAGGCTTGCGCACCGCCCGCGCCCTCGTAGCTGAAGATTTGCTCGCCGTTTTGTACGGCGATACTTAAAGTCTCCGTGGAGCAATCAAAGGCCAGCAGCTTCATGCTTTCGCAGGTCCTACAAGAGCCTTAGGTGCAGAGGCAGCTCGCACGCCCACGATGATGCCAATCGTCACCAGGCCCAAGCCCACCATCAAATTCCATCCAAGGGGTTCGCCGAGGAAAATCACCGCGCCCAGTGCCGAAAGCCCCGGCACGAGAGCTGTGATCATGGTGCTGCGCACGGGGCCAAAGTAGCGAATCATCTGCGTGAACGCGATGCCTGAGATCACCACCGAACCCAAGCCTTGCCAAAAGGTTTGAAAGAGGATTTCCCACAAGGGCGCGGTAGCGAACTTGCTCACCAGCACGCCGGCGCCCACGAGCAGCGCATACAGTGGGATATAGGCCAGCACACAAAACACAATCACAGCAATCGTCGTGGGCACAGCTTCAAGCTTGTGCTTTCTGCACAGCACCGTGTAGAAAGCCCAGCAACTGCTCGCGCAAACGAAGAGCAAATCACCTTTCCACACCTGCGAGCCGCTTGCAGAATCTGCGTAAGCTTGCCAAATTGATGCCCCGCCCACGAGCACGCCGCCACACAAAATCAGTAGCAATCCCATCTTGCGACCTCTATTGAGCATTTCGCCCAGCAGCAGCACAGACAGCAAAGCGGTAGAAAGTGGCAGCAGCCCGGGCATCAGCACCGAGCCATGTGCGGCAGGTGCAAAGGTAAAAGCGCTGTAAGCCAGCACCGCATAGCCCACGCCGCCAAACAGGCCGAGCGTGACTGTGAGCTTCAAGGGCAGCGGAGAAATCCACAGAGAAGTGATCGCTTGCGGATTCTCAGCGCGCATCTTGCGCACCATGAAATACCCCCAAGGTAGCAGCACCAAAGCCGCACCCACGATACGGCAAAGCACGATATCCAAGGGCGTAAGTGATTTGAGCGCCATAAATCGCGCTACCACGATGAATGATGTCCACACTGCAATGGTGATGATGGCTGATGTGATGCCGATGGTCTTCGGCGACAGCCGGTTGAAAAATTCCATGTCTCGATTATCGAGGCTATTGCTGGCCTGTCACGGTTAGGCCGCGACCTGAGCGATAACATCCTCGCGAAACTGCTTCGGGGTTTGCTGAAACTGCTGGCGAAAGCGCCGATTGAAATACGCTTCATCGTTGAAGCCGCATTGATAAGCAACCTCTCGCACGCGGATATTCGAAGTGGAAAGCAACTCCTTGGCACGCTCCATCCGTCGGTCTGTGACCAAATCGGTGAAGGTCCGCCCGGTTTCTTTTTTTAATAAGTGAGTCAGGTAGTTGGGCGATAAAAATGCGGCGGCTGCAGCCTCAGTTAGGCTGATCTCTTTGTCTAAATTGTCTTTCACATAGCGCACCACCCGCTGCAAGGCATCACGTTGCGAGGTTTTACCGCCATGCTGTACCGAGCAGTGCAGCAGCTCGGCTTGCTTGCGCACGCAAGCAAGCCCAATAATTTGCTGCAAGATACCTCGAATGCCCGTCAACGCGCCAAAGCTGCGGTCTTGATTGAGGATTTGCATTTCATCAATCCAGCTGCGGATGCGAGCAAAATCAGCTTCATTGAATTCAAAATCGATGTATTCCTGAAAAAGAAAAGGCGCCAAGTCAGGGCAGCGCGCCATCGGCGTATCGTCTAAATCGAGTGGGTCAACTTCAAGCGCAGGCCACAAGAACTTTTGCTGGAAATTGATAATGCAGTAGTTTGAACCCACCGGATGTGGCACCATATGGACCCGATAAGGCAGCACGAAGCTCAAATAGCGCGGACCGAAAGGCCGCACTGCACCGCCAATGGCCTGATTACTTTGTCCATCTAAGCCGACCTGAATTTGGAAATACTCATGCCGGTGCGGAGTCACTAGCGCAGTGCGAACACCCTTTAAGCGAATATCGAAATCAGGATGGTCTGCACGTTCGAGCATCCCGTAGGTTTTTACATTTGAAATGCCTGACGCTCGGCTAGGTGCATTGGTGTGAATCATGGGGGTACTACAGAACAACTACTTTTCAACCCCCAAAGGCTAGCATTGCCAGTGTGACCCGACAAGCGTGTTTTCCTTAATGTGAGCTCAGCACTTGCTCAGAATGCACCACTTGCGGGGCAGAAGAAAAGTATTGACCCACCAAACCGCGCCAAACTTGAAAATCAGGCGATGTGCGAAATTCGACTGTATGGTTTTCAAGGGTATCCCACTGGACATGAAGCCTGTAAGACAAGGGGTCTTCAATGCACCGCTGCAGTTGCAGGCCTCTACAGCCTTTCGCACGCAAAAAAACTGGAATGGCTTGCGCCACACCCGCTTCGAAAGCGGCTTGTTGGCCAGATTGGATGGTGAGGGTAGCAATTTCTAAAATCATAATGTTCAACGTCAAGTAAAAATCAGTGTTGTACGTAGGCACGTATTTGCGCGGCTGGGAGAGAGCGAGCAGCCTCTGCTCGCACCGCTTCTGTGGCCTGGATCAATGAGGCTCTATCGAGCTCGCTAGATGCGATCACGGCAACGCCTTGGCGAAGCAATGCAGGCAGCGTGATGCCGTCTTCTTGAGCGGCCAGCTCACGTTGATGCCGCGTGGCCACGTGTGCGGCTTGCGTCAGATCATCCTGTTGCTTTGCGGATAACGCATCAAACCAGTCGCGATGACAAACCAGCAGCAAAACGCCAAAAAAATGTGCACTCAAGCTCAGGTGCGAATGGTATTTGCCTACAGAGAACAACGTAAAGTTCGCCAGCGGATTTTCTTGCGCATCGACACTGCCTGCTTTGAGTGCCTGCACAAAATCTTTCACATCAATCGATTGCGGCACGAAGCCTAGGCTGGCCAAAGACTGTCGATAGACGGCGCTGTCAAGAGTGCGGATGCGAAGACCATTGCAGTCTGCGGCGCGAGAAATGGGGCGCACGCTGTTGGAAAGATGGCGAAAACCGTTGTCCCAGAAGCCCAGCAGCTTATAACCAGTGCGCCGTTCAATGCACTGCGTAAGCCACTGGCCTACTGAGCCATCTAACGCTTCCAGAGCGGCCTGACGATCTTGAATGGCGAAGGGCATGTCAAGCAGCGCCAACTCAGGCACTTGCGCAACCAAATAGCCAGAGGCCATGTATCCCATATGCCGCACACCACAATCGATGCTACTGAACAACGAGCGCGCGGTCTCGCCCCGGGCTGTAACATCTTGCTCAAGGTTGATGATCCATTGAGGATGCTGTGAGCGCAACTGTGACGCCAATAGCGCGAGGCCAGCCGTCAAGATGGAATCTTCACCTTGGTAGCCGCCCAATCGAATCACATTCATGGCTGAGACGCAGATGCTTCGCGATCATGTCGCTTGAATCTTGGCATCCTTGATCACGCGCTGCCATTTGGCGTAGTCGTCCTGAACGATTTTGCCAAGTTGGGCAGCACTTTGCGGCCAAGGATCGAGGCCAGAGCGGATCAATTGCGAATGAAAATCACGCAAACCGACAATGGCTTCGCTTTCTTTGCGCAAGATGCTGACGATATCTGCCGGCGTATCTTTGTGCATGAAAAATCCCACCCAGGATGAGTATTCATAGCCTTTGATGCCTTGTTCATTCACCGTGGGAACATCGCGGAATTGCGGATGCCGCTCTAGGCCAGAATAAGCGAGAAAGCGGATTTTGTTATTCGGTAAGAAAGGCTGAGCCAAAGGCAAGGCCATCGACATAACCTGCACTTCGTTGGCTGCAACAGCCAAAGCCGCTTGCGTGGCACCCCGGTAAGGCACATGCGTGAGCTTGATCTGAGTCATCGACATGAGCAGCTCGGTGGCTAGATGCTGAGGGCTGCCTACGCCGCCTGAAGAGTAAGTCATGTTGCCGCTCTCGCTGCGAGCGCGCGTGAGCAAATCTTTGATACTTTTGACGGGTGAATTTGCCGGTACTGTGATGAAAGTGGGAATATTGGCGATGCCCGTGATCGGCACAAAATCGTTGCGCGTATCCACCTTCACATTCTGCGGCTGCAGATGCGGCAAGATGGTCATGATGCTGTTATTGAGCGCGGCCACGGTTTGCCCATCGGCCTTGGCTTTGGCCACTTTATCCAAGCCCACCACACCAGCGGCGGCAGCGATGTTTTCTACCGCAAAACCCACGCCAAATTTTTGCGCTAGGCGCTCCGACATATGGCGCACGGCCACATCCGATGCGCTGCCTGCTTGCAGCGGCAAGATCACCGTCACAGCCCCTTTGGGGTAGCTTTGTGCCAAGCTAATTGAGCCCAAGCTGGCAGATGCGCCTAGCGCGGAATACTGAATAAATTGGCGGCGTTTCATGGTGTGTCTCCTCAAATACTACGAAGTAAATTCAAACAACATTGATGGCTAAATCAGGCAGCCCCGCAATGCGAGCGAGCATGACATCGCCAGCCACCACAGGGCCTACGCCAGCGGGTGTGCCGGTGTAGATCAAATCGCCGGTTGACAGCTCAAACAGGGTGCTGAGATAGGCAATCGTCTCGGGCACATTCCAGATCAAATCTTTGAGATCGCCGCTTTGGCGGGGTTGGCCGTTCACGGTAAGCACCACAACGCCTTGCGCGAGATGGCCACACTGTGCGGCGGGCAGCACCGTGCCGCAGGGCGCGGAGTGATCAAAGGCTTTGCCCGTATCCCAAGGCCGTCCCATCTTTTTGGCCTCGGATTGCAGATCGCGGCGCGTCATGTCTAACCCCACGGCGTAGCCATACACATGGCTCAAAGCTTGATCGGCAGAAATATTTTTGCCACCTTGGCTCAAGCAAACCACAAGCTCAATCTCATGATGCACATCTTTGCTCAGTGCTGGATAAGGGAAATGGCCGCCATCGCTCACGATGGTGCTCGCAGGTTTCATGAAGAAGAAAGGTGGCTCGCGGCTAGGATCGTGCCCCATCTCTTTGGCGTGATCCGCATAGTTGCGCCCCACGCAGAAGATGCGGTTCACGGCAAAGCGAGCGGCTTCGCCCTGCACGGGCAGGCTCACGGCTGGCGGGGGCGAGAAGATGTAGGCAGGTGCAAGATGCTGCTTGGATGTGGGGGCGTTCATGATGCTTTATCCTCAAATTGAGATTCGCTTTTGCTTGAGCGCTCATGCGCATTGACTTGCGCCACGCTCTTGTCATTGCTGCCCTCATCCGTCATGCCCGGCACGCGGCCGATGCGCACCGCTTCGTGCCATTGAAAATTCAACTCGACTTTGATGCCATTGATGGGCTCGCGCATAAAAAGCTGATATAGATTGGAGTTGTGCGCTTTGCGTTCGCTGAACTCGACGCCATTTTTTGTGAGCCGCTCCATGAATTCTTCAATGCCTTCGCAGTTGAAGCACACATGATCGATGCGGCCTGAGCCCGGTGCGCCCGCTGCCGAGTAATCCACACCGGCTTGATCGCTGGGCGTTTGCAGGTAGGTGTCTTGATGCGTCGAGTGGCGAGCTTTGCCGATGTGCACTACATCTTGCTCGCCGATGTAGAGCCAATACACCGGGAAACCAAATTCCGGGTGATAGCCATTGCGAAATCCCAAGTTCTCGCAAAACCAATCGCGTGTGGCGTCGGGGTCATGCGTCAAGATGAGCATGTGCTCTAAAAATTTCAGTCCCATGATGTGTCCTGTCTAAAGGTGTTGTGATCTATCCAGCATCTGCGTCAACGAGCGGCGCAATGCCGATGTCTAGCGCGAGTTGGTTCAAGTCGTTGAGCAAACCGGTGGCAATCGGGATGCCTTCTTTGGCATAGCGCCGGCGCTTGAGCTGGCTTTGCTCGCCGGGCAGCCAAATGCGATCCACACCGGGCAACTTTGCGCTGGCGCGCAGATCTCGAATCAAAGTGTCTGCGGCTTGCTTGAACACCGCAGGATCACCAAAAGCCTTCAAATCAATCACAAGAATAGCTTGGCCAGTGTTGGTGATCGTCTGGTGATCGGCATTGAAATCAATCACTTCTTTGC